>CATGLK010000004.1 GCA_949538735.1 uncultured Clostridia bacterium
AATGTCAGCGTAAAAATTCCACGCTTTTGTGTCCAAAAACTTGACATAGATTCAGATCATGCCAGAAGAAAGAAAAGAATATATTAAAAAATTAGAAGAAGAAGGAGGAAGTAAAGAGATGAAATTTGAAAAATATTTTATTGAATGGCTAGAGGATGAAAAAAGAGAAGGAAGAGAAATAGGGAGACAAGAAGGAGAAAAGCGTGGTGAGAAATTAGGAATAGCAAAAGCAATAAAACAAATGGTAAAAGAAATGATACAAAAGCAAATGAGTGATAAAGATATAATGGATATAACTAAAATAGACGAAAAAGAGTTACAAAAACTAAAAATGGCATAATAATTCGAATTAATACAATAAAGAAAACCGCAATTTTTAAATTATGTGTTTGAAAATTGTGGTTTTATTATGTTTTTAGACAACAAGTTGTAGCATTTTTAGCAAGTTTTTTATTTTACTATATTGACGTTTTGCGACATCTACTATAAAATATAAATGTGAATAAAGAGACAAAAAATGTAAATACTATAAAAGATAACAAAGAGATACTTGTTGACGTAATTCATGTATAAAGTATAAGATATAAATGCAAAACAAAAGAAGGGAGTTTTAAAAAATGAGAAAACAAACAAATGAGAAAGGAATTACACTAATAGCGCTAGTAATAACAATTATAGTATTATTAATATTAGCACGGAGTGACAATAGCAACATTAACAGGAGATAATGGAATATTAGGAAAAGCAGCGCAAGCAAAAGAAAAGACAAATGCAGCAGGAGACTTAGAATACTTACAAACAGAAGTGTTAGGAATAATGGCAGAATATTATACAGGTGACAAAAGTATGCAAGAAGATGAATATATTTTAACAGAATTAGGAAAGAAAAATGGAATAACAGCTAATATAGCAAAAGGAACAGTAACATATAAAAATAAAGAATACACATTAAGTGAAATAACAGGTGGAACACAAGAAAAAGAGCAGATAGAAAAGAATGGTCTAGAAGAAATAACATTAGCAAATGCTGAAAAAGGAAGTAATGAAGAAACATTATTAAAAGAACAAAGTGTTAGAGCAATAATCACAGAGAAAGAAGACAAAACAAACAAAGCGGTAATTCCAACAGGATTTTACTATGTAACAGGAACACCATCAACAGGACTAGTAATCTCAGACAAAATGGGAGATGACGACAACAATTCTAAAAAGGGAAATCAATTTGTATGGATACCATGTTCAGGAACAAATGGAATACCATACGAAAAAACAGATGACAATGGAGCAGGAAATCATGGACTAGCATCATATTGGGAAGATTATAAAAGTAAGCAGTATTATTATACAACAACAACAACAACAGGAGAAACAATAACAGGCTGGTCAGATAATGGTGGAAGTTATGCAAGTGTAACAAAATATGGTGGATTTTATATAGGAAGATATGAGGCAGGAGTGCCAAGAAACACAGATTTTTACGCAGATAGTGAAGGTGCAACTTATCATACAAATGCAAAGAAAAATGCAGATGCAGTGTTAAATATGAGTCCAATAGTACAAAAAGACACGCAAAGCTGGAATTATATATCACAAGAAAAGGCTAAAAAAGTATCAGAAAATATGTATAAATCAAGTACATCAGTAACAAGTAGTTTAGTAGACAGTTATGCATGGGATACAGCTGTAAAATGGATGGCAAGTGATAGTAAATATAGTGGAATAGGAATGGACAGTAAAAATTACGGAAATTATTTAGACAATACTTCAATAACAGCAAATACATTATATGCATTACATAGATATGCAGGAAGAAATGCAACAGGAGTAGCAAATAATAAAAGTGATTATTGGACATTTGCGACAAAATATAAAAAAGGAAATATGACATCAGGAAGAATTACATTGTTAACATCAATAAGAGACCAATATGAATTTGCATTAAATTCATATGATGACACAAATTATAATTATTATATATATAAAGAACTAGCAACAGGAGCAGCAGATGAAACAAAAGTAAAAAATATATATGATATGGCAGGAAATATGTGGGAATGGACTACTGAAACAGGAAACCATACTACTGCAAATGGAAGTTCTGGAACGACATTTGCTGTTCTTCGTGGGGGTAGTTTCAACTACCATGGTAGCGACGGCCCTGTGTCTGGCCGCTACGGCAACTCTTCCACTTCTGGGTTCAACGTCAGCATTGGCTTCCGCCCTGTGCTTTATATAAAATAATTGATATTATAAATAGAACCGCAATTTTTAAATTATATGTTTAAAAGTTGCAGTTTTTTTTTGCACCAGCGAAAAAAATAAAACAAAAGTGCGTATCATCTATTAACATAAACTCCAAAAACATATAAAATATATATGCAAAACAAAAGAAGGGAGTTTTAAAAAATGAAAAAACAAAAAAACAAAGGAATTACCTTAATAGCACTAGTAATCACAATAATAGTGTTATTAATACTAGCACGGAGTAGCAATAAGCACATTAACAGGAGACAATGGAATACTAGGAAAAGCAGTACAAGCAAAAGAAAAAACAAACGCAGCAGGAGACTTAGAATACTTGCAAACAGAAGCACTAGGAATAATGTCAGAATACTATGGAAGTGCAACAGATATGCAAGAAGACGAATACATACTAACAGAACTAGGAAAAAAAGACGGAATAACAGCAAACATAGCAAAAGGAACAGTAACATACAAAAACAAAGAATACACACTAAGCGAAATAACAGGTGGAACAGAAGAGAAACAAACATTAGAAAAAAACAATCTAGAAGAAATAACACTAGCAAATGCAGAAAAAGGAAGTTTAGAAGAAACATTATTAAAAGAACAAAGTGTTAGAGCAGTAATAACAGAAAAAGAAGACAAAACAAACAAAGCAGTAATACCAACAGGATTTTACTATGTAACAGGAACACCATCAACAGGACTAGTAATCTCAGACAAAATGGGAGACGATGATAGCAATTCCCAAAAAGGAAACCAATTTGTATGGATACCATGTTCAGGAACAAATGGAATAACATACGAAAAAACAGATGATAATGGAGCAGGAAATCATGGATTAGCATCATATTGGGAGGAGTATAAAAGCAAGCAATGGTATTATACAACAGTACCATCAGGATACGAAAATGCAGGACAAACAATAACAGATTGGTCAGATAATGGTGGAAATTATGCAAGTGTAACAAAATACGGTGGATTTTATATAGGAAGATATGAGGCAGGAGTGCCAAGAGACACAGATTTTTACGCAGATAGTGAAGGTGCAACATATGAAAGAGAAGGAAAGAAGAATGCAAGTGCTGTATTAAGTATGAGCCCAATAGTGCAAAAAAAC
This sequence comes from uncultured Clostridia bacterium, assembly GCA_949538735.1. Classification (GTDB taxonomy): domain Bacteria; phylum Bacillota; class Clostridia; order TANB77; family CAG-508; genus CAG-269. The sequence goes on from CATGLK010000004.1 coordinate 3,365, forward strand.
ACACAAAGTTGGAATTATATATCACAAGAAAAAGCTAAAAAAGTTTCTGAAAATATGTATAAAGCAAGTACATCAGTAACAAGTAATTTAGTAGACAGTTATGCATGGGATACAGCTGTAAAGTGGATGGCAAGTGATAGCAAATATAGTGGAATAGGAATGGACAGTTCAAACTATGGAAATTATTATAATAATAACAAAATAGCAATAAATACATTATATGCAGAACATAGATTAGGAAGCAGAAATGCGACAGGAGCAGCAAATAATAAAAGTGATTATTGGACAATTGCAACAAAATATAAAAAAGGAAATATAACATCAGGGTATGTTTCATTGTCAGCATCAATAAGAGACCAATATGAATTTGCATTAAATTCATATGATGACACAAATTATAATTATTATATATATAAAGAACTTGCGACAGGAGCAGCAGATGAAACAAAAGTAAAAAATATATACGACATGGCAGGAAATATGTGGGAATGGACTACTGAAACAGGAAATCACACTACTGCAAACGGAAGTTCTGGAACGACGTTTGCTGTTCTTCGTGGGGGTAGTTTCAGCAGCTACGGTAGCAACTACCCTGTGTCTCACCGCCACGGCGGCGATTCCACTACTGGGTACAACTTCAACTTTGGCTTCCGCCCTGTGCTTTACATAAGGTAATACTGACCACTGAAAGCCTGGAAGCTCTCATTTGGAAAGTATAGAGATGAAAGATAAATAAAAAATGGTAAAGGAATAAACAATGGAAGTATCAGCATATGAAAGAAAAAGTAAAGAGCTAACACTAATTCCAAAATATGAAAGATATATGGAATATATGCTAGAAGTAATATTGTTACAATTACCACGAACAGAAAAATTCAGTATTGGTACAGAATACAAAAACATAATGTATGAAACATTCAGAAATATAATGTTCATACCAAAAGCAACACCAAAAGAAAGAATATATTATTTGAACAGAATAGACGCAGGATTAAACATACAAAGAGCATTGCTGAGATTGATGAAAAAATGTAAATGGATTGACAATAAAAAGTTCGAATATGTCATGAACACATTAATAGCTGAAACAGGATCAATTTTAGGGGGACTGATAAAATATTATGCCAAAAACAGTTAAGAATGTATATTATAAATATTTGACATATGAAAACTTAATGAAAGCACATAAAAAAAGTCAAAAAGGCAAAACAAACAGAAAAAATGTTATAAAATTCAACTTCAAACAAGAAGAATACATACAGTGGCTATACGAAAAATTAAAAACAAAAACATATAAGCATGGAGGCTATACAGAATTTTATGTCACAGAACCCAAACTTAGAAAAATAGAAGCCTCTTGCTATATGGATAGAATTGTACACAGGTGGTGCGTAGATAGCTTTCTTGAAAAATATTTCGTACCACAGTTTATTGATAATTCTTATGCATGTATCAAAGGGAAAGGAATGCACAGAGCTGCACTAGATGTCCAAAAAGCTATGAAGAAATGCAAAAAACAATATGGTGAATATTATATATTAAAAATGGACATTGCAAAATACTTTGCAAATATTAACAAAAACAAATTGTTTGAAATTTTAAAACGAAAAGTAAAAGATGAAAATTTAGTATGGCTTTTGCACGAAATAATATATTCAAAAAAAGAAGAAAAGGGAATACCAATACGGAAATTTAACAAGTCAAATTTTTGCAAATATATATTATAATGAAGCAGACCAATACATAAAAAATAAATTAAAAGTAAAACATTACTATAGATACATGGATGATAGCATAATTTTAATGAAAGATAAAAAAGAACTAAAAGAAGTAAAAACAAAGTTAACACAATTTATAGATGAAGAATTAGGTCTAGAATTTAATTCAAAAACAAATATATTTAAATCAAACCAAGGTGTCAACTTTTGTGGATATAAAATAAACGAATATAGAATGAAACTTAGAACCAAAGGGAAAAAGCGAATAAGAAAAGTAATAAAAATAATGAAAAACAAAATAAAAAATGGAGAAATGACTTCAAAAGATGCCAAAAGGCATTTATGTGGATTTTTTGGATATATGAAATATGCAGACAAATACAATTTTGTAAACTGCTATTTTGAAAATGAAGAAAAAGAATTGGGGTAAATCAAAGGCTTTGTGGAGCTGTTCTTCGTGGGGGTAGTTTCAACAACAACGGTAGCAACAACCCTGTGTCTAACCGCAACGGCAACAATTCCACTACTGGGTACAACATCAACATTGGCTTCCGCCCTGTGCTCTAGTATTATTCCAGATTATGTATTTTAAGGAATATGTACAGCGAAATATTAGATATTAAAGGGGTTTACTCCATCCTTAATTGGTAAATATGAATCATAGACAAGGTATTAGTAGAAATTTCGAATTTATAGTAGTCTAAAATAGGTTAAATATGAAAGAATATTAAATTATGAAAACAAATATAAATGTATGTTATCTATCTGGAACGATTATTTCAGATATTGAATTTAACTTCTTTTTTAATAGTAAAAAATTGATATCAAAGGCAATGTTTCTATTAAAGACAGAAGAAGGATTTAGAAATAGCAACATAGTTAAATCAATACAGTTGGAAGTGCGTGCATATGATGAAATGGCAGATTTGATTTATAGGGATTTTGCTATTGGAGATATAGTTATGCTACAAGCTTTTTTAGAAGGAGATAAGGTTATTTTAGAGAATGTGTTAAAAATGGAGAATAGTAAAAAAACACTTGACAACACAATCCAAAAAGATATAAAATAAGAACAACAAAAAACTAAAATTAAAAGGGAGTAGCTTTCAATTATTAATCAACAGTCGCGATACAAAAGAGTATCTGGTTAGTAAGCTATAAAAATAGTAAGCGAGACTTTTAAAAGGAAACAGAAAATCCTTTTAAAAGTCTTTTTTGATTTTTAAGCCAAGGGTGTTTTTGGGGACAGACCTTAAAAACACCCAAAACCCAAAAAGAGTAGCATAATTTTAGTAAAATTTGTTAAAAATAGAAATAAGGAGTGGTAAGTTTGGAAAACAAGCAAAAAGAAGCAAAATGGTTCAGCAAAAAAATAAGTGAAGTAGAAAAAGAACTAAACACAGATGTAGCAAAAGGCTTAGAAAGTGAAGAAGTTCAAAAAAGAAGAGAGAAATATGGTTTAAATCAATTAAAAGCAAAAAAGAAGAAGTCACTTGCCCAAAAGCTATTGGAGCAGTTTAAGGATTTTTCAATAATTGTCTTGATAATTGCTGCAATTGTTTCAGGAGCAGTAGGAATTGCTGAAGGAGAAGGGGTTACAGATACTATAATTATTTTGATTGTTGTAATTGTAAATGCAATTATAGGAGTAACCCAAGAGGCAAAGGCGGAAAAGTCTTTGGAGGCTTTGCAAAAGTTGACAGACCATGCGGCAAAGGTTATTAGAAATGGAGAGATAACTGTTGTTCCAGCAAAAGATTTAGTTCCAGGGGATGTGGTTGTTTTAGATACAGGTGATTATATCCCAGCAGATTTAAGGGTAATTGAAGCTGTAAATTTAAAATCACAAGAGGCATCTTTAACAGGAGAGTCTGTGCCAGTTGAGAAAAATACAGATGTAATTAAAGATAGCGAAGTTGGACTTGGGGATAGAGTGAATATGCTATTTTCTTCTAGCCTAGTAACATATGGCAGAGGAAAAGGTATAGTTGTTGCAACAGGAATGGAGACTGAGGTTGGAAAAATAGCAGGTATGCTTGATAGTACAGAAGAACAAACCACACCACTTCAAGATAAGTTAAATAAATTAGGTAAAACTTTGGGAATAGCAGCATTAGCAATTTGTGTATTCATATTTATAATTGGGCTAATTCAAGGAAAAGAACCAATTCATATGTTTATGACAGCTGTAAGCTTAGCAGTTGCAGCAATTCCAGAAGGTTTGGTTGCAGTTTCAACAATAGTTTTAGCAATTGGTGTGCAAAAAATGGTCAAGAAAAATGCGATTGTAAAAAAATTGCCAGCAGTTGAAACTCTAGGAAGTGCAACTGTTATATGTTCTGATAAAACTGGAACATTAACACAAAACAAAATGACAGTTGAAAAGGTATTTTGGAACAATGGAGTAAGAGAATTAAGCAATATCAAAGAAAACGAGATAGACGCACAGTTAAAAAAATTAGTATATGCAAATATGCTATGTAATGATACAAAAATATCAAATGACGGAACTTTAACAGGAGACCCAACAGAGACAGCCTTAGTTGATATGGCGTTTAAGTTAGATTTTGACCCAAGTATTTATGACAGAACACCAAGAATAGAAGAAGTGCCATTTGACTCAGATAGAAAACTAATGACAACTGTAAATGAACAAGACGGAAAATATATTGTTTATACAAAAGGTGGAATAGACGAATTATTATCAAGATGTACATCATATGAAATTAATGGAAAAATAAATGAAGACCTAGGAAGTTATATAAATAAAATAAGAGAACACAACGAAGAAATGGCAAAAGAGGCACTAAGGGTACTAGGATGTGCATATAAAGAATTAGACCATAAACCAACAAAAGAAGAAATGGAAAATATCGAAAGTAACTTAATATTTGTTGGAATGGTCGGAATGATAGACCCAGCAAGAGAAGAAGCAAAAGTTGCAGTTGAAAAATGTAAAACAGCAGGAATAAAAACTGTTATGATTACAGGTGACCACAAAATTACTGCAACAGCAATAGCAAAAAAATTAGGAATTTTAGAAAATGAAGATGAGGCAATAACAGGTGCAGAATTAGAAAAAATGACAGATGAAGAATTACAAAAAAATGTCAGAAAGTATTCTGTATATGCAAGGGTATCACCAGAGCACAAAGTTAGAATAGTAAAAGCATGGCAAAAAAATGGCGAAATAGTAGCAATGACAGGAGACGGAGTAAATGACAGCCCGGCCTTAAAAACAGCAGATATAGGCTGTGCAATGGGAATTGTAGGAACAGATGTAGCCAAAGAAGCAGCAGATGTAATCTTAACAGATGATAATTTTGCAACAATCGTATCAGCAGTAGAAGAAGGAAGAAGAATATATGACAATATCTTAAAAGTAATACAATTTTTACTATCAAGCAATGTAGGGGAAATAGTTGTATTATTCTTAGCAACATTACTAACACCAGTATTTGCAAAATGGTTTGGAATAACAGACATAACACATTTAGAAATATTATTGCCAATTCATATATTATGGATAAACTTAGTAACAGACTCATTACCAGCACTAGCATTAGCATTTGACCCAGCAAATAGTGATATAATGCAAAGAAAACCAGCAAAACCAAATCAAGGAGTATTTACAAAAGGAATGACTTGGAGGGTAATATACCAAGGAGCAATGATAGGACTTCTAACGCTTGCAGCATTTGCGATAGGACTAGGTACAACAACAACTCCAATAGATGGATTAACACTAGACCAATCTAAAATAGAAGTAGGTCAAACAATGGCATTTGTAACATTAGCATTATCAGAATTGGTACATGTATTTAATATAAGAAATAATAAAAAATCAATATTTAAAACAAAGGTATTTAATAATACAAAACTAATTTGGGCAGTGGTAGCATCAGCAGCATTAATGTTTGTAATTTTAGCAATACCAGGATTAAGAACAATATTTAGTATACCAGTATTACCAACACAAAATGTTTTGGAATTAGTAGGACTAATTTTAGCCCCACTAGTAATAGTTGAAATATTTAAATTATTCAAAGTAAATACAACAAAAGATGAATAAGGAATAAGAAAAAAGAAACTAATCAGGCAAAAGAAAATAAAATGAGCTTCTATTGCATAAAATGGTTTCTTTTTCTTGATATTTTGGTAAAAAAGTGGTAATATATCTGTATGAAAAAAGGAGATGAAAAGCAGATGAGTAATAAATTTTATATAACAACCCCAATTTACTACCCAAGTGGTAAATATCACATAGGAACAGCATATACAGAAGTTGTAACAGACAGCATAAAAAAATACGAAAAATTAAAAGGAAAAGACACATATATGCTAACAGGTTCAGACGAACATGGACAAAAAATACAAGAAAAAGCAGAACAAGCGGGAAAAACACCAAAACAATATGTAGATGAAATAGCAAAAGAAGCAAAAGAATTATGGGCAAAAATGGAAATAGAATATGATGATTATATTCAAACAACAGAAGAAAGACACACAAAAGCCGTACAAAAAATATTTGATCGTTTTATGGAACAAGGAGACATCTACAAAGGAGAATACGAAGGTTGGTACTGTGTACCTTGTGAAACATTTTTTACAGAAACACAATTAGTAGACGGAAAATGTCCAGACTGTGGAAGAGAAGTAAAACTAATGAAAGAGGAATCATATTTCTTCAATATGAAAAAATATGCAGACAGACTTTTAAAATATTATGAAGAACACCCAGACTTTATAAAACCAGCATATAGAAAAAACGAAATGATAAACAATTTTATAAAACCAGGATTAGAAGACCTATGTGTAACAAGAACATCATTTGACTGGGGAATAAAAGTCTTAAAAGACCCAAAACACGTAATTTATGTATGGGTAGACGCATTAACAAACTATTTAACAGCATTAGGTTATTTATCAGAAGATGATACATTATTCAAAAAATACTGGCCAGCAGATTTACAAGTAGTTGGAAAAGATATAGCAAGATTCCACTTAATATATTGGCCAATATTCTTAATGGCATTAGATTTACCACTTCCAAAAACAATATTAGTGCACAACTGGATAATGATGAAAGACGGAAAAATGTCAAAATCAAAAGGAAATGTAATATATCCAGAAACACTAATAGACAGATATGGATTAGACGCAACAAAATATTTTATATTAAAAGTTGTACCAGTATCACAAGACGGAGTATTTACACCAGAAGAATTTGTAGAAAGATATAATTGCGATTTATGTAATGATTTAAGCAATTTATTAAACAGAACAGTATCAATGGTGAACAAATACTTTGGTGGAATTGTTCCAAAATATAATGGAACACCAAATGAAGTAGACAAAGAATTTGAACAATTCACATTAGAACAAATCAGTAGATTTGAAGCTAAAATGGGAGAATACGAAATATCAAATGCACTACAAGAAATATGGACAATAGTTTCAAGAACAAACAAATATATAGATGAAACAATGCCATGGCAATTAGCAAAAGACGAAGAACAAAAAGAAAAGTTGCAATCATCAATGTATCATTTAATTGAAAATTTAAGAAAAATTGCAATTCTGATAAAACCATTTATGGAACATACATCAGAAAATATTTTGAGGCAAATAGGAATACAAGATGAAAGCTTAAAAACTTGGGAAAGTTTACAATCATATGACAAAATAGAAAATGCAAAAGTCATAGAAAAAGGCGAGCCAATATTTATGAGACTAAATGTAGAAGAAGAAATAGAATTTTTAAAAGAAGTAATGAAAAAATAAAGGCTAAAAGCTAAGATAGAGATAATAAGACGAGATATAAAACGAAGTAAAAGGGATGTAAAAAATATGGTAAATGATAGTAAATATCCTGTAAATATTTATAAAATCGAGACCAAAGGGAAAATAAATTTAAAAAAGATTTTTTTTATAATATTAATAATAATATCAACAGTATGTGCTTTAATAACTACACACTATATAATTATAACAATTAATGAATATAAGACATTTAAACGGTTATGAAAGAGAGCTAAAAGCATTAGAACTACAAGAACAAGAAAAGCAAGCAAAAATTTTGGAAGAAGTAGAACGAAAAAGACAAGAAAAGATACCTAAGCTGACAGAAGAAGGAAGGCAAAACATTTCTAGTATATATAAATCTGAAACAAAAAGAGCATTTTTGACATTTGATGACGGACCATCAACAGTTACACCGCAAATACTTGATATATTAGAAAAAGAAAATATAAAAGCAACATTTTTTGTACTAGGTTCTAGGGTGGAACAAATGCCAGAAATGACAAAAACAATATATGAAAAAGGACATTTTATAGCAAGTCATGGGTATTCACATATATACTCACAAATATATTCTTCGCCAGAAGCGGTTCTAAACGAATATAACCAAAGTATGGAAATAATAAGAGCTACTTTGGGAGTACCTGAATATAATTCACATTTATTCAGGTTCCCAGGTGGACTTGTAGGTGGAAAATATGCAGAAATAAAAAGTCAAGCAAAAGAATTATTATCTCAAAATGACATTCTATGTGTTGATTGGAACGCATTAAATGGAGATGCAGAAACAAATAACCTTTCACCTGAATTTGAACTTGCAAGATTGCAAGAAACAGTAGGAAGTAAAAATAGTGTAGTAATATTAATGCATGATGCACCTGCAAAAAGGGTAACAGCAGAAACTTTGCCACATATAATTTCATATTTGAGAGAACAAGGATATGAATTTAAAAATTTTTATGACATAATAAAATAATTTAAAATAGGAAGGAGTAGGAAACTTGCCAAAGGAAAATGCAATACAAGATAAATTAGAATATCTAGGATTAGATTTAGATAAAATACCAAGAATTCTAAAAAAAGATGATGATTTAGAATATAGAATATCAAAGACTTACAGACAAAATCAACATAGACAATATAGATATATACCAATTAAAGATATACAAATATTATTATCACCAACAAATAGACTAGACGATATTGAAGAAAAGTATAAAAAATCAAGTCCACTAGTAGATTATCTAGATAACAAAACAGAAGAAAACATTATTAAATATACAACTTTTTTAAAAATGCTAAATGAATTTAGCATAGAAGAAGTAGAAAAACTAGAAAAAGAGCAAGAAAATTTAAATAAAAAAATACCATTTAAAGTAAAATATGAAAGCAACTATTTATGGCAAATTTACTATTCTGAAAATACAGACAAATATTTTATGATAGTATCAACAGAAGATACAAACTACTCAGCATTTTTCTTCTTGTTAAAAAAACAATTAGAAAAAAAGAGAGCAACAAAAATATTTGTCCCAATAAAAAATGTAGAATGTAGCAATACATATTTAAAAAAATCAGAACTTGAAGATATAGAAAACTACTTATGGCTATTTACAAAAAGTTGGCCATTAGTATATGAAGTATATGACAAAAATGACAATTTGACTATACAAATAGTAGGAGAAACAGAAATATATCAAAAAGTAAAAAGCCAATATAAAATAACATTAGAAAACGAAGAAGAAGCAATTAAATTTTATAAACTACTAAAAGCAATGTTCATATTACAAACAGAATTAGCATCATACTTTACATTTAGAACAAATATCTCTAAAAATGGTGAAATCGAATTCTATTTAGAAGACGAAAAAATAGAATATGTAGATATAGCCCAGTGGCTAAAAGAACAATATCATAATGGAGAAGAAAGACAAAAACAAACAGAAGACTTAATTGAAACAAGCAAAGAAAAACTAAATCAATTAAAAATAGAAATTGCAGCACAAGAATATGAATATTTAGCGAAAGAAAAGCAAATATCAACATTTTTAGAATGTAAAAAAACATTTTTCGGTAGATTTAAATACTACTTTAAATATAGTGGCAAAAAGAATAAAAACAAAAAAGAACAAGAACACTTGGAAGAAGTGGAAGAAATTGACGAAACAGGAATTAATGCACAAAATGAAGAAGAATTAAATGTACCAACTAAAAGAAGAAAAAAATCAAAATATACAATTGAAGAACTAATAGAATTATATAAAAGTATAGAAGCAAAAGAACACGAACTAAAAAACTTAGTTATGGACATCAATAGCCTAAAATTGAAACATAAAAATATGCAAAAGAAAATCGAAAATGCAGCAGCTTTTATACAAGAAATAGACAACCACAAAAAAAGTATATTTGAATTCTGGAAATATAGCAACAAAGACGAAATAGCATCATTACCAGAAGGAGAAGCAGAAGAACTAAACATAACAAAAAAAATAACAAAAACATTTGACTATGAAGAAGACCTAGAAAAATTCGGTAGAAATATGGACGAACTACAAAGGAAAGTCCTAAATAAAGATGAAACAGACAGTGTATTTATAACATCAACAAATATTGTAAACTTGCTAAACAAAATTAAAATAAATGAATTTTTACCAAAAGACATAGAAAACAAACTAAAAGAGCTGAAAAAAGAAGCTGTTCAAGAAAAAACTTTAACAGACGAAGAATTTGACATATTTGGTGGGACATTCCAAGACAGCACAAAAATATCAAAAATAAAAAACAAAAAACATAGAGAATTACCAAAAGACAGATTTAATATACTAGAAATAAATAAAAACACAAAACAACTAGGCTTTAAAATGACACTAGAAAAAATAATATCTAGCATAAAAGAAGCAGTAAGCAAAGTAAACACAACAGAAGAAATACCAGTATATAAAGCAGTATTAGACGACAAATTAGACGATAGACAAATAAACGTATTCAACATAAACCCGGAAGAAGAAATGCAAGAAGCAGTAAAAAAGAAAAGTAAAAAAATAAACTTTTACAAAATAAACTTACCACAAGGCTCAAACGCAGTCAGCTTTACAAATTGCATCTTCTATGACAACCAAAACAAAACATTGCCAGTTGGCCAAGACATCTCCACAAAAATTTTGGTGGACACTTCAAAACTAAATTTAAGCTTAAACAGTAAATCCACTTTTAGAATCCTTGACTTTGAAGATGAGACTGATGACTTCTCTGATGTAAGTGTCAAAACTGTTAATGTATTTGAGTTTGATGCTTAAATTGCCACCGGGGACGGACCTTTTTGGCAGATTCCTGCCAAAGGGGACGGTTCTTCTTGGCAGGTTTCTGCCAAGAGGGACGGATGTTCTTGACGTAAGGTTTCAAATTTGGGATTTTTGTGAAATTTTTTTGAAAAGTTGTGGACTTTTTTATTAATGTGTGCTAATATGTATTGGTACACATTATATTTGCCGGTGTGGCGGAATTGGTAGACGCACACGACTCAAAATCGTGCGGGAAACCATGTGGGTTCGAGTCCCACCACCGGTACCAAAAAGCAATTAGTCAAAAATGACATGATTGCTTTTTTATGTTATAGGAAAGTTCTCCTTTCCTATAACATAAAATGCTACAATCGCTATTGCCTTCGAGATTTTCTCATTACATTCGAAAACTCGAATCGGCGAGAAGAAAAGGTGGCAAAGCCACTTTTCTTGTATTTGCAAATAACTTCTTAATATGATATAAATAGAAAAAAAGGAGAAAATAAAAAATGAAAAAGCAACACAAAATATTAATAATAGCAATAATCATATTACTATTAACCACAGGAGTAGTAATCTACACTACCCAAATAAAAATAAAAGGGCAAAAGCAGGCAGAAACAATTCAAAACAACATACCAGAAAACAATCAAAATATTGACAACGAACACAATAAAGAATTTGAGATAAATTATAGTCAAAGGAAAGACCTAGGAATAGAAGAAATGGCAAAAGGAATATATACTTTTGGTGGAAACGTGACAATCATAATAGAGAAAGATATGGTATATGAACTAAAAAATGCATTAGAGCAAAACGTTATAAGTGTAGAAGACATATTAGAGCAAGCTAAAAAAGATAAAGCAAATGGAATATGTGAAGCCAGAGAATATAAAGATGGTGGGAGCATAGAATATTTATATCCAGAATACACAATTTTAAAATGCAATAAATTAAATGGGAATAAGAACGTATATATAGGATTTAAAGGCGGAATACTGGATATGTTAAATAAAGCCTTAGAACGTAGAGATTAAAGGAGTGTCCCCTTTGGCAAAAAATTGCCAAAAAGGTCCGTCCCCAATGGCAGGAATCTGCCAAAAAGGTCCGTCCCCAGTGGCAGGAAAAGGAGGAAAATAATGTTAAAATTAAAAAATATAACCAAGACGTACATAAGTGGAGATGAAAAAGTAGAGGCTTTAAAAGGTATAGACATACAATTTAGGGAATCTGAGTTTGTGTCTATATTAGGGCAAAGTGGATGTGGGAAGACAACACTATTAAATATAATAGGTGGGTTAGATAGATATACAAGTGGAGATTTAATAATTAATGGTAAGTCTACAAAAGACTTTAAGGATAGAGATTGGGATACATATAGAAATCACAGTATCGGTTTTGTGTTCCAAAGTTACAATCTAATACCACATCAAACAATACTATCAAATGTGGAATTGGCACTAACAATTTCAGGGGTGTCTAAAAAAGAGAGAAGAGCAAGGGCTATAAAGGCTTTGGAAGATGTAGGATTAAAAGAGCAAATTAATAAAAAGCCAAATCAATTGTCAGGTGGGCAAATGCAAAGAGTTGCAATAGCAAGGGCATTGGTAAATAATCCTGATATTATTTTGGCAGATGAGCCAACAGGTGCATTGGATACAAAGACAAGTGTGCAGGTAATGGAGATTTTGAAGAAGATTTCTAAAGATAAATTGATTATAATGGTTACTCATAATCCGGATTTAGCAGAGAAGTATTCTAGCAGGATTATAAAGATACTAGATGGTAAAATAACAGATGACTCTAATCCATACGAAACAGAGGAAAAGAAATCAAATAAAGAGAAAGTAAGATTTACATCAATGAAGTTTTTCACAGCATTAAGACTAAGCCTAAATAACCTAATGACCAAAAAAGGAAGAACATTATTAACATCATTTGCAGGGTCAATTGGAATTATAGGAATAGCTCTGATACTTGCAATATCAACAGGTGTACAAAATTACATAAACAAAGTTGAAGAAGACACACTATCATCATATCCAATTAGTATAGAAGAATCAACAATTGATATGTCAAGTATGATGGAAGCTATGATGGGTCAAACAAATAGTGATACATCAAATTATGAAGACAGAAAAATCTATTCTTCAGATATAATGGGAGAAATGATTACAACACTTTCTAACAAGGTGGAGAATAATAATTTAACAGAACTTAGAAAGTATATTAAAGAAGGAAATAATGGAATAACAGAAAACAGCAATGCAATTCAATACAATTATAATTTAAATATGAATTTATATAAGGAAGACACAGAAAATGGCATTGTTAGAGTTAATCCAAGTACTGTTATGAATGCACTTGGAATGGGAGAGATGTTAGAAGCAAGGAACAATTCTTCAATGTATTCAATGATGTCTGGAAATTCTACAATGCAAATGGCAAGTAATACAGATGTATGGACAAAGATGTTAGATAATGAAACTTTACTACATTCACAATATGATTTATTAGCAGGAAGTTGGCCTAAAAATTATAATGAGGTGGTTTTAATTGCTACTGAGGATAATGAAATAAGCGATTATACTTTATATGCATTAGGACTAAAAGACCAAAAAGAGTTAGAGAAAAAATGGAATGCAGTTCAAAAGGGTGAAGAGATTTCAGAAGAAGAGCAAACAAGCTATACTTATGAAGAACTATTAGATTTATCGTTTAAACTAATTCTAAATTCTGATTATTATCAAAAGGAAAATGGCGTGTGGCTAGATAAAAGTGATGATGACGAATATATGAAAAACAGATTAGGTGAAGCGGAAGAAATCAAAGTTGTAGGAATTATAAGACAAAATGACCAAACAGTTGCAGCGTCAATGGCAGGTGGAATTGGATATTTAAAAGAACTAGAAGAATATGTTATTAATAAATCAAATGATGCTGAGATAGTAAAAGAACAAAACGAAAACAAAGAAATAAACGTATTTTCAGGGTTGAAATTCCCAACAGATGAAGAAAGAAATGCAAATTTTGACTATAATTCATTATCAAATGAACAAAAAATGGCAATGAGTAGGCTAAGTAGTGAACAAATAGCTCAAATGATGGAAGCATATACAGAAAATAAAAATGCAAGCTATGAGAAAAATTTAGAAAAATTAGGTGCAATTGATTTAGATAAGCCAACATCAATTAGTATATATCCAAAAAACTTCGAGGCAAAAGAAAAAATATCAACAGCGATAGAAGAGTATAATCAAAAACAAAGAGATGAAGGTAAAGAAGAAAATGTAATAAATTATACTGATTTAGTAGGAATTATGATGAAGTCTGTAAGTCAAATTGTAGATATTATAAGTTATGTGCTAATTGCATTTGTTGCAATATCACTTATTGTATCATCAATTATGATTGGAATTATAACTTATATATCAGTTTTAGAGAGAACTAAGGAAATAGGAATTTTAAGAGCAATTGGTGCTTCTAAAAAGGACATTTCGAGAGTATTTAATGCAGAAACTTTTATAATAGGTTTTATATCTGGATTATTAGGAATAGGAATTACAATGTTGCTTACGATACCAATTAATAGTGGAATTTATGCGATAACAGGTGTTGCTGTTAAAACTATGGTTCCACCAGTTGCTGGGGTTGTTTTAGTTCTAATTAGTATGTTCCTTACTATAATTGCAGGGCTAGTTCCTTCTAAAATGGCTAGCAAGAAAGACCCAGTTGTGGCATTAAGAACAGAATAAGGAAATTTGGGACATTTGGGGACGTTTCCTTTTGGACATTTTGTCCATTTTGGGACACATCTCTTTCAAAAAATCGATGTTTTTGGCTCCGCCCCCAAAAACATCAAAACTTTTTTGACCTGTCCCAAAAAGTTTTGCGAAATGCAAAAAGTTAATCAAAAGCTCTTGCAAAACTAAATAAATGTGATATAATATAAAGCAATATTGAAAAAACAATAACAAGGACAACACAAATAATACAATAACTCACAGAGAGCCAAAGACTGGTGAAAATTTGGCAGGTAAAAATTATTTGTTATCACCTTAGTTTGTCGCTAAATTGAAACAACAGTAAATTAGCCGTAAATCTGCGTTAAAGATAACAAAGAGAGAGTAAATAAAAAAACAAATTTACTCTAACTTAGGTGGTACCGCGGAAATAAAATCTTTTCGTCCTAAATAAGCAGGATGAAGAGATTTTTTGATGTTAAAAGGAGGAATTTTTATGTACAAAAAAGTAGAATTACCACAAGAAGGTTTTGTGGGAATCGAGAGAGAAGTTGCGAAACAATGGAAAGAGAAAGACATAATTAAAAAGAACTTTGCTATGAATGAAGGGAAAAGATATTTTACATTTTATGATGGCCCTCCAACAGCAAATGGAATGCCACATGTTGGGCATATTGAAACAAGAGTTATAAAAGATATTATCCCAAGATACAAAGTAATGAAAGGATATCATGTAATACGTAAAGCAGGATGGGATACACATGGACTACCAGTTGAGCTTGAAATCGAGAAAAAACTAGGTATTTCTGGAAAAGAACAAATAGAAGAATATGGAGTAGAAGATTTTGTTAAACAATGTAAAGAAAGTGTATTTACATATGTTCACAAATGGGAAGAGATGACAGAAAAGGTTGGATATTGGGTTGATATGGAAAATCCATATGTTACATATCATAATGATTATATAGAGTCTGTATGGTGGGCTTTGAAACAAATGTGGGAAAAAGGTTTGTTATATGAAGGTCACAAAGTTATGCCATATTGTCCTAGATGTGGAACAGCCTTATCTTCACACGAGGTTGCGCAAGGTTATAAAGATGTAAAAGACTTAACTTGTATTGCAAAATTCAAAGTTGTTGGTGAAGATAAATATATTCTAGCTTGGACAACAACACCATGGACATTGCCTTCAAACTTAGCTCTTTGTGTTAATAAAGCTTATGAATATGCAGAAGTTAAAGCAAATATTGGAACAGATGATGAGCCAGTATATGAAAATTACATATTAGCAAAAGATTTAATTGATACAGTGCTAAAAGAGACACCATATGAGTTAGTAAAAACATTCAAAGGTGAAGAGTTACTAGGTACAAAATATGAAAGATTAATGCCTTTTGGAGAAGTTGAAGGAAAAGCATTTGAAGTAATTCACGGAGATTACGTAACATTAACAGATGGTACAGGAATTGTTCATATTGCACCTGCATATGGAGAAGACGACAGTTTAGTTGCAAAATTAAATGGAATTACATTTATTAATTTAGTTGATAAATCTGGAAAATTTGTAGCAGATGTAGAGCCTTGGGCAGGAAGATTTGTAAGAGACTGTAACGAAGATATTTGTAAATGGTTAAAAGAAGAGAACAAGCTATTTAGCAAAGAAAAACACTTACACTCATATCCACATTGTTGGAGATGTGACACACCACTACTTTACTATCCAAAGGAGAGTTGGTTTGTTGCAATGAGCAAACTAAGAGATGAATTAGTTGCAAACAACAATAAAGTTAATTGGTATCCTGATACAATAAGAACAGGAAGATTCGGAAAATTCTTAGAGAATGTAATTGACTGGGGAATTTCAAGAGACAGATATTGGGGAACACCACTACCTGTATGGACTTGCGAAGACGAAGAATGTGGACACAAAGAATGTATTGGTTCAATTAAAGAATTAAAACAAAAAGCAATTGAATGTCCAGATGATATAGAATTACATAAACCATATATAGACAATGTACATTTAAAATGTCCAAAATGTGGCAAAGAAATGCACAGAGCAAAAGAAGTTATAGACTGTTGGTTTGATTCTGGTTCAATGCCTTTTGCACAATGGCATTATCCATTTGAAAATAAAGAAATGTTTGATAAAAATTTCCCAGCAGGATTTATATCAGAAGCAATTGACCAAACAAGAGGATGGTTCTACACATTAACAGCAATAGGAACAGCATTATTTGGAAGAACTCCATTTGAAAACTGTATAGTTTTAGGACACGTATTAGACGAAAAAGGACAAAAAATGTCTAAGTCAAAGAAAAATGGTGTAGACCCAATGACATTATTAGACACAATAGGAGCAGATGCAACAAGATGGCATTTCTATACTTGTTCAGCGCCTTGGCTTCCAACAAGACTTGGTATAAACAATGTACAAGAAACACAAAGGGGATTTATATCAACATTATGGAACGTATACTCATTCTATGTTCTATATGCAGAAATAGACAAATTTAATCCATTAAATTATAGTGATTTCAAACTTACAAATATTATGGATAAATGGATAATTTCTAAGTTAAATACATTAGTTGAAGAAGTTGACAAAAAACTAGAAGAATATGATATTATATCAGCAGCACTAGCAATTGAAGACTTTACAGACGAACTTTCAAACTGGTATGTACGTAGAAATAGAGAAAGATTTTGGGCTCAAGAATTAAATGACGAAAAAATAGGAGCATATGTAACATTATACAAAGTATTAACAACATTAGTAAAAATATCAGCACCATTTGTACCATTTGTAACAGAAGAAATCTATCAAAATCTAGTAGTTGGATTAGACAAAAATGCGCCTGAAAGTGTACATTTATGCTTATGGCCAGAAGTGGATAAAATAGCTATAAATCCAGAACTAGAAAAAGAAATGGACTTAGCATATAAAATTGTAAAATTAGGAAGAAGCGCAAGAAATTCTGCAAATATTAAAAATAGACAACCATTATCAGAAATGCTAATTTCAGTAGATACATTGCCAGATTATTATTCAGACATAGTAAAAGAAGAATTAAACGTAAAATCAATCAAACTAGGTGCAGAAATGTCAGAATACGTAAACTTTGAAATTAAGCCAAACTTGCCAGTACTTGGAAAAGAATATGGGAAATTAATACCTAGAATTAGACAAGAAATTGCTAACAAAAATCAAATGGACTTAGCAAACACTGTAAAAAATGGCGGAGTAGAATACATCGAAATAGATGATACTCAAATTGAATTAAATGCAGAAAACTTACTAATAACAATGCAAGGAAAAGAAGGATTTGCATTTAGTGGTGAAGGAGAAATTGGTGTTGTATTAGATACAAACATAACTCCTGAGCTAAAAGAAGAAGGATATGTAAGAGAAATACTTTCAAAGGTTCAAAATATGAGAAAAGACAAAGAATTTGAAGTATTAGACAATATCAAACTATATGTATCAGGAAACGGAATGCTAGAAAAAGTTGTAAAACAAAACGAAGAAGTAATTAAACACGACACATTAGCAGTAGAAGTAGTTTATGGTACAGATAGAGAAACATACACAGAAACAAATATCAATGGAGAAAAATTAAATATTGATGTAGAAGTTGTGTAAAAGAAAAGTGGTTTTTATTGTATAGCAAATTTGATTTTGCTATATAATAAAAACAGTGTTATAATATAGAAAAACATACAAGGGGGAAGAAAAATTGATTAAAAAAGTAGGAATATTGGCAAATGGTGGAGACGTATCAGGATTTAATGCAGTTATAAGAGCAATTGTAAAAACAGCAGAAAATCACAATGTAGAATGCTATGGAATAATAGACGGATATAATGGATTATTAAAAAAAGACTTTGAAAGATTAAGTACAGCAGCTGACGGAAATGCAATAGGAATATTGCCACAAGGTGGTTCAATAATTGGCTCATCAACAAATGCAAACTTATTCAATTACAAAGTTGTAAATGAAGACGGAAGTGTAGAATTCAAAGATGTATCAGACCAAGCAATAGCAAATATAAAAGAATTTGGATTTGACTGTATATTCACATTAGGTGGAGACGGAACACAAAAATCAGCAAGAGACTTTTCAACAAAAGGAGTAAATGTAATAGGAGTTCCAAAAACAATAGACAATGACGTAGCTTGTACAGAAATCACATTTGGATACAACACAGCTGTATCTGTTGCAATGGAAGCATTAGACAGATTACACACAACAGGAGCAACACATCACAGAATAATGGTACTAGAAGTAATGGGAAGATATGCTGGCTGGATAGCCCTAGAAGCAGCAATAGCAGGTGGTGCAGACGTAGCATTAATACCAGAAATACCATATGACATAAACAGAGTAGCAACAAAAATAGAAAACAGAAAGAAAAGGGGAAAAAGTTTCAGCGTAGTAGTAGTAGCAGAAGGAGCAACACCAATAGGTGGTGAACTTACAGTAATGAACACAAGAGACAACGGAGCAGGAGTAGACAACACAAAACTTGGTGGAATTGGAGAAGTAGTGGCAAAACAACTACAAAACCTAACAGGACTAGAAGCAAGAAACACAACATTAGGATATATGCAAAGAGGCGGAACACCAACAGCATTTGATAGAGTGCTATCAACAAAATATGGAACAAAAGCAATGGAACTAGCATTAGAAGAAAAATTTGGAAGATTAGTAGTAATAAAAAATGGAAAACTAGACAGTGCTACGCTTGACGATGTAGTTGGAAATAACACAAAAATTGGAGCAGCATCAGGAAATACAGCAGAAAGTAACTTGAGAAAGATAGAAATGGATGACGATTTGATAAAAACAGCAAGAAACATAGGAATAAACTTAGGAGATTAATGATGCTTTTGGGTGTTTTTGGGGACAGTCCTTAAAAACACCCAAAGAAAAAAAGGTAGATAGAAAAGTAACAAAAGATTTGGGTGTTTTTAAGGTCTGTCCCCAAAAACACCCAGAAAGAAAGGATAATATAAAAATGGAAAAGAAAAAGATAATAATAATTTCACTAATAACAATTGCTATTGTAGCAATAATTGTAGGAATAGTTTGCTTCTTCGCATTTGGCAACAAAAATGACAATAACAGTGATGAACAACAAACAAATAAAGTAAGCGAGTTATATGAAAATTTAAAAGCAAAAGAAACATATAGTTTTACAACTACATTAGATGACAAAAATAAAGAAGTCTATGTCAAAGGTAACAATGCGGGATATACAGAAACTTTATATAATGGAGAACTTTCTAAATATATAATCAAAGACGGAAACTCATATTTGATTAGAGATGAAAGTAAAGAGTATTATACTTATAGTAATAATCAAACAGACTTGAATAAAGTTGAGAAAATACTAGGAAATCTTGCAGGTGTAGAGTTTACAACTGGAAAAGAAAATGTAAACAACAAGAAGTATCAATATATGGAATATAACCAATCAACAGGATTTACAATGATGTCTTCAACACAATTAGCATCAAGTGAAGATGTGAAAACTAGATTTTATTTTTCAGGAGATAAATTAGCATATATAAAAACTATTGTAGGTGAAAAGGAAGAATTATTAAAAGTTGAGATTTCAGACAAAGTAGATAGTAAGTTGTTTGAAATTCCAGCAGATTATCAAGAAAAATAGATTGTATTTTGGGAACAGGACAAAACTTTTTGGGACAGGCCAAAAAAGTTTCGAAAAAAGACGTTTTGGGCCTGTCCCAAAAAATCCAAAAGGAGAAATGATTATGTTAAAAGAAAAATATAATCCAAAAGAGTTTGAAGATAGCCTATATGAAAAATGGGAGAAAAATGGGTACTTTAAGCCAAATATGGATAAAAGCAAAGAAAGTTATTGTATAATGATGCCGCCACCAAATGTAACAGGAAAGCTACATATGGGGCATGCTTTAGATGATACAATACAAGATATTCTAATTCGTTTCAAAAGAATGCAAGGCTATAATACATTATGGCTTCCTGGTTCAGATCATGCTGCAATATCAACAGAAATGAAAGTTGTTGAAAAATTAAGAAATGAAGGTAAAACTAAGCAAGAGCTAGGTAGAGAAGGGTTCTTAAAAGAAGCTTGGGATTGGACAGAATTATATGGTGGAACTATACAAACACAACAAAAGAAATTAGGATGTTCTTGCGATTGGGAAAGACGTAGATTTACCTTAGACAAAGGTTTATCAGAAGCTGTTTTAGAGCAGTTTGTTAGCCTATATGAAAAGGGATTAATCTACAAAGGTACAAGGATGATTAATTATTGCCCAAGTTGTAAAACTTCAATTTCTGATGCAGAAGTAGAATACAAAGAAGAAGCAGGTCACTTGTGGCATATTCGTTACAAAATAAAAGATACTGATAAATACATAATAGTAGCAACAACAAGACCAGAGACAATGCTTGGAGATACAGCTGTTGCAGTTCACCCTGATGATGAAAGATACAAAGATTTGGTTGGAAAAACTTGTATTTTACCAATTATGAATAAGGAAATCCCAATAATTGCAGATGATTTTGTAGATAAGGACTTCGGGACAGCCTGTGTAAAAATTACGCCCGCGCACGATATGAACGACTATCAAGCTGGATTAAGACATAATTTAGAAATAATAGAAGTATTTGATGAAAATAATAAAATGGGTGATTTAGTTCCTGAATATAAAGGAATGGACTTGTTGCAAGCTAGAAAAGAAATTGTAAACAAATTAAAAGAAATAGGAGCATTGGTAAAGGAAGAAGAACATGTTCACAATGTAGCAAAATGTGAAAGATGTAAAAACACAATAGAACCCAAAATTTCTGAGCAATGGTTTGTTTCAATGAAAGACTTAGCAAAAAGAGCAGCAGACAGTGTTAGAAATGATGAAGCAAAATTTGTTCCTAAAAAATATGAAAAAAATTACTTTAATTGGCTAGATAACACACAGGACTGGTGTATATCAAGACAATTATGGTGGGGACATCAAATTCCAGCATATTATTGCGACGAATGTGGACATATAAATGTAGCAAAAGCACAACCTGAAAAATGTGAAAAATGTGGAAGTACTAAACTACATCAAGATGAAGATACACTAGACACATGGTTTAGTTCAGCATTATGGCCATTTTCAACACTAGGTTGGCCAAACACAGAAACAGAAGATTACAAAATGTTCTATCCAACAAATGTGCTAGTAACAGGATTTGATATTATAACTTTTTGGGTATCAAGAATGATGTCACAAGGATTAGAATTTACTGGAATAGCACCATTTAAAGATATTCTAATCCACGGAATGGTACGTGACAGTCAAGGAAGAAAGATGTCAAAAACATTAGGAAACGGAATTGACCCATTAGAAATAATTGATGAATATGGAGCAGATAGTTTGAGATTTTCTCTATTATCTGGAACAACAATGGGAAATGATATAAGATACATTCCTGAGAAATTAGAACAGGCAGCAAATTTTGCAAACAAAATTTGGAATGCAGCGAAATTTATCATAATGAACACACCTGATAAAGAAAAAGTAAAAGAAGTTCTAAGCTCAATAAATACAGCACCTTTGGCAATTGAAGATAAATGGATACTAAACAAGTTAAATAAACTAGTTGTTGATATAACTAGAAACATAGAAAATTACGATTTAGGTGTAGCGCTAGATAAAATATATAATTTTGTATGGAATGAATTTTGCGATTGGTACATAGAAATGGTAAAACCTAGAATATATAGCGAAAACGAAGAAACAAAAGTAGTTGTAAGTAGTGTGCTAAACTATGTATTATCAGTTGCTTTAAAATTATTACACCCATTTATGCCATTTGTAACATCAGAAATTTACGAGAACTTAGTTAATGTTGATGACAACGAATTAATGATTTCTGAATGGCCAACACAAAAGCAATTTGCATTTGAAAAAGAAGAACAAATAATTGAAAAAATAAAAGACATCATAGTAGAAATCAGAAATGTAAGAAGTACAAAAAACATACATCCAAGCAAAAAGTCAGAATTAATATTTGTAACAAATACATATAAGGAAGAACTAAAAGAATTAGAACAAGTATTATTGAAGTTAGGATTTGGAGAAAAATTAACGATACTTGAAGAAAAAGGGCAATTTGCCGAAAATTCAATCAATATAATAAAAGATGGTATAGAATTGTATATGCCTTTACAAGGTTTAATTGATTTAGAAGAAGAGCGCAAAAGATTAGAAACAGAAAAGACAAAATTGGAAGCAGAAGTTGCAAGATGTGAGAAAATGCTTTCTAATCCAGGTTTTGTAAATAAAGCTCCACAAGCTAAAATTGATGAAGAAAAAGCTAAGCTTGAGAAATATAAAGAAATGCTTGCAAAAGTAGTAGAAAGTTTAAAATAGTTATGGCAAATAAAAAAGCTATGTCAAAATAGACATAGCTTTTTTTGTCGAAAACTTTTCAATAAACGACAAAACTTCTGTAATTTCGCTCTTGGAAAAAAATGGAAAGTAAATTATAATAAGAAAAACTAAGGAGGAAATAAAAATGGAATCAAAATTTTATGAAGAAGACAAGCTTCTAGTTTTAAAAATAACAGAAGAAATTGATGACCATAAGGTACAAGAGATAAGGAGGAAAGCAGATTATGAAATGGAGAGATATATGCCTAGAAAAGTTATATTTGATTTTGATAGTGTCACTTTCATGGATAGTGCCGGAATCGGACTAATAATAGGAAGATACAAATTTGCAAATATGATAGGAGCAAAATTAGAGCTCAAAAATTTAGGTCAAAGTATAAAAAGAATATTTGAAATGAGTGGAGTGCTAAAACTAGTGGGTGTTTTTGGGGACAGTCCTTAAAAACACCCAAACAAAAAATGTAAATAGAAAAGAAACAAGAAGTTTGGGTGTTTTTAAGGTCTGTCCCCAAAAACACCCAAAAGGAAAGGATAGATATGAAAGAAGAGTTTAAAAATGAAATGAAATTAGAGTTTATTAGCAAGTCAGCAAATGAAGCTTTTGCAAGGATTACAGTTGCTGCGTTTGCTTCTCAATTAGACCCTAGTTTGGAAGAGTTGGCAGATATAAAAACTGCGGTGTCAGAGGCTGTTACAAATTGTATTGTTCATGGATATGATAAAAGCCAAGGAATTGTGAAGATTGTGGCT
This sequence comes from uncultured Clostridia bacterium, assembly GCA_949538735.1. Classification (GTDB taxonomy): domain Bacteria; phylum Bacillota; class Clostridia; order TANB77; family CAG-508; genus CAG-269. The sequence goes on from CATGLK010000004.1 coordinate 27,093, forward strand.
AAGTTAAAGGAGAATGAAATTTTTATAGAGATTTCTGATAAAGGTAAAGGTATTGAAAATGTGGATGCTGCAAAAGAGCCACTATATACTACAAAGCCTAATTTGGAAAGGTCAGGTATGGGCTTTACTATTATGGAGAGTTTTATGGACAAGCTTGAAGTTCAGTCTATTGTAGGTTTGGGTACAAAGGTTACAATGAGTAAAAAAATTAAGCCTAAGCAAGATACAGAAGACGATTTTGAAATGACAGCAACAACTGTAACAAATTCATAAACAAAAGATTAAAAGAAAAGTGGGGTAATTATGTACGAAAATGATATGGAATCTATAAAAAAAGCCCAGCAAGGTGATAAGTATGAACTAGAGAAATTAATCAATCATAATAATGGATTAATTTGGAGCATTGTTAGAAGATTTAATGGCAGAGGTTATGAGTTAGATGATTTATATCAAATTGGTTGTATTGGATTTATCAAGTCTATAAAAAGGTTTGATACTAATTTTGAAGTTAAACTTTCAACATATGCTGTTCCATATATGATAGGTGAGATAAAAAGATTTATTAGAGATGATGGACCTATTAAAGTTAGTAGAAGTATAAAAGAACTAGGAATGAAAATAAATGAATTGCAGAGGAGTTATTTGATAAAAAATGGAAGAGAAATAAAAATTGAAGAAATACAAGAAGAATTGAAAGTCACAAAAGAAGATATAAGTCTTGCACTAGAAGTTTCAAAAGGAGTAGAGTCGATTGAAAGTGCAACTTACATAAATAATAAAGACGGAAATCAAATTAATTTAATAGATAAAATTTCAACAGATAAAAACGAAGAAGAAATTATTACAAATAAAATAGCAATAAAAGAACTTATAAATGGATTAAAACAAAATGAACAACAAGTTATAATGCTAAGATTTTTTAAAGATAAAACTCAAGCTCAAGTAGCCAAGATATTAGGAGTTTCGCAAGTTCAAGTTTCAAGAATTGAACGAAGGGTTTTAGAGCAAATGAAAATGAAGCTAAGTTCATAAAATCAAGGTTCGAGATAAAAAACAAGCAATATAAGAAAAGTTCAAGATAAAAAATAAGCAATATAAGTTTAAATTATAATCAATTAGAAGGGAATTTGTAATGAAAAAATTTTTAACATATTTTTTCTTGTTCGTATTTATCTGTTTTATTTTGCCAGCATTATTAACAAAAAAGGAAAAGCCAGCAAATTCAGATATTGCAGAAAATACAGCAACTGAGACAAAACAGGAAGAAAATACAGATAATACTCAGCAAACAGAATATAATTATGCAAAATATGGGACAATAAAATTATTGCACAGCAAAACAGGAGAAATAGAAGAGATACCAATAGATACATATTTGTATAATGTTGTATCAGCAGAAATGCCAGCAACATATGAATTAGAAGCATTAAAAGCACAAGCAATAGTTGCTAGAACATACACAATATATAAAGCCCAAAATCCGAAACACGAAAATGCGGACATATGTGATGATTCCACTTGTTGCCAAGCGTGGGTTTCAAAAGATGTTAGATTATCTAGGTGGGAGGAAAATGTAAGAGAAAGCAACTGGACAAAAATTGAGCAGTGTGTAAATGAAACAAAAGGAAAAATTGTTACATATGAAAATAAACCAATAAATGCGTTTTTTCATGCCAATAGTGGTGGAACAACAGAAATGCCAGTAAATGTTTGGGGTGGCTCAAATTTTCCATATTTGCAGGTGGTAGAAACGGCAGGCGAAGAAGGCTACAACCAATATGCGTCACAAGTAGTTTTAAGTCCAGATGATTTAATTGCTAAATTGAAAGCAAAATATCAAGATATTCAAATTAATTTTGACAGTGGTGAAGACATAAAAGTGTTAGACTATACAGACAGCAAAAGAGTAAAGACTGTTAAATTTGGAAATCACGAGCTTTCAGGTGTTGAGACAAGAACTTTATTAGGATTAAGGTCAACTAATTTTAAAATTGAAAATGAAAATGGAAATATTAAATTTTCAGTAGTTGGTTATGGACATGGTGTTGGAATGAGCCAGACTGGTGCTGATGCAATGGCAAAACAAGGGAGTACATGTAATGATATTATAAATCATTTTTATGTTGGAGTAGAAATTAAAGATATAAATTCGTTATAAATGTATATTCTTCTAAAAAAAGGAAATACTTGTATTAACAAAGTATTTAAGGAGGATTATATGAGAAGAAATTCAAGAAAACCAAACCGTCAAACAAAATCACTTAGTGATAAAATTATTATTTATTCTTGCATAGCAGTAGCAATACTTGCAGCAATTTTAATAGGGCTACTTTTATATAGTAAATCTTTAAGTGATGATGTAAAAGAAGGAACTATGACATTAGAGCAAATGGCAAATATTAATAAGAATAATGAAAAAGAAGATACACAAAGTGCAAGTACAGAAATAGGAAAAAGTGTAGAAGATGCTAAACAAGAGACAAACACAACAAATAATACAACTTCTAACAACACAGTAGCAAATACAACAACAAAAAATACAAATACATCAGTAAATACAACTAAGACAAATACTAATTCAACTAAAAGCAATACTGCGGCAAATACAGCAACAGCTAAAAAGGAAGAGCCTAAAAAGGAATTAAGTTTTGCAAAGCCAGTAGATGGAGAAATTATGAAGGAATTTGCAAAGGATAATTTAGTTTATTCTAATACATTAGAAGAATGGGTTACACATTTAGGAATTGATATAAAAGCAGAGAAAACAACTGTTGTAAAATCAGCAGAAGCAGGGAAAGTTAAATCAATTAAAAATGACCCTAGATATGGGTTAACTGTTGTAATTGAGCATGATAACGGATATCAAACAGTTTATTCTAATCTTTTAACTGCTGAATTTGTAGTTGAAGGTGAAAAAGTAGATAAGGGACAAACTATTGGTACTGTTGGTAATACAGCTGCTTTTGAAAGTGGAGATGAGCCACATCTTCATTTTGAATTATTAAAAGATTCTATTCAAGTTGATCCAAGTATTTATTTAAAATAATTATAGAAATATAAAAACAGACAGGTATTTTACCTGTCTGTTTAGGAGTTATACTTCTTCTTCAAATGGAATCATTGTAGTAAGGAGTTTGTCTCCGCAAAAGCCTACTACTTTTAAACGTGGAGTGCTAAGGAACTGTTTTTTAGACCCTTTGTATAAACTTTTCAAGCAGTTCAACTCATTTTCAATAAGCTTAATTTGAGATTGCAGATTTGCAATTTCTTGCTTTCGCTTGAGCATAGTGCTTTCAAGACTTTCGAAAGAAATATCAGAATTTCTAAGGAATACTTCCAATTCGTTATTTCCTTCGTTCAGCTTTTTATGAAGCTGGTCTACAAGAGGCTTTCTCAAACTTATATAGTGTTCGCGAAGCTCCTCCCATGCTCCAAAGTTTTTCTCCCAGAAGTAATTGTCAATTGCATTTTGAAATTCCTTACTTGCAATAGAATGACTAATTTGCTCTGGATAAAACCACTCAGAAAGTTCTGAGCGAACTTCATCTGTCAAAATTGCGGAAATAGTAATATCATTAGAGCTATATGAAGCCATTTCTACAATTCTTTTGGTGATGACAAGTAAATCATCACTAGTGAGCTCCCGAAAGAGAGCTTTTTTTGAAGCTGTTAAAACCACAGTATTTCTCCTCTTACCCTTTTGGGTGAATGGTATTTGTTACCATAACTATATTATAGCAAATCTACATAAAATAGTCAAGGCTTGCCAACATAGTTAAAATTAGACGTACACAAATATTTCATTGACACTCTCTAAAAAATATAGTATTATAGAACAGTAAAATAAATGAAAAGAGGGAAACAAAATGAAAGTATTAGCAGTAGGTGATATAATAGGTACAGCAGGAATAAGAAAACTAAAAAATACATTATCAAAAATAAGAGAAAGCGAAAATATAGATTTTGTAATAGTAAATGGAGAAAACTCAGCAGAAGGAATGGGGATAACAGAAAGAAATTTCAATGATATATTAGCAGAAAAAGTAGATGTAGTAACAATGGGAAATCATACTTGGGGTAAAAAAGAAATATTCAAATTTATAGACCACCCAAAATTAATAAGACCAGCAAATTACCCAAAAGGAGTAGTAGGAAAAGGTTATAATATCTATAAATGCAAGAATAAAAAAATAGCAGTAATTAATTTAATTGGAAGAGTAGATATAAATGTACTATCTGAAAATCCATTTGTGTTAGCAAAAGAATTAGTTGCAAAATTACAAAAAGAGGCAGATATAATAATTATAGATTTCCATGCAGAGGCGACAGCAGAGAAAATTGCATTAGGATATTTCTTAGATGGAAAAGTCACAGCAGTATATGGAACACATACACACGTACAAACAGCTGATGAAACTATATTAGAAAAAGGTACAGGATATATTACAGATATTGGTATGACAGGACCAAAAAAATCAGTAATAGGAATGGATGTAGACGCTTCTGTTAAAAGATTTGAAACAACACTTCCTGAGAAATATAGAATTGCTACAGGTGAATGTATATTTAATGGTGTAATTTTTGATATTGATGATAATACTAATAAAGTTAAAGAAATTAAAAGGATAAATATTAGATAAAATTGATAGACTTGGTTGATTTTAAACGAAAGTTAACTAAGTCTATATTTTTGTTATCGAAATCAAGCTACTAGTGTTTTAAATTAAAGGAAAATCTAGTATTTGTCGAAAATGATTTTTTAATGCGATGAAAAATTCCAAAAATTTCCAAAAAAGACTTTACAAATATTTCCAAATATTGTAAAATAAAAATCGTAAAAGTTGCAACAACAAAAATAAAAATTATAGGAGGCAAAAGAAAATGGAAATATTAAAAATTTCATCAAAATCAAACCCAAATTCAGTAGCAGGAGCAATAGCTGGATTGGTAAAAGAATCAAACAAAGCAGAAATGCAAGCAATTGGAGCAGGAGCGCTAAATCAAGCAGTAAAAGCAGTGGCAATAGCAAGAGGTTTTGTTGCACCAGCAGGTGTGGATTTAGTTTGTATACCAGCATTTGCAGAGGTTGAAGTTGAAGGAGAAGATAGAACAGGTATAAAGCTAATTGTAGAGTCAAGAGCTTAATATAAATAAAGTAGCAGGTTATTAAAAATAGCCTGTTTTTTGTTGTATAGAGAAATCGAAATTAACCCATTATTGTTCTTTGAAAAAATAATAGAGAGATACTTATTGACATAATTCTTGCAAAATAAATATAATCATATATATAAAATAAACAAGGGGATATGTCAAATGAAAAGAAATGAAAAAGCAATAACTTTAATGGCCTTAGTTATTACAATTATAGTTTTACTAATATTAGCACGGAATCACAATTAGTGCAGTATCAGGAGAAAATGGAGCAGTAAGCAAAACAGCAGAAGCAAAAACTTTAACAGAATTATCAGCTATAAAAGAGCAAATAGAATTAGATACTATAAGAGAAGAAATAAGATATATGAATGTAGAAAAATGTAAAGAAAGGTTCTCAAAAATTACCAATAAGTACAAAGATAATATTGGAATTTACAGAGAAAAAATAATATTTTTAGCTGATGAAAGTTCAGTAGAAGCTCAAAATGCTAAGAAGGTTGGATTTGATATTATTAATATGAATGTTGAAGAATTCAAATATTATATTGAATTAGGAAAATTAGAAGATAGTGCAATTGAACATAAAAATTTCCCAATTGGTAGAGAACTTAATACATATGAGTTTGCAGACACTATTAAAATTGGAGATGTGTCATATGGAGTTGGTTGGTTTTTAATTGGAAATTATACACAAGATGAAAAGAATAATAAAACATATAATTCTCAATACGAAGAGCTAGGTATGCAAGACACAACACATGCACCTTATATAATAAATTATAATACAGGAGAAGTTTTAAGTATAGACGGAATGGTTATGTATAAGGCAGAAATTCAAGTTCATTCATTTAATGCTTCGTCGAGATTAGCAAATGCAATAACATATGTTGATGATAAAACTAAAAAGACAGGTACACATTATGGAAATTTGTATTCAACATCGTTATATACTGGACTAGTCCATCAAGGGAATGCAAACTATAGTGATAATAGAGGAACATTAGAATATGATGAAAATGGGGCACTAATACTAGATGAAGACAATGCAATTCCTGTTTTAGAAGTAAAACAAAAATATAAAATAGATGACCTATATTCTATAAATACAACAATTGAAGGCGATATTTATCAAGGATGGGATTGTGCTAAAACTATAGTAGCATTATCAGATATAGAGTGTAGATATATATCTTGGATTGGAATATATAAAGGATATTTACACGTATATTCATTTTCTAATCAACCAGAAATAAATTTAAATGAGGTGATAACAAAAATAGGTTTTGCAAGTATAGATATCTCAAAATACGAAGGAAAAGTAATGAATATTCAAGTTGTTGCAAAACGAAGTGGAACAACAAAAGTGTATATAAATGGAGAATTGATTAAAACATTTCAATCAGGAGATGAGCAACTTACATATAATTATACAACAATAGGTGATTTAAGAGTGGGCAGGAATTTGAAGTTTGTAGGAAAGATGTATGATTTTGCATTGTATGCTGCAGAACTTGAAGAAAAGGATGTACAAGAAATTTGGCAAAGTTCTAAAAAATATATAAAATAGTAAAAACCTTTAGAGAAAATCTAAAGGTTTTTTAAAATCAACTTGATCGTTTTTCAGATCTAAATGTCTTACTTAATTGAGTGTATTACAACTCGTAACAGAATTTCTTCTGTCAATATTATTATACTCAATTTGTTAGAAAAAATCAATAAAAATCTTGAAATTTTGCTCAATATAATGTATGATAAGCAAAGGATATGAGGTGGAATATGAAATCAAACTGGATAAAATATGTTTTTGCAACATTTATCATAATAATACTAGGATTTTCAATATACAAAATAAAAAAAGACGAAGCAGAAAAAAAGCAAGAACAGCAAATAGCAAGTAACCAAGAAGAACAAATAAAAGAAATAAAATTAGGAATAGCAGGAATAGACACAATGAACCCAATACTCAGCAACAACAAAAACGTACAAGACATCTATAAACTAATTTTTGAACCACTAGTAAACCTAACAGCAGAATATAAAGCAGAGCCTTGCTTAGCAAAAGAATGGGCCAAACAAGGAGACAATTCATACCTAATAAAACTAAGAGAAAATGTAAGGTGGTCAAACGGGCATCAGCTAACATCAGAAGACGTAAGGTTTACAATAGACAGGCTAAAAGACACACAAACAATATATTCAAGCAATGTTCAAAATGTAGTGGGAATAGACATTGTAGATGATTATACACTAAAAATAAACTTAGACAAAGAAGTACCTTTTTTTGAATATAACTTGACATTTCCAATATTATCAAAAGAATATTTTGAAGGAGAAGATTTTGTAAATACATCAAAAAATGATGCACCGATAGGAACAGGGCAATTCAAAATAACAGAAGTACAATCATCATATATAATTTTGGAAAAAAGTACAAACTGGTGGAACAAAGAGAAAAATACAGTTTTAGAGAAAATAACAGTAAATTTATTTTCAGCTGTGGGAGAGCTATATAATAGTTTCAAATTAGGAAATATAGATCTAATAAGTACAACTAATACAAATGTGCAAGAATACATAGGAACGATAGGATATAGCTCAAAAGAAATGAAAGGTAGAGAACACACTTTTCTAGCTTTGAATACAGCAAATTACTTTTTATCAAAACCAGAAGTGAGGAAAGCAATATCATATTCAATAGATAAAGCTGGAATTACAACAAATGTGCTAAATGGAAAATATTTGACAAGCAGTTTTCCACTTGACTATGGGAACTGGCTAAGCCAAGAACAAGATGCAAGTAGTGGTTACAATGCAGAACAAGCAAAACAAATCTTAGTAGATAATGGCTGGAGTTACAGAAACAATTATTGGCAAAAAACAGAAGATTACAAAACTCAAAGAATAGTGCTAAATTTACTAGTAAAAAATAGTGATCAAGCAAAAGTGGCGGTTGCGCAAAATATAAAGGCGCAATTAGAGGCACAAGGAATAAGAATAAATATTGTAGGTGCAACAGATGACCAATACAAAAATCTATTAGCAGCAAGAAGTTACGATATAGCATTATGCAGTATGACACTATCACCAAGTCCAAATTTAGAAACATTTTTTGGAGAAGGAAATTTAGCAAACTATTCAAATGACGAAATTCGTAGCATAATGAGTGAAGTGAAAAACACAACAGATGAGAACATCTTAAAAGAAAAATATCAAAGACTAATTGAAATTTATAAAACAGAAATGCCATATATAAGTTTATACAATAATAAATATACAGTGGCATATAGCTCAGAATTAGTAGGAGATATAACCCCTAATTGGTTCTACCAATTTTATGGAATTGAAGGATGGTATAAATAAAAATAAAAAAATTTGAAAAAAGTATTGACAAAACAAATATTTGATATATAATATGAATATCGAACAAGAGTTCATAAGATTAAGGAGGAAAAAACAATGGGAGAAAATACAGAAAAGAAAAAAGCATTAGAAGCAGCAATGAGCCAAATAGAAAAACAATTTGGAAAAGGCTCTGTAATGAAATTAGGCGAATTTAAAGCAATGGAAATAGAAGCTATACCAACAGGAGCACTAAGTTTAGATATAGCATTAGGAATAGGTGGAGTACCACGTGGAAGAATAATAGAAGTATATGGACCAGAATCATCAGGAAAAACAACACTAGCACTACACATAGTAGCAGAAGCACAAAAAATGGGTGGAGAGGCAGCATTCATAGACGCAGAGCACGCACTAGACCCAGTATATGCAAAAAAACTAGGAGTAGATATTGACAATTTAATAGTATCACAACCTGATACAGGAGAACAAGCATTAGAAATAACAGAAAGCTTAGTAAGAAGTGGTGCATTAGATGTAATAGTAGTAGACTCAGTTGCAGCATTAGTACCAAAAGCAGAAATAGACGGAGATATGGGAGACTCACATATGGGACTTCAAGCAAGACTAATGTCACAAGCACTAAGAAAACTAGCAGGAGCATTAAATAAATCAAAAACAGTACTAATATTTATAAACCAATTAAGAGAAAAAATAGGAGTAATGTTTGGAAACCCAGAAACAACAACAGGTGGTAGAGCATTAAAATTCTATGCATCAGTAAGAATGGACATTAGAAAAATAGAAAACATCAAACAAGACGGAGAATTTAAAGGAAACCGTGTACGTGTAAAAGTAATTAAAAACAAAGTTGCACCACCATTCAGAGAGGCAGAATTTGACGTAGTTTATGGACAAGGTATCTCAAAAGAAGGAAATATTTTAGATATGGCAGTAAACTTGGACATTGTAGAAAAAGCAGGTTCTTGGTTTAGCTACAATGGAGAAAGAATTGGTCAAGGTAGAGAAAATGTTAAAAAATATTTGAGAGAAAATCCAGAAATGCTAGCTGATATAGAAAAGAAAGTAAGAGATGATTTTGCAAAAGCTTTTGAACAAAGCTTAGGTGAAGAACTTCCAAGCAATGAAGATGACGACGAAGAATAATTTTTAAAGCAAGAAAAGTGGTTTGCCATTTTTTCTTCTTGTAATATAAAATAGGGGCTAAATAGATTAGATATTTTATCTGATTTATTTAGCTTTTTTTGTTAAATTATTATTAAATGCTTGACACGTATCAAAAATACGTATAAAATATAGAAAGAAGGGAATAATATTGAAAAAATACACACCAAAACAAGTAATAAAAAAATTAGAAAAAGAAGGTTGGATAGAAGGAAGAGTACGAGGAAGTCATCACATATTTACTAAAAAGGGAGAACTAAAAATAGTAGTTGTTTCAACAAGTAAAAGAATAGTTCCCATAGGGACTATGAAAAATATAGAAAGGCAATCAGGGATAAAATTTTAGAAAGGAAGATAGGAAAATGAAAAAGAAAGAAAGTTATGAATTTGTTGCTGTATTTGATTATGAAAAAGACGGGATAAATATTAGATTTCCGGATTTAGAAGAGGCTATTTCTTGTGCAAGCACAACAAAGGAAGCAATAAGGAACGCAAAAGAGGTGTTAGAATTAGTATTATATAACAGAGAGGAAGAAAATATAGAAATTCCAGAAAGTACACCATTAGAAAAAATACAATGTAACCAAAATGAAAAAACAATAAACGTAAGTGTTTGGATGCCACTAGTTAGAAACGAGATGGAAGAACAAGCAGTAAAAAAGACTTTAACAATTCCACAATGGCTAAATAAATTGGCAGAAGCACAAAATGTGAATTTTTCACAAGTTTTGCAGTCAGCTCTAAAAGAATATTTAAAAGTTAAAAGAATTTTATAGTCTTGAAATTTCTAAGCAAATATAGTAAAATAAAAAAGCAAAAAAAGAAAAGGAAAAAGAAAAAATGTACACAATAGAAGAATTTGATAAAGAAAAAACAAGAATACTAAAATACATATTATACAAAAAAAGAACAGAGCAAGAAGTGCGAAGAAAATTTTCGAATGAAATAGAAGAAAACCTATTAGAAGACATAATAGAATATTTAAAAGAGGCAAAATACATAAATGACAACGACTATATAGAAAGAACAATAAATAACTTTATGATATTAAAAAATTTATCAATAAAAGAAATACAATACAAACTACAAGCCAAAGGACTAACAAAAAATCAAATAGAAGATTATTTCAGTGAAAATAGAGAAGAATTAGAAGAATATGAAGTAAAATCAGCAGGAAACATCATATACAAAAAATCCGCTTCAATGGAAACAGAAGAAATAAAACAATACTTATTAAAAAAAGGATATAAGCTAGAAAACATAAACAAAGCAATAGAACAGGAGTAAAACAAATGGCAATTTTAACATTAGAAACAAAAAAATACGCAATAAAAATAGATAACTTTGAAGGACCGCTAGACTTATTGTGTCACTTAATAGACAAAAATAAAATGAACATATATGACATAAATTTAAGCAAAATAACAGACCAATACGTAGATTATCTAAAAGAACAAGAAAAAATGAACTTAGAAATAGCAAGTGAATTCTTAGTAATGGCAACGACACTATTATTTTTAAAATCAAAAAATCTTCTACCAAAACAAGAAGAAGACGAAGAAGAAATTACAGAAGAAGAACTTATTAGAAGAATTATAGAATATAAAAAATTCAAAGAAATAAGCAAAGTGTTAAAAGAAAATTATTTAACATATGCTAACAGATATTTTAAAGCAGAAGAACAAATCAAATTACCAAAACAAAAACTTGAAAAAGATTATGATAATACTATAATACCAACAATATATGAAAAATTAGTACAACGAAACAGTGAAAAGATAAATCAGAACGCAAAAAACATTGAAAAAATAGCAATAACAGATAACTACACAGTAGCAAGTAAAGTAAAAGAAATGTTCAAAGTTTTAGTAAAACAAAAAAGATTTGTATTTAATAAGCTGTTTTCAATAAAGAAGCATAACAAAAACGAAGTAGTAACAGCGTTTTCAGGATTATTGGAATTATCTAGAAGAAGTAAAGTTGAGACATCACAAGAGAAGTTATTTGGAGACATAACAGTAGAAAGAGCAAAGAAAAAAGCAATATAAGTATAAAAGATTGCTAGGAAAGGCGACTAATTAAAAGTAAATAGTTGCCAGTTTTTATATAAAACGTGTTTAAAAAAGAAAAAAATGGAAAAACTAATATAAATCGTCTAAAAGGAGGCGAACATATTGGTTTTTCTTTTTATATTTTCAATAATAATATTGTTATTAATATTTTCAAAAATAAAAATAGAAATAGAAAATTTAAAATTCACATCACAAAAACAGCCAAGGCATATAAACAAAAATTATAAAATAATAATCAAACTATGCATACTAGGAAAAATACCAATTATAAAAATAAACATCACAAAAACAAGATTAGAAAGAATAGAATTAAAAAAGCAAATAGAAAAAATAAATTTCGAAGAAATAATGGATAACAAACAATTTGATTTAAAAATGATAAAAGCATTTAAAAGTCTAAACATAAATATAGAAAATATCAATTTAAAAATAGAAATGGGAACAGAAAATGCAGCACTTACAGTAATAATAGTGCCAGTGACAAGTACAGTACTATCAATCATATTAAGCAGAAAAATAAAAAAGGAACAAAATCAAAAATTTGAAATCAAACCAATCTATATAAACCAAAATTTAATCAATATAATGTTTTCAGGTATATTTGAAATAAAGATGATACATATTATAAATATAATATACATCTTAAACAAAAAAGAAGGAGTGGGTAAAAATGAGCGAACATCCAATAGAAGGACTTATGACTACGGCTATGAGTAGCATTCAAGATATGATAGACGTAAATACAATAATAGGAGAGCCAATTGAAACATCAAACAACATTGTAATAATACCAATATCAAAAGTTTCATTTGGATTTGCAGCAGGTGGAAGTGAATTTAAGGGAGAAACAATAGACGAATACAGTAAAAAAGATAAGGAAGAAGAAATTCAATATAGACTACCATTTGGTGGTGGTTCAGGAGCTGGAGTTACAATTAATCCAATTGCATTTTTGGTAATACAACCAAACAATGTAAAACTAATGCCAGTAAATCATTCATCATCACTTGACAAATTATTAGACTATATACCAGATTTAATAGAAAAAACAAATGCTATGTTAAATAAACATATGCAAAACAAGAAAGAAGAAACTCAAAATATATTAAAAGAAATGCAAAAAAAACATAAAGACACAGTTGAAAAACAGAACAAAAAGAAAAAAGAAGCAGAAGACAAAATAGAACAAGCAACAAAAAAAGTAAAAGAAGAAGTTATAGAAATTGATGAAGATTATGAGTTTGAATATGATGAAACTTTAGAAGATGAATAAAATTTTTTGGGACAGGCCAAAAAAGTCCACGAGCAAAACTTTGTTGACTTGTCCTAAAAAATCAATAAAAATGAATTAATTATGAATAGAAAAGTTCATAATTAGTTCATTTTTTTGTTGTATAATTCAAAAGCTGAAAAAATAAAATAGGCTAAGAAGGAGTGTCCCCGTTGGCAAAAAATTGCCAAAAAGGTCCGTCCCCAATGGCAATTTAAGAAAGGAGTATTTTTATGCATAAGTTAGGAAAAGCAATTTGTAAGCACAAAAGATTAATTTTAATAATTGCGTTGTTGTTATTAATTCCGTCAGTTATGGGAATGAAGGCAACTAGAATTAATTATGATATTTTGGTGTATTTACCAGAGGATATCGAGACGATACGAGGTGAAAATATTCTGTCAGATGATTTTGATATGGGTGCATTTTCGGTTGTGTTGTTAGATGATATGAAGATAAAAGATATTAAAAAGCTAGAAGAAGAGTTCAAGAAGATTGACAATGTGGAGAAAGTGGTAAGTATTGCAGATGTGGTGGGTACAGCTATCCCAGAAGAAATGATACCAGAAGATATAAAGTCAAAGGTATACAAAGACAATGAGACAATGATGTTAGTTACTTTCAAAGAGCAGATTTCTTCTGATGAGACGATGAAGACTGTACAGACTTTAAGGGAGATTACTGATGAGCGTTGCAAGATTAGTGGAATGACAGCTACTGTGTTAGATACAAGAGATTTGTCAGATTCAGAGATTGTCATATATGTTGTTATTGCCGTGGCTTTATGTTTGATTATATTAGAGTTAGCACTTGATTCTTATGTTGCACCTGTATTATTATTGTTAAATATAGGTATTGCGATTTTATATAATATGGGAAGCAATATATTTTTGGGTGAGATTTCTTACATAACAAAAGCTATAAGTGCTGTGTTGCAGTTAGGTGTTACAATGGATTTTGCTATTTTCTTATATCACAGCTATATGCAAGAGAAAGAGCATACAAGTAATAATGATGAAGCAATGGCAAGTGCAATTGGAAAGACATTGGTGTCTGTTGTGGGAAGTTCACTTACAACAATAGCAGGATTTTTGGCATTGTGTAGTATGAATTTAACTCTTGGAAAAGATATAGGAATTGTTATGGCAAAAGGTGTTTTACTAGGGGTGATTTCAGTTGTAACTGTTTTGCCAGCAATGATATTAGAGTTAAATGGTTTAATTGAAAAAACAAAACATAAAGAGATTTTCCCTAAATTTACAGGGGTTAAGAATTTTGTAATAAAGCATTATAAGCTAATTGCGTTAGCATTTGTTATTATTTTGCCAATAGCGTTTTATGGATATCAAAATACAGAAAGTTACTATAATTTAGACAAGTCTTTACCAAAGACATTGGATAGTGTGGTTGCAAATGAAGAATTAAAAGATAAGTTTAATATGGTGTCAATGGAATTATTGTTAATAGATAAAGATATTCCAGATAATCAAGTAAATAATATGTTAAATGAGATAGAAGACTTAGAAGGTATAGAGTGGACATTAAGTTTTTCAAAAGTAGCAGATTTAGGGATACCAAAAGAGGTTTTACCAAATGATTTGCTAGAAATTTTCCAAAATGACAAATATCAAATAGCAATTATAAATTCAAAATATGAAATGGCAACAAATGAACTAAATGACCAAGTGACAAAAGTAAATGAAATTATAAAGAAATATGACCAAAATGCTATTCTTGCAGGTGAAGGTCCATTGATGAAAGATTTAGTTGAAATAAGTGACCACGATTTTAACAGTGTAAATACAGTATCAATTGCAATTATATTTGTAATCATGATAATTGTATTAAAATCAATATCACTACCAGTAATATTAATAACAGTAATAGAATTTGCAATATTTATCAATATGGGAATTCCATATTACACAAATACAATATTGCCATTTATAGCGTCAATTGTTATAGGAACAATTCAGCTAGGGGCAACAATTGATTATGCAATATTAATAACAAATAAATATATAACAAATCGAAAAGAAGGAAAAGACAAAAAGCAAGCAGTTAGCGAGGCATTGGGAACATCAATTAGTTCTATTGTAATAAGCGGATTATGTTTCTTTGGTGCAACTTTTGGAGTAGGAGCATATTCAAAAATAGAAATGATAGGTTCTTTATGTACATTGATGTCAAGAGGTGCTATTGTTAGTATGGTTTGCGTTATAGCAGTATTACCAGCATTTTTGATGATTTTTGATAAAATAATTTGCAAAACGACTATGGGAATGAGAAAATTAGAAGAAGGGAAATGATTAAAATGAAAAAGAAAATAATTTCAGGTGTATTATTATGTACAATGGTTTTTTATACAATGCCAGTAATGGCAGTTACAAAAGATGAAACAGTATATTCTAAAATAGACGCAAGCGGAAGTTCATATAGCACAATTGTAAGCAGTCGTACACAAGACGAAAATGGAAATGATAAATATGACCAAGAAAAATCAGAAAAAGAGTTACCAATTGAGTGTAATGTAAAATATGAATTAGACGGAAAAGAAATAGACGCAAATGAACTAGTAGGAAAGTCTGGAAAAGTAAAAATAACAATAGAATATAAAAACAAAGATGCACACACAGTTAAAGTAAATGGTAAAGATGAGACTTTATATACTCCATTTGTAGTAATTTGTGGAACTATATTAGATAACGAACATCATAAAAACATAGAAATAACAAATGGAAAAGTAATAGATGACGGAAGTAAAACAACGGTAATAGGAATTAGTTTACCAGGAATGCAAGAAAGTTTAGGAATTGAAAAAGACAAATTGGAAATTCCAAACAAAGTAGAAATTACAATGGATTCAACAGAATTTGAATTAACTAATATAGTTACTTTTGCAACACCTAAAATAGTTGAAGAAAAAGACATAGAAATATTTGACAAAGTAGATGAAATATATAGCCAAGTAGATACTCTACAAAGTTCAAGTAGACAATTAGAAGAAGGCGCAAATACATTAAAAACAGGAATAGATACTTATACAGAAAAATCAAAAGAATTTAACAATGCTATGAGCCAAGTAGCAGAAGGAACAGGAACAATAAATTCAAATTACAGTAAAATAGACAGTGGCATAAGTTCTTTAAATTCAGGAAGTGCTGAACTAAAAAATGGAGCAGAACAACTAAATAATGGAATAGAAACATTATCAACAAACTTAGGAAGTTTGCCACAAGGTATAAGTGCTTTATATCAAGGAAGTAAAGATTTAAGTAATGGAATGGAAGGGTTAGCAGCAGGAGTAAATACATTAAAAGGTGGACTAACACAAACTACAACCACAGCTATAACAGAATTAACAAAAAATAACGCAATATTACAAAAAACAATAGAAGCATTAGGAGAAGAACAACCTGAATTAGTAGCAACTTTAAAAGCTCAAAAAGCAGAAAATGAACAAGTAATAAAAGCACTAACACCAACACAAGAAACAAATTCACAAATGCAAGCATTAGAAAATGGAATGCAAGCAGTAAAAACAGGAACAAAATCATTAGAAGAAAACTTAGGAAAAGTAAACCAAGCAGCAGGAGCTTTACCAGAGGCAATGGCAAAAATTCAAAATGGGTCAAAAGCAGTAGCTAATGGTTCAAAAACTTTGAATTCAGGTGCAGTAACATTAAATAATGGTTCAAAAGCTCTAAAAAATGGAATTCAAACATTAGATACAAGCACACAAAAATTACTAGACGCAAATAATCAATTAACAGAAGGAACATCAACAATATCAAATGGTATGGATACTTTGGCAGAAGGGATTAAAAAATTCAACAGAGAAGGTATAGATAAAATTTGTAATTATATTAATGGAGATTTAAAGGATATTACTAATAGAGTTCAAAAATTACAAGAATTATCAGAACAATATGAAGGTTTTAATGATGATAGTAATGGAAATTCTAAATTTATTATGATTATGGATAGTATCAAAAAAGATAAAGAAAATAAACAAGAAATAATTTTAGAAAATAAAAATAATGAAGATAAAAAAGATTAAAATGTAGATTTTTTAGAAAATTTGCGTTATTATATAATTATAGTTTGATAACTTAGTAGAAACATTAAGAATGGTTACTACTAAGTTATTAAATTTAATAAATAGAGGTGTAATAAATGTTCAATATATTAGTAGTAGAAGATGACAAAAATTTACGAAAACTAATAACAACGTGTTTAAGAAGAGAGCAATATAAAACATATGAAGCAGCAAATGGAGTAGAGGCACTAGAAGTATTAGATACAAATTATATAGATTTAATAGTAACAGACATAATGATGCCAAAAATGGACGGATATGAGTTAGTAAGGGAACTAAGAAATGCAAAATTCAATACACCAATTTTGTTGATAACAGCTAAAAGCACGATAAATGACAAAAAAGAAGGATTTTATTTAGGTGCTGACGATTATATGGTAAAACCAATTGATATAGAAGAATTATCTTTAAGAGTAAAAGCATTACTAAAAAGAGCAAAACTCACAGCGGAGCAAAAAATCAAAATAGGGAAATTGGTAATAAATTATAATCAACTATCAGTGGTAAAGGAAGACAAAAGTTATACTTTGGCACAAAAGGAGTTTTATTTGTTATATAAATTGCTAAGCAATCCAGACAAAATCTTTACAAGACAAGAATTAATGGAAGAAATTTGGGGCTTGGAAAACGAATCAGATTATAGAACAGTAGACGTCCATATCAAAAGGATTAGGGAAAAGCTGGCAGATGTAAATGAATTTGAAATTGTAACAGTACGTGGAATAGGATATAAATCAATAATAAATGGAGAAAAATAAAAATGTTTGAAAAAATTTTAGGAAAAAGAAAATCAATACAAAGGTCACTAACAAGAAGTTTTATAATATCAATCTCAATGGTAATAATAATTACACTTATAGGATTTTACATATTTGTTGTCCCATCAATGAACACAAAATTGATAGAATTTAACATAAGCGGAAAAGAAGACATTGGAGAAATTTTATTTATTGCAACAAGTTTTTTGGCATTGGCGATAATAAATATAGTGTTAATTAGTGCAATATTAATAAGAATAAATACTAAGAAAATGTTACAACCAATCAAACAACTAAATGACGCAACCAAAAAAGTTGCCTCACGGAGACTATGACATAGAATTAGAAACTAAAAGAGAAGACGAAATTGGAGAAGTTACGCAAAACTTTAATAAAATGATAAAAGAATTACAAAGCACAGAAAATTTGCAAACAGAATTTATAAATAATGTATCACACGAAATAAAAACTCCAATAACTTCAATAGAAGGGTTCGCAAAATTACTAAAAGAAAAAGACTTATCAGACGAGGAAAGAGAAGACTATTCAAATATTATTATAGAAGAATCAGAAAGACTTACAAATTTAGCAGGAAAAATGTTAAAACTATCAAAATTACATAATCAAGATAGAATTACTAATAAACAAGAAATTTTAGTAGCTGAACAAATCAGAAGAGCAGTTTCTCTGTTAGAACCAAAATGGGGAGAAAAGGACATAAAAATAAATGTTAACCTAGAAGAATGTTGCTTTTTAGGCGATGAAGAGTTACTATTTCAAGTATGGGTCAACTTATTAGACAATGCAATCAAATTTTCAAACAAAAATGGAAAAATAGATGTAAAAGTCGCTAGTAAAAACGGATATATTAATGTTGCAGTTAAAGACTACGGAGCAGGAATGCAAGAAGCGGAACTTGATAAGATTTTTGAAAGATTTTATCAAATAGATAGGTCACACTCAGAAGAAGGCTGTGGATTAGGATTAGCAATTGTAAAGAGAATTATAGAGCTTTCAGAAGGAAAAATTGATGTAGAAAGTGAAGAAGGCAAAGGAACAACTGTAACCGTTAAGTTGCCACAAGTTAAAGAAAAAAATAATAAAATAATAATAAGCTAAGGAGTGTCCCCTTTGGCAAAAAATTGCCAACAGGGACGGAGATAAATGGCAATAAATTGCCAAAAAGGACCGTCCCCAATGGCAATATTGGAAAGGAAGATAGTTTTATGTCATATATTGAGTTTAAGAATATTGTAAAAGAGTATAAAATGGGAGAGGTTACGATTAAGGCTTTGGAAGATACGAAATTTGAAATTAATAAAGGTGAACTTGTTGTTATTGTTGGACCTTCGGGGGCTGGAAAGACTACTGCTCTTAACATTTTGGGTGGTATGGATATACCTACTTCTGGACAGGTTTTTGTTGATGGGAAAGAGATTTCGAAGTTAAATAACAAAAAACTAATTGAATATAGAAGAAATGATATTGGATTTGTATTTCAGTTTTACAATTTAGTACAGAATTTGACTGCTAAGGAGAATGTAGAGCTTGCAACACAGCTTTGTAATGATGCGTTAGATGTTGATGAGATTTTGGATAAAGTGGAGTTAGGCAATAGAAAAGATAATTTTCCTTCTCAATTATCTGGTGGAGAGCAACAAAGAGTGGCTATTGCAAGGGCAATTGCTAAAAATCCTAAGTTGTTGTTATGTGATGAGCCAACAGGTGCGTTAGATTACAAAACTGGGAAGAGCATTTTGAAGTTGTTGCAAGATATGGCAAGGAAAGAGAAAATGACAATTATTATAATTACACATAATGGCGCGATTGCTCCAATGGCTGATAAGGTAATTCATTTTAAAAATGGTAAAGCGGAAAAGGTAGAAATAAATTCAAATCCAGTGTCAATCAGTGATATTGAGTGGTAAGAAAGGGAAAAAATGAAAAAGTCATTAATAAAGAATTATTTTAAATCAATTTATGTAACAAGAAGAAGGTTTATTTCCATATTAATTATGGCTTTTTTGGGTGTGGGATTTTTTGCTGGTTTAACAGCAAGTAGCCCAGATATGCAAGACACTTTGGAGCATTATTTAGATGAAAATAATATGCACGATATAAGTGTAATTTCTACAATGGGATTAAATAACGAAGATATAGAGACATTGAAAGAAATTGACGGAATAAAAGAAGTGTATGGAATTCAAACAAAAGATACAGAGGCAAAGCTAGGCGAAGTGGAAAAGGCTATAAAAGTAATTGAATATAGTGAAAATATTAATTTGCCAACACTTATAGAAGGCCGTATGCCAGAGAATGAAAGTGAATGTTTAATTGATGAAGGATATAACAGGTATACAGGGGAAAAGAGCTGTATAGGAGAAAAATTGATATTAGAAAATAGCGATGTAGATGAAGACGAAAATCCTATTTTTACAACCAAAGAATTTGAAATAGTAGGGGTTGCCGTTTCTCCACTATATATAGGAAAAGAAAGGGGAACAACATCAGTAGGAAATGGTTCAATAGATTTTTACATATATACAAAAAATAGTGTAATAAATATGGACTATTTTACAGAAGCAGGGATTATAGTTGAAGGGGCAAAAGAACTAGAAACTAATGGAGATGCATATTTAAGGCTGATAAATAACGCCGCAGACAAGATAAAAGGAATACAAGAAGAAAGAGAACAAGCAAGATACAATTCTATAATAGATAAAGCAAACCAAAAATTAGCAGATGCACAAAAAGAATTTGATGATAAAAAAGCAGAGGCGGAAAATAAGATATCAGATGCAGAGAACAAGTTAAATGCTGCTAAGGCAGAAATTGAAACATCAGAAGTAAAAATAGAAGACGCGAAAAAAGAAATAGAAAAAAATACTAAAAAAGCTAATACTGAATTTGCGAATGCTGAAAAACAAATAAAAAATGCGGAAGAACAAATTACAATAAAAGAAAAAGAATTGCAAGAAGGAAAGAAAGCACTAGAAGAAAACAGAGCTCAGGCAAATGCAGGGATACAGCAATTAGAAAATGCAATAAATACAAGTAATGCTACAATTCAAAATTTGCAGGAACAAAAGAAACAATTAGAAATTGCTGGAATGGACACAACACAAATAAATGCAGGAATTTTACAAGCACAAAATGCTAAAAAAGAATTAGAACAACAAAAAAATCAAATACAAACTCAATTAACAGAGGCAGAAAATAAAATAAAGTTTCGGAGAGCAAGAATTAAACAAGGGAAAACAAGAGTTAAATAAGCAAAAAACAACACTTGTAAATACTAAGAGAACAACATATAGCAAAATCGAAAGTGGAAAAAAAGAAATACAAACAAATAGCCAAAAACTGCAAGATGCTAAAACAGAGATTGAAAAAAATGAGCAAGAACTAGAAAAACAAAAAGCAGATGTAAAATCACAATTAGAAGACGCACAAGAAGAGTTAAATAAGGCAAAGGAAGATATCAAAAAAATAGAAAAAGGAAAGTGGTACATACAAGATAGATTAGATAACACAGGCTACACTAGTATATTTGACGCAATAAAAACAATGTCTAATATTTCAAAGCTTTTTCCTGTAATATTCTATTTAGTAGCGGTATTAATAAGTTTAACATCAATGACAAGAATGGTTGAAGAAGAAAGAGTAGAAATTGGAACATTAAAAGCACTTGGTTATACAAATACTCAAATTATATTAAAATACGTCTTATATGCATTACTTGCGTCTGTAATAGGTGGAATACTTGGAATGTCAGTAGGATTTTACTTATTGCCATATATTGTATGGAGTTTATATTCTATGTTATATACAATTCCGAAGTTTTATTACACGTACAGATTAGGGATAGGCTTACTAGGAATTATAATTGCATTCATATGTATAGGTGGAACAACAATTTTTGTTGCAAACCAAGAATTAAAGCAAATGCCATCAGTATTAATGAGACCTAAATCACCTAAAAACGGCAAAAAGATTTTTATAGAAAAAATAAAATTTATATGGAAAAGACTAAACTTTTCGCAAAAAGTAACAGTAAGAAACATATTCAGATATAAGAAAAGAGCATTAATGACAATAATAGGAATAGCTGGATGTACAGGACTTATGCTAACAGGTTTTGGAATAAGAGATTCTGTTGTTGACATCCCAAAAGCACAATTCGGAGATATATTTAAATACGAAATCGGTGTAACACTAATAAATACCGAAGGTCTAGAAGATATAGAAAAATATTTAAATGAGAATGAAAAAGTAGAAAACTACACAAAAATATGTGCTACAACAGGAACAATAACTAATGGAAATGGAAAATATGACACAAATGTATTTGTGCCAGAAGACGCAAATCAAATAGACCAAATATGTGAATTATTAGACTATATTGAAAACGAAAAAATATCATTATCAAATGAAGGAATTATCATTACAGACAAGATGGCTGAACAGCTGGAAATAAACAAAGGAGACGAGGTAACCTTTATCGACGGAGATAATGTAAATTATACATTTAAAGTAGATGGAATAGTAAAAAATCATGTTGGGCATTATGTTTATATGACAAAAGATTTATATGAACAAAATATATCTCCTTATAAAACAAATATGCTTATGCTAAATACGAATGAAATCACAAAAGAAGAACAAAATGAAATTTCAGCAAAACTCCTAGAAATAAAAGGAGTTGCAGCAGTATCTATAATTTCAGATTTGATGTCAACAGTAAGTGATATGTTAAACACTATGAATTATGTAGTGGTAGTGTTAATTATAGCATCAGCACTTCTAGCTTTTGTAGTATTGTACAATTTGGCTAATATCAACATAGGGGAAAGACAAAGAGAGATTGCTACACTAAAAGTTTTAGGCTTCTATGACAGGGAAGTTGATAATTACATCAATAAAGAAAATTTAATTTTTACGATTGTTGGTATAATTTTAGGATTAATATTTGGAACTTTATTGACAGGTGCAATTATTGTTAGTATTGAGATTGATAATTTGAAATTTATGCAGAATATATTACTTTCTAGTTATATCTTTTCAGCTGTTATAACATTGACTTTCTCAATTGCTGTTAATTATATTATTCATTTCATATTGAAGAAAATTGATATGATTGCAAGTTTAAAAAGTGTGGAATAGAAAAACATCTGCCAAGAGGGACGGACCTTTTTGGCAGATTTTTAAAATTATGAACTATTTATGAATACAGCATAATAAATCAGAATATATTTTAATATCAATTGGAGGGATTTTTTATGCGATTTTTAAAATTAGTTACTTGCATATCACTTATATCAATTTTTAGTCTATGCTTTGCGACACCTTGTTTTGCCGAGGCGACAGCTTATGTATGGTCACCATTAAATGAAACAAAAGAAACAAGCTCACAAATTTCTGCGGAAACAAATTCAACGGAAACAACAACCAGCACATCAACAAATACTTTGTCATTAGAATCAGGGGCTGCAATATTAATTGAACAAACAACAGGTCAAGTTTTATATGAACACAATATACACGAACAATTACGTCCTGCTTCTGTTACAAAGGTTATGAGTATTTTACTTATTATGGAGGCATTAGACAGCGGGAAAATAAACTTAACAGATAAAGTACCTTGTAGCGAAAATGCTGCGGCTATGGGAGGCTCTCAAATTTGGCTAGACCCAAGAGAAACTTTATCAGTTGATGAAATGTTAAAAGCAATATGTGTAAATTCTGCGAACGACTGTGTAGTAGCGATGAGCGAGTTTATAGCTGGTTCAGAAGAAGCTTTTGTTCAAATGATGAATGACAAAGCAAAAGAACTTGGAATGAATGACACAACATTTAAAAACTGCCATGGCTTAGACGAAGATGGTCATGTAACATCTGCTTATGATATTTCTGTAATGTCCAGAGAATTGTTGAACAATCATCCTAGTATCACAAAATATACTACAATTTGGACTGATTCTTTACGTGATGGCAAGTCTCAATTATCAAATACAAATAAATTGATAAGAACTTACAAGGGTGCAACAGGATTAAAAACAGGTTCTACATCACTTGCATTATACAATTTATCTGCAAGTGCGACCAGAGATGAATTATCTTTAATAGCTGTTATAATGAAAGCACCTTCTACAAAAGTACGTTTTGCAGAAGCTCAACAACTTTTGGATTTTGGATTTAACACCTTTACTTTTAAACAATTCGGAAAAAAAGATGATATTGTAAAAAATATTTCAATCGATAAAGGTGTAACATCTAATGTTGAGGCTATTTTAAAAGATAATTGTGGTACTTTAATTGAAAAAGGTAAAGATAAAAATATTGAACAAACTTTAAATTTGCCTGAAAATATTCCAGCACCTGTAACTACTGGTCAAAAACTTCGGAGAAATTTCTTTTAGTTTAGATGGCAAAGTTATTTCTTCTACTGATATTATTGCTAAAACTAGTGTTGAAAAAATTAGCCTATTTACTACGGCTAAACGTGTTATTTATTCCTGGGTTGATTTGCTAAGAAGTTAAAAATATAGTGCGTACAAATTTGTATATCAAACTTGGCGCACAAACAATTGAATGGGCTTTGAAGAAAAATACAATTTTAAGTATATATAATCAAATTAAGCCACTATTATTCTCCTAAATATTAAAAGATTTTTTAATATTTAGGATTTTTATATAGGTTTTCTACTTGTTATAGAAACATCAACAGTAGAGCCATTAGAAGAGCAATGTATAATTATATCATTTCCAGTATTATTAACAAATTTGAAATCATAACTACCATAGGCAACAGCTGCGTCTTTTCCTTTTTGGATATATGGTACATAGTTACTGTGTGCATGTCTTTCTATAACTGATAAGCTAGGTACAGCTAATACGGCATTATAAAGAGTGCTACTTATTTGACAATTTCCGCCACCAAGGCCTTTTTTCTTGTTTCCATCTTTGTCAAAAATATCTGCTTTTTGATATCCTTTTGCAGTTGTGGCTTGTCCGTACAGTGTTACAAAAAGAGAATGTTTCGCCGTTTTTTACAGTTGTATTGTTCAATGTGTTACAAGTAATATTTATGTTATTTTGCCTAGCAGACTCCTTATTATAGACTTTTGTAGAAAAGGTAGCAATAGTTTCTTCTTTATATTGCGGTTGCGTTGCAGGGACTTCAATATTAGTTATATTTTTGTTATCTTCATTTTTATTATTTTCTGTTTTATTTTCTTCGGTTGTAGAGGTTTTGTTTGCTTCATATTCACTTTCTTTGTTTTCATTTTTAGTATAGTTGTTTGTAAAGTACAGGTATGCTCCAATTCCACCTGCTAAAATAATTATAATAAGTATTATCCAAATCCATTTATTTTTTTTCATTATTTAATCACCAAAATTAGTATGTCCAAAAACTTAGAAAATATTTAAATTTTGAAATTATTTCAAAAACTAAAATTTCAATAAAAATTTGACCAGATATAAAAAATATGTTATAATGTAAACATAAAGTGCCGAAAGGCGATAGAAAGGTAAATAGATAATATGAAAAAGAAACTAGTGAGTTTATGGAGAAAAAAACGGAACAGTGGAACTTTTACGTTAATTGTATTTTCCATAACGATACTATTTCCAGCTCTTCTTTTTGGATTTATTATTGCGATGTTGCCAGTTAGTACATATCCATATGTTTTATTAGTGTTTATGACATATACTGCGATTGTACTAGTCGGATATCAATACTTAGATAGAGTAGTTTATTATCTAGAAAAGAAGTGAGAGATTTACCAGAAAAATTAGTGTATTTATTACACTAATTTTTTCTATTGACATTTTTCGCAAAAAAAAGTATAATAAATATGCAAATAAAAAAGGAGAGAAGTTTTATGCTTGCAAAATATTGGAAAAAAATTGGAATGTTAATATTAATAATAGCTTGTATATTTAATATAATGGGCAAACTAGTAAATAAACTATCATTAAATAAAGAAATGATATATTCAGCACAATATATGTATGAACAAGAAGAAAAAAATGACAGAAAATAAAACAAAACACTTGAAAAAATAAAAGAACTATGATATTATAGAAAATAGTCAGTTATAAAATTGAGAAAGAGGTGAGCTTTAATGAAAAAAGAAATACAACCAAAATACAACCAAACAACAATTACATGTGCATGTGGAAACGTGTTAGAAGTTGGTTCAACAAAAACAGATTTAAAAGTAGACGTATGTTCAAAATGCCATCCATACTGGACAGGAAACCTAAGACAAGAAACAGCTGGTGGTAGAGCAGACAAATTTAAGAAAAAATATGGTCTTGCATAAGACAAATAAAACGAGCAAAGGTTCAAAACTTTTGCTCATTTTTTTGGGTGTTTTTGGGGACAGACCTTAAAAACACCCAAATTAAATTTATTTTAGTATTATCTATATGTTTTAAGATTTTGGTGTTTTTAAGGTCTGTCCCCAAAAACACCCAAAAAGTCCTTGCAAAAATCGACAAAATGTAATAAAATAGGCTATATTAACAGGAGGTAAAAATGAATACAGCAAACGAAATAGAAATACAAGAGCAATATATAGAAAAAGTAAAAAACATAAATAAAGGCAAAAATCTAAAATACACCATTCTAACAATGGGATGCCAGTTAAATGAGAATGATTCTGAAAAGTTATGTGGTATGTTAGAGAAAATGGGATATACAAGGACAGGAAATCAAAAAGAAGCAGATTTGGCATTGTTTAATACTTGTTGTGTTAGAGAGAATGCAGAAGATAAATTATTTGGAAAGTTAGGAGAGCTAAAAAGAATAAAAGAAGAAAAAGGGATAATTATTGCAATTGGTGGTTGTATGATGCAAGAAAAGCATATAACAGATAAAATAAAAGAAAGCTATCCTTTTGTTGATATTTTATTTGGAACACATACATTGCACAAGTTTCCAGAAGATTTATATAAGTCAATAGAAGAAAAAAGAAAATTAGAAGATATATTAGATATAGAAGGTAAGATATATGAAGGGTTACCTATTAAAAGAAATAGCAATATAAAAGCTTCTGTAACTATAATGAATGGTTGTAATAATTTTTGTACTTATTGCATTGTGCCATATGTACGCGGAAGAGAAAGAAGTAGAGCTCCAAAAGATATTATAAATGAAGTAAGAGATTTGGCAAAACAAGGATATAAAGAAATAACGTTACTTGGTCAAAATGTAAATTCGTATTTGAGAGTTGAAAGAGAAAAAGGAATAACGTTTGAAGAATATGAAGGTGTAAATTCATTTGCAACTTTGCTTAGAGCGATTAACAAAATTGATGGAATCGAGAGAATAAGGTTTGTATCTCCACATCCAAAGGATTTTACAGATGATGTTATACAAGCTATAAAAGACTGTGATAAGGTTTGTAAATTAGTACATTTACCGCTTCAATCAGGAAATACAAAAGTGTTAAAAGAAATGAACAGAAAATACACAAAGGAACAATATCTAAAATTAGTAGATAAAATGAAAAAAGAGATACCAAATTTAACATTATCAACAGATATAATCGTTGGTTTTCCAGGGGAGACAGATGAAGAGTTTGAAGATACATTAGATGTTGTGAGAAAAGTAAAATTTGAACAAGTTTATATGTTTATATATTCAAGAAGAGTAGGAACACCAGGAGATAGAATGGAAAATCAAATTCCTGAAAACATAAAGCATAAAAGATTTGATAGATTAAAAGCATTGGTAGAAAGCCAAATTGAAGAAAATAATAAAAAATATATAGGGACAATACAAAAAGTTTTAGTTGAAGGGGAAAGCAAAAATAATGATAAAATGCTTACAGGTAGAACTGATAGCAATAAAGTTGTTATATTTGAAGGAGACAAAAACTTAAAAGACAAAATAATAGATTTAAAAATAGTTTCAGAACATATGTGGTATTTGAAAGGAGAAAGATAAATGGCAGATAAATCAGAATACTCACCAATGATGCAAAAATATCTTGAAACAAAAGAAGAATACAAAGACTGCATACTATTTTATCGTTTAGGAGACTTTTACGAAATGTTCTTTGATGATGCAATAACAGCATCAAGAGAATTAGAGTTAACCCTAACAGGAAAAGTATGTGGAACAGAAGAAAGAGCACCAATGTGCGGAGTACCACACCATGCAGCAGAAATATATGTATCAAGATTAATTGCAAAAGGATATAAAGTTGCAATATGTGAACAATTAGAAGACCCAAAAAACACAAAAGGAATTGTAAAAAGGGGAGTTATAAGAGTAGTAACACCAGGGACGCTAGTAGATAGCAATATGCTAGAAGAAAGAAAAAATAATTACATAATGTCGATATTTAAAAGTGGAATATATTTTGGATTAGGAATATGTGACATATCAACAGGTGAATTTTATTCAGCAGAAATAAAAGACAATTACAATTTCCCTTGTGTGTTGGACGAAATAGCAAGATATACACCTTCAGAATTAGTGGTAAACTCTATGATGTCAGATTGTCAAGAAGAGATGAGCAAAATCAAAGAGAGATTTGAAAACATATATGTAACTAGATTTAATGACAAATTTTTCACAAAAGAACTAAATAATCTAAATTTAAGATTTAATATTGTAGACACAAATGGAAGAAAAATCGAAAACTTAGAAGAAAGACCATTTGCTGTAAGTGCAATGAATAGTTTGATAGAATATCTAGAACAAACACAAAAAACAAGCCTAGACCATATAAATAAAATTACAATGTATAATATTTCAAAATATATGACATTAGATATAAATGCAAGAAGAAACTTAGAAATAACAGAGAAA
This sequence comes from uncultured Clostridia bacterium, assembly GCA_949538735.1. GTDB lineage: Bacteria > Bacillota > Clostridia > TANB77 > CAG-508 > CAG-269. The sequence goes on from CATGLK010000004.1 coordinate 55,795, forward strand.
ATGAGAGACAAGTCTAAAAAAGGAACACTTTTATGGGTGTTAGATAAAACAGCAACATCAATGGGTGGAAGACTTTTAAGAAGGTGGTTAAGTGACCCATTAGTAGATGTTGTAGAAATAAATAAAAGACTTGATGCAGTAAAAGAGTTAAAAGATGACATTATGCTAAGAGGAGAAGTAATTGAAAATCTAAAAAAAGTTTACGACATAGAAAGATTAGCTGGAAAAATGGCTTATGGAAATGCAAATGCAAGGGATATGATAACATTAAAAAATTCACTATATAAGTTACCAGCGGTAAAACAAATTTTAGAAAATTGTAAATCTCCGCTTCTAAAAGAATTATATGGAAATTTAGATGAATTACAAGACATATATGAAATTATTGAAAAAGCAATAGTTGAAGACCCACCTATGACAATAAAAGACGGTGGAATTATAAAACTTGGATATGATGAAGAAATAGATAAATTAAAAACAGCTCAAACAGAAGGAAAAAATTGGTTAATTCAATTAGAGGCAGAAGAAAAAGAGAAGACTGGAATTAAGAATTTAAAAATCGGATTTAATAAAGTTTTTGGATATTATTTAGAAGTAACAAAATCATATATGAACCAAGTGCCTGAAAGATTTATAAGAAAACAAACACTAACAAATGCAGAGAGATACATAACAGAAGAACTAAAAAACTTAGAAAATCAAATATTAGGTGCAGAAGAAAAAGTTGTAAATCTTGAATATAATGCTTTTGTGGAAATAAGAGATTTAATTGCAAAAAATGTTAGAAGACTTCAAACAACAAGTGAAGTAATATCAAGCTTAGATGTAATTGCTTCATTTGCACAAGTAGCAGAAGATATGAATTACTGTATGCCAAAAGTTGATACAACAGGAACAATAGATATAAAAAATGGAAGACATCCAGTAATAGAAAAAATACTAGGTACAGGTAGCTTTGTAGAAAACGATACATATCTTGACAAAAATGACAACAGATTATCAATAATAACAGGACCAAATATGGCTGGTAAATCTACATATATGAGACAAGTTGCTTTAATAACATTAATGGCGCAATGCGGAAGTTTTGTACCAGCAGAATCTGCACAAATTGGAGTAGTTGATAAAATATTTACAAGAGTTGGTGCATCTGATGATTTAAGTATGGGACAAAGTACATTTATGGTAGAAATGATGGAAGTTGCAACAATTTTAAAAGAAGCAACAAGCAATAGTTTAGTAATTTTAGACGAAATAGGAAGAGGAACATCTACATATGATGGATTGTCAATTGCTTGGGCAGTAGCGGAATATATTGGCGACAAAGAAAAATGTGGAGCTAAAACATTATTTGCAACACACTATCACGAACTAACAGAACTAGAAGATAAGTTAGACGGAATAAAAAATTATTCTATTGCTGTTAAAGAAAAAGGAGAGGATATAATCTTTTTAAGAAAAATAGTAAGAGGCGGAACAGACGAAAGTTATGGAATTCACGTAGCAAGACTTGCAGGAGTTCCAAAAGTGGTAACAACTAAAGCAAATGAAATATTACGTTCTTTAGAAAGAAAAAATATCTTAACAGGTAAAAAGCAAGAAAAACAAGATAAAAAGCAAGTAGAAGGTCAATTTGATATGTACAATTATAAATTAGCAGAAATTGCACACGAAATTGATAAAATCAACTTAAATGAGTTGACGCCAATAGATGCACTAAATACATTAGTAAAAATGAAAGAAAAAATGAAATAGAAAGTTACAGCTGGAAAAAGTGGAAAATGATTTTGTAAAAATATAATAAAAGGGGAGAAATATAATGAAATTAATGAATATTGTAAAACACTTCAAGTTAATTACACATCATAAATGGGTAGTATTTAAACTATGTTGTAAGGTAGGTGAGCCTTGGAGAGGTTTTATGCATGATATTTCTAAATATTCTCCAACAGAATTTTGGGAAGGCTGTAAATACTATGTAGGAACACATTCGCCTATTACTGAAGCAAAAAAAACAAATGGGTATTCAAAAGCTTGGTTACATCATAAAGGAAGAAACAAACATCATCCTGAATATTGGCAAGATGACAGAGCACCAGAAAAAACACCAGTAATACCATATCCATATGCGGCAGAAATGATATGTGACAAAATAGCTGCTGGAATGATATATGAAGGCAAAAACTTCACAAAAGAATATGAGTTAGAATATTTTCTTACACGTGAAAAAGGAAAAACAAAAATTAATGAAAAAATTTCAAAATTTATAGAAGAAGTGCTAACACAAGTAGCCAAGGATGGAGTAGACGCAACCTTGACAAAATCAAATATAAGAGCGATTTATAAAAAATATTGCGAATAAACATCATCAAAGTATTGACAAAAAAGGAAAATACTTGTATAATTTTATAGTGACAAAAAACACGTCAAAAATTAATTAGATAAAAATGAAACAGATATATACATATATCTCTAAAACAAGGGGGGAATTAGAATGGCACAACCAAAAAGAAGATGGTCAAAAGCAAGAACACATTCAAAAAGATCAACATGGAAAAAAGAAAATCCAACATTAGCAAGCTGCCCACATTGTCATGAACCAGTATTACCACACAGAGTTTGTAAAAACTGTGGTTACTATGACGGAAAAGAAGTAGTTGCAAAAAAAGAAACAGAAAATGCATAATTTAAAATAGCGGGGTTTGATTATTCAATCAAATCCTGTTTATTTTTTTACATTTAAAACATTGACAAAGAAAAGTAGTTGATGTAAAATTTAGTCAAATGACAAAGTGTCGTAAAATAAAAGAGGTGTTCAAAATGCCAAAAGAGACATTTTTTAACTTAAAACTGGACAAGCGCGAAAAAATAGAAATAGCATTAGTAAACGAATTTAGTAGAACAACATTTGAAAAAGCATCAATAAGCAATATAATAGAAGAGGCACAAATACCACGAGGAAGCTTTTATCAATATTTTGAAGACAAAGAAGACGCAGTAAAATACATAATGCAAAAATATACCAAAATAGAAAAAGAAAAATTATATAATTTATTAATAGAAACAAATGGAGACATATTTGAAACAACATTAAAAATGTATGACTATATTATAGAAGTGGCGAAAAACGAAAAATACTTAAAGATATGCAAAAACATAATGCAAGAATTAAGAAAAAACAATGTAAACATTTTCGAGCAAATTCCAACAGAAAGAGAGCAAAACGAGCTAAACAAAGTTATAGATACTAGTAATTTAAAAATAGATAAAAAAGACGATTTAAACTATATAATGAAAATAGTAACAACAATTGGTAGAACAGTAATGTTAGAAGCAATATCAAATCAAATAACAAAAGAACAGGGAAGAATTGAGCTAGAAAGAAAGTTAGAAATATTAAAAAAAGGAATGAAAAAATAAAAAGGGGGAAAGAGATATGTGGAAAAAATTTTTAAAGAAATCAAGTTGGACAGACATTGTGGTATCACTAGTGTTTATACTTTTAGGAGTTATGCTTATTGCAAACCCTGAAGTAATAACAGCTGCAATAGCAATAATTCTAGGATTTATTGTAATTCGGAATGGGAGTTCTAAAATTTATTGATTATGTATCAGGAGGAAAACAGGACAACTATTTACTAGCAATGGCAATAGTGCTAGTTATAGCAGGTATAGTTATTATGATATGTGCAGAATCAATAATATCAATATTCAGAGTGATAATAGGTCTTTGGATTATTTATAGTGGAATTATGAATTTGCAAACAACAATAGTTTGGAAAGATTATAAATCTAGAATATGGCTTACAACATTGCTTTTGGCAATTGCTATGATAATTGCAGGAATTTATGTTTTAGTTAATGACGGAGTTATTATTCAAACAATTGGTGTTGCGGTTGTTGTATATGGTATTATAGATGTTATAGAAAATGTAATATTTATTAAGAAAGTTGATGATTATTTAGAGTAATTGCAAAAGAAAAAGCAAGAGGCTATCTTAAAAGATAGTTTCTTGCTTTTATATTAATTACAATCACAGCCATTATTTGCAGTCATATTTGGCATTGTATAATTCATAAAATGTTTTCTTTCAGCTAATTTATCTTGAACACCTCTTAAAGCTTCACCAAATCTTTGGAAATGTACAACTTCTCTTTCTCTTAGATATCTAAGTGGGTCTAGTACTTCTGGATTATCGCGACATAAATCGATTAGTTTTTCATATGTTGCTCTTGCTTTTTGTTCAGCAGCTAAATCTTCTTGTAAGTTTGCAATTGGGTCACCTTTACAAGCGATGTATGCAGCTGTAAATGGCATTCCAGCAGCAGATTGAGGATATACATCAACACCATGGTCTGTATAGTAAGGACCTAATCCTGCTTTTTCAATTTCTTCAATTGATGCTCCGTCTGTTAATTGATGAACTATTGTTCCTACCATTTCTAAGTGAGCTAATTCCTCTGTTCCTATATCGTTCAAAATAGCTTTAGCTTTTTGGTCAGGCATACCAAATCTTTGAGATAAATAACGTAAAGAAGCAGCAAGTTCTCCGTCAGGTCCACCATATTGAGATATTATTACTTTTGCTAATTTTGGATCTGGACATTTTATATTAATTGGATATTGTAAATGTTTATTATAAGTCCACATTAGAAATTCCCCCTTTCCCATGGCCATGGTTCTTCTAACCATCTCCATTTATTACAAGGGTAATTAATTGTAAGTGGTCCATATACCCTTTGATATTTATCTTTTAAATCTTTAACTTTTTTAGCATATTTTCTATGCAAACAAAGTGCTCTTTGGTCTTCTGGGTGTGTATCCAAATAAAGAGCAAGTTCATTAATTGCAAATTCTAAACCTTGAATTTCACACATCATTTCTCTTCTTAAATCACAGTCAACAGTATTTACTGGTTGCTCACATTCTGTGTTAGTAACTTCCATATTACAGTCACAATTTCTATTTTCTCTTATTTGCATTTGTTACACCCCTTTCCAATAGTATTCATTTCCCTTATAAAATTAATTTCTTCCATTGATTGGCAAGGAACATAAGGGCTAACCAATTCAGGAAATATTGTTCCCATTTTTAATCCTGCACATGGCTTAAAAGTTTTATCCATATATTGAATTGGAACATAACTTTGTGCTAACATAGGATTTTCTGGAAATAAATTATATTCTTCATCAAATCCACAGCTACAACCGTCTTCATATTGTTCATAAGACATTACATCTTGACAACTGGTTTCCATCATATTGTTATCATTTTCGCATGAATTATCATTATAACTATTATTCATACAATGACATTTTCTACAATTTCTATACATTTTTCTTCCTCCTTTGATATTATTATATGTTTTTAGTAGATAATTGACACAGAACATTGATAAAATAACTTGCAGATATCTTATAAATATGTTACAATAATAGACATAAAGTCGAGAAGGCTTTGGAGGTATCTGTATGAAAATTTAAATTAAGTTTCATAAACAGAATTGTAGTCACAAAATGAAAAGGAGAGCGAGATGAAAAATCGGACAATAGGAAAACTTGAAAGAGCATTTTTTACAATTACAATACTAGTACTAGTATTCCTTTTTAGCGCAGCTGTAAATAAAAGTAAGGCATTCTTACTAGTAGCAGTACCATTATATATTGCATGGGGTGTGCTGGCATTTGCAGTTATGGAAATGAGAATCAAAAGAAAAAACAAGGCAGAATGGAGAAAGGCACAAGAAAGAGCGTTAAAAATAATAAAAGAAAATTTGACGCAGGAATTTTCGGTAGTTCATCCTACGAGCAAAAGTGTAAGAGACTACGAATATTGTGGAGTAGTATTTAAGGCTCGATGGGACGAAGGAAATCAGGTAGCCATAGTTGCTATAGTTAATGGTTCAGACGGTAAAATTCATTCGGAAACCAGATTCGACAATTACGTACTATTTGTATTAGAATATATTGATAAAGAATTCAAATATTTTGGAAATAAGTGACTACACCAATATCAGTTAGCAGTTTTATTGCTAGCTGATATTTTTTGATATATTATGTGAAAAAACTGCTTGAACAACTAAAATTTTTTTGTTATAATATATGTGTTATATACAAAATTTGTTAAAAAAGGAAGAGAGGGATTAATTTATGAAATTTAAAAAAATAATGGCTGGAATAATACTAACTATAATTTTTATATCACAAGTTAGTTTCATCCCAGCTAATAGTTTTGTGTATGCAGAAAATTCTTTAACAGCAAACGAAGGAAAATTTCATTATGACCAACTAACAGAAACAGCAAAAAAGATTTATAATGGAATATATCAAATGTATGTTAAAGGATACTTAAAGACAGGAACGCAAGATTACGATCTTGTAGAAAATGGCTTTTTTACAGAAAGTCAAGTAGAACAATACCAAAAAGGGAACTCAGAATTAACCAAGGCTATGAGTGCAGCTAGATATGCATTTTACGCGGATTATCCTGAGATTTTCTATGTAAGCTTTCCAAAACTTACAACCAGAATGACAAAAGGAAGTGATGGAAAATATCACATATATCTTGGTTCTGGTAAAAACGAAAATTACTATACAGAAGGATTTTCTAATCAGGAACAAGTAGAAAGTGCCATACAAGAATTTGATGTTAGAGTAAATCAAATTGTAGAAGGCGCAAATCAACTTGAAATAAAAGAAGGTCAAAATAGACAAGTTGAACAAATCAGATATGTACATAATCAGATAATTGAAAACACAAAATATAGACTTGAAGATGTATGTCATGAAGGAAACGAAGGATTTTTAGGAACACCTTATGGGGTACTTGTAAAAAAACAAGCTGTATGTGAAGGCTACTCAAGAGCTTTTAAAACAATATTAGACAAATTAGGTATTAATTGTATACTTGTGCAAGGTGCTCACCAATATTCAGGAGAAGTATCAGTTGCACACATGTGGAATTATGTACAAATAGAAGAGACAACAGCTAGACAAGCAACAGGAAAATGGTATGCAGTAGATTGTACACAAGATGACCCAGAAATATATGTAGCAGAACAAAAAGATAGATCTGATTATTTAGAAAGATTCGAAACCTATGGAAACGAAGGATTTGAAAATATAAAATATTTACTTGTAGGCCAAATAACTATGAACGATAGACATTTTGCAAATAATGTTGTAGAAGCCGCAGGTGATTATGAATTCGAATATCCAATGCTAGAAGACGAAAATTATGGAATAGATAATGTTGCAAATGCAAATGGAATAAGTGTTCAATACAGGAAAGATGCTCAAGTTATAGGAAAAGACGAATCAGGAGAAAATATATATGAAGCGGAATTTAAAGTAAGTTATAAAGGTATGGGAATAGCTAAATGCAAGGAACAAAAATTATATATGCTAGCAAGATTAAATGATTATGATAAGGAAACAGATAGCTTAATTACAGGACCATGGGGCTATTTATTACTAGATTATTATCCTAGCTTAGAAAGAAATGACTATGAAGAATATTTTAATTACTATGATGCTAGAACAATGTACCTAGAATTCGCAGTTACAGATGTAGCACCTGTTGAAATACCTGGAATTATATTCTCAGAATTAAAATATTGGGGTGGAGAAGATAAGATCATTGCAAAAACAGAGAAAATTTATAATGAAAATAGCGGATATGAACCACCACCATACCTAAAAACAGCAACTCCATCACAAAGTACTACACTTATTGTACGTGACAAACCATATCATATAAAAGCGGTTTGGAACACAGATTTGGAATTAAGTGAAGGCATTAATGAAGAAGAGATTGGTTACAAACTAAAATGTACATCAAAATTAGGTAATGAAGTAACTGGTGATAAATATACAAAAGTAGAAAATATTACTTGGAATGGAACAAACGCAGTAGAGTTTGATATAACATTTAGTAAAATGTATGCTGATGATAATGTATGTTATAGTATATATATTACAGGTCTAGTAGGTAAAGATAGCAAAAAAGCTCCAAACCCTGTTGTATATGCTGTTCGAAATGAAATAGGGGCTGTATGCCCAATAACAAACAGAGGAAATTGGAACATATATGGTAAACCAACATTACTAGAAAGCAATGACCTTTCTACAAGTGGTTGGGAAACATCAGGTGGTTTAAATGTTTCTGAAAAATTAAAAGACAGAATAGCACTTGTAACAACAAAAACAACGGAAAAGCAGACAGAAAAAATGGAACAACTACTAGAAGAAAAATACCCAACACAAGAAGTTGTAGCTAGTTCAACTTATAATATAACATTGAGTATATGTAAACAAATGGTAATAAAAACAGGACAGAAAGTAAAGGTGAAAGTGGGATTTCCAGGAGGATATGGACCAGAAGACGAAGGTGTAACATATAAGGCATATCACTTTAAAAGAAATAATAGAGGAGAAGTTATAGGTGTAGAAGAAATAGATTGTGTTGTTACACAATATGGTCTAGTTATAACATGTGATTCATTTAGTCCATTTGCTATCGTAGCAGTAAAAAGTGATGAAACATCAATACAACCACAAGAGAAATCAATAATTGCAACAGCAAAAGAAGGTGGAACAATCACAACAAAAAATCCAAACGATGCAAATATTATTAAACTTTCAGAAAATGAAAGTGAAGAAATAAGCATTAAAGCTGATGAAGGATATGAAATAGAATCTATAACAGTTTGTGGTAACACAATAGAAGTTACAAATAAAGATGTAATGAATATTACAGTAAAATACGAAGATGTACAAAGTGCAAACAATATAGTTAATGCAAACTTTGTTGCAAAATCAGTTGCTCAAAAAGACGAAGAAAGACAAGAAGAACCAGTCAAGCTAACAGCAACCCCAGCAGAAATTACAATGCCAAAAAATATTGCAATAACTTTAAACAAAACATTGAAAATAACACCAACAGTAACAGAAACATTAGGTGTACAAACATATCAATGGTATAAAGATGGAAAAGAATTAGAAGGAAAGACAAACAAAGTATTAGAAATACAAAACGCTACTAGAGAAACAGCAGGAGAATACACATTAAAAGTAACGACTTCAATAGAAACTGTAAGTGCTGATGCTATAAGTGAGCCATGCACAGTAGTTGTACCAGACTTTGTAACAGCGATAGAAAAGACAGAAATATCAGATAATAAAGTATTCTATCCAGGAGAGAACTTTGAAGTAGTAGTGAAAATTAAAGATATTAACGATATAAAAAATGGTATAAATGTATTAATGGGGCAATTAGAATATGATACTAATTTACTAGAAATAGTAGAGGATCCAATAGGACAAAACGGTTGGAGTGCAGAAAATGGCTTTAACGAGAAAAACTTCAGATTCCTTTTAGACAATAATAATTTTGTACTTAAAGATAGTGAAGTATTTAAAATAAAATTTAAAGTAAAAGATACTGTAACAGAAGAAAAAGATTTAACAATAAAAGTAAAAAATATTGTAGCAAGCAATGCGGAATTAGAGATTCCATCAAATGATGCTGAAACGACTGTTAAAGTAGATAGAACACCAAGTACAATTACAGTAAAAACAGATGCAACAGAACAATATATAATTGAAGAAGGATTTATTTCAAGAATAAGTGCTAGAACAACAGTTAGTCAATTTAAAGCCAATGTAGAAGCAACAAGAGAGATAACAATAAAAGACAAAGAAGGAAATGCTCTTGCAGATACTGATAATATAGGAACAGGTGCAATATTACAAGTTGGAGATGACTTACAATTTACATTAATAGTAATTGGTGATATAGACGGAAATGGAGAACTTGGTCTAACAGATATTGCAAAACTAAAATTACATTGTATTGCAGATGAAGAAGATGCAGATGATGCTAAATATATATTAACAGGTATTAATTTAAGAGCAGCAGACTTTAATGGAAATAATGAAGTTACTATAACAGACTTAGCACAATTAAAAATAGCATTCTTAACAGCAAGTGAAGAAAATTAAAAAGGAGTAAAAATGAAGAAGATAATATCATTAAGTTTAAGTATATTATTAATATTTTGTTTGATAAATACAGTATATGCTAGTTCGCCATGTAATATGACTTTGCAAGGAAAAACACAATTAACTTTAAATGAAGAATTTACTGTAAACCTTGAAATATCAGATATACAAGACCAAAATGGAATATATGCAGTATCTGCTAAATTAGAATTTGACAATAGTAAATTACAAATTTTACGGAGTAGAAAATGCAACTGGTTGGGCAACAGCCACTTATAGTGGAAATGATGTAGTTCAAAAAAAGGGAAAAGGAACAATAGTTATCGAAAGAGCAGGAAAAGATACTGCAAAAACAAACCAAACAGTTTTTAGAATTAAGTTTAAGGCAATAGAAAACAATGTTTCAAATGTTAATATTAGCCTAAGCAATATAATGGTTACTAATGTAAATAATGACATGAAACTAGGCAGTATACCACCACTTAAAGTTAATATTGGAACTAGCAACAGCGGAAATAATGGCAATGATAATCCAGAAAATAACACAGGTAATGACAATAATAGTAGCAATAATAATTCTGGAAGTAATAACAATAATAGCAACTCAGGAAATAATAGCAATAACACTAAGCCAGGAAATAATAATAACAGTAATAATAGCAAACCAGGAAATAACAACAATAGCAATTCTGAGAACAATACTGGCGATAACGAGAACAATGAAAATAAAGACGACGAAGACAATGTTAATGATAACCAAAATAATGAAGACAACAACATCAATGATGAAAGTAACGACAATGACGAAAATAATATAATAAAACGTGAAGAACAAGATGAAAACACAAAAAATGGAAATTTACCAAGTACAGGTAATGCAACAAATATTATAATTTTAGTGGTTATAGGAATTGCTGTGGTAGGAATAATAGCAACAATACTATTTATTAAAATAAGAAAAATAAACAAAAATGAACAAATGTAAGAAACAAAAGTAGATACAAAATAAAGTATCTACTTTTGTTGTATATATTCCCTTTGAACTAGAATAATTAGTGTCATAAATATATTATTAGTAATAGCGTTAGTTTGAATAAAATAGACTTTACAAAACTTTATGAAAATGATATTATTTGTAAAGGAAAGAGGAAAAGGCAAATGGCAAAGAAATATTTAGAAAAGAATGTACTAGAAGCTGCACTTGAAAGACTAGACATCATATTTCACAATTTTGAAAATATATATTTTAGTGTAAGCCGGAGGAAAAGATAGTTCAGTAATGGTACAACTAGCTAATATGGTGGCAAAAAAGCTAAATAAAAAATTTGATGTATTATACATTGATTTAGAAGCACAATATAGACACACAATTGAACATGTTGAAGAATTAAAACAATTATCACAAATAAGGGACTTTTACCACATTGCATTACCAATAGCATTAAGAAACGCAGTATCTGTATTGCAACCTAAATGGATATGTTGGGAAGAAGAAAGTAAGCATTTATGGGTAAGAGATATGCCAAAAGATAGCATAAATATAAAAAACTGCCCATTTTCGTGGTTTAAAAAAGGAGAAGAATTTGAAGAGTTTATAATTCAATTCGCACAATGGTACCAAGAAAAGTATGGAGGAAAAGTAGCATGTGGTGTAGGAATAAGGACAGACGAAAGTTTAAACAGATTTAGAACAATTGCATTTCAAGATAGAAAAACAAGATTTAAAGACTATAATTGGACAACACAAATAAAGCAACATGAAAAACGTTTAGATGTCTATAATTTTTATCCAATTTATGATTGGGCAGCAGAAGACATATGGGGAGCTGTAAGTCAATTAGACCTGAAATATAACTATATATATGAGTTAATGTACAAAAATGGAGTAACAATTTATGAACAAAGACTATGCCAACCATATGGAGATGACCAAAGAAACGGACTAAATCAATTTAAGGCGCTAGAATATGAAACATGGTCAAAAGTATTAAACAGGGTAAACCGGAGTTAATTTTGGTAACATCTATTGCAAAACAACAGCTTTAGGAAATATAAAATCATGTAAACCAGAATTTATGACATGGCAAGAATATACAATATTTTTATTAGAAAGTATAGGAATATATAATAAAGATTTAATGCTTCACTATTATAGAAAAATAAAGAAATTTATGGTTTGGCATGAAGTAAAATTAGGAATAAAATTAAAAGACATTCCAGACACAGCAGAAGTTAAATTGGAAAGTCAGAAAAAAGCAATATCTTGGAGAAGAATTGCAAGAGCAATAGAAAAGAACGATTTCTATCTTAGAAGATTATCATTTACACAGACAAAAAACGATGATAAGGAATTAATGAGACTAATACATAAATGGGACAATCTATTAAATGAAACAACCAAAACAGATGATAAAACACTTCAAAAAATAATACAGGAAAAGAAGGAGAAATAAAAATGGTAATAAAAATGACAAATAAAGATGAAAATTTTTATAATTACATGGGAAGATTTTTCGGATCAAGATTAGTTGAAAAACAAATGAATGATAGGATGTATGATGATGATAATAAAGAATGGTATTTATGTATAGAAGAAGAAAAGGTAAAAGCTTTTGTTTCTATACATGATGAAGTGATAAAAAACATTTATACAACAAAAGAAGAATATTTAGAAGAAGTATTAAAACGAATAGTAAAACAAAAGAAAATAATAACATTTAGTATAGTGACTAATAAATATATAGATACTTATGAAAAATGTGGCTTTAAAATAGGAAATAACAAGGACTACAAGAATTTTACAACAATATATATAGATAGATTACCAACACCATTACTAGACTAATAAATAAATTATTGAAAATTAAACAGGAGGGATTATGCGAAAATGAAAAGACAAAAAATAGAAATGCCAGTATTAAATGTAAAAATGGTTGATATAAATAAAGTGGTTGCAAATGATTACAACCCAAACAAGGTAGCACCACCAGAAATGAAATTGTTAAAACATTCAATTGAAGAAGACGGATATACACAACCAATAGTAACTTATTATGATAAAAAGAATGACATCTATATAGTAGTAGACGGCTTTCACCGTTATAGATGTGCAAAAGAATACTTCCACTTAAAAGAAGTTCCAATTGTTACAATAGATAAGAATTTGGAAAGTCGTATGGCAAGTACAATAAGACATAATAGAGCAAGAGGAACACATCAAATTATTGATATGTCTCATATTGTTATAACATTAACTCAAAATGGCTGGACAGAAGCGGAAATATCAAAACACTTAGGAATGGAACTAGATGAAATTATTAGACTAAAACAAATTACAGGTTTAAAAGAAAACTTTGCAAACCATACATTTAGCAAATCTTGGGAAGAATATGAACAAAATTTAAAGAAAAAATAATTGCCACTGGGGACGGACCTTTTTGGCAAAAAAATGCCAAAAAGGTCCGTCCCCAGTGGCAATTTTTTATATGCAAAAATTGACAAAATGTGATAAAAATGGTATACTAGACTGTGCGAAAAAATTAGAAGGAGGAAGAAAGATGAACAATGAAGAGAACATTTTAGGATATGAGAAGATAGGAAAATTGATAAGAAAATTTTCAATTCCTTGTATCATATCTTTATTAGTAAACTCCCTATATAATATAGTAGACCAAATATTTATCGGTTGGGGAGTAGGATATTTAGGAAATGGAGCAACAAATGTAGTATTTCCGTTAACAATGATATGTTTAGCTTTTTCTCTAATGTTTGGAGATGGTGCATCAGCATACTTAAGCTTGAAATTAGGAGAAAAGAAAAAAGAAGAGGCATCAAAAGGTGTGGCAAATGGAATATCTTTATGTGTGATTATATCTATAATTTTGTGTGCAGGAACATTGATATTTTTACCACAATTATTGAATGTATTTGGTTGTACTGATGTACTAAGAGAATATGCTTTAAGTTATGGCTATGTTATAGCAATAGGATTACCATTTACAATGATAGGTACAACATTAAACTCAATTATAAGAGCAGACGGAGCACCAAAATATGCAATGACATCTATGGTATCAGGTGCTATACTTAATGTTATATTAGACCCAATATTTATATTTGTATTCAAAATGGGTGTACAAGGTGCAGCGATTGCAACAGTTATAAGTCAAATACTAACTTTTATTATTAATATTTTATATATCAATAAATTTAAAACAATCAAATTAACAAAACAAGAATTTAAAATAAATGTAGGTGTAGCAAAGAAAGTATCAACATTAGGAATAAGCAGTTTTATAACACAAATGAGCTTTGTAGTACTTGTAGCAGTTGAAAACAATTTACTTTCAAAATATGGAAGTGAATCAAAATTTGGTTCAGAAATACCAATTACAGTACTTGGAATTGTTATGAAAATAAGCCAAATACTAAATAGTATAATAATTGGATTGGCAGCAGGAGCACAGCCAATAATAGGATATAACTATGGTGCTAAAAAATATGATAGAGTAAAACAAACTTTAAAAACAGTACTTGGTATAAGTTTAATAATTAGTACAATTGCATTTATACTATTCCAAACAATACCAGACAAATTGATATCAATTTTTGGTAGTGGTGATGAACTATATATGGAATTTGCTTGCTTAGGATTTAGAACATTCCTAATGCTATGTATATGTAATGGAGTACAAATACCATCAGGAATATTTTTCCAAGCAATCGGAAAAAGTGTAAAAAGTGCAGCACTATCATTATCAAGACAAATATTATTTTTAATACCTGCAATGATTATATTAAGTAACTTCTTTGGAATAACAGGAATATTAGCAGCTGGACCAGTTGCAGACGGACTTGCATTTGTTATAGCAGCAATTTTACTTGTATTAGAAGTAAGACATTTTGGAAAAGAAAAAGTTAAGAGCGAAGCTTTAATAGATGACACAAGTACAGACAACCAACTAAACAAACAAATAGTAATTACAATATCAAGAGAATATGGATCAGGCGGAAGATATATTGGTAGAATAATTGCAGATAAATTAGGTATCAAATTATATGATAAAGAATTTATTACAAAATTGGCACAAGAAACAGGATTATCAGAAGAATACATAGAAAGTAAAGAACAAAAAAGAGATGTTTTATCAGGATTAAATAATGGATATTATTTTGGAATTGATAATGCAGACGAATTGTTTATAAAAGAAGCAGAACTAATTACTAAAACAGCAGAAGAACAATCTTGTGTTATAATTGGTAGATGTTCAGACTTTATATTAAAAGATAAAGAAAATGTACTTAAAGTATTTGTTTATAGTGATATGGAAGATAAGATTAAAAGAGCAACAGAATTTTATGGTATGAATAAACAAAAGGCAGAAAAAGAAATTAAGAGAATTGATAAGCTAAGAGCTAATCATTATAAACATTATACAGACAAAGAATGGGCTAATCACAGTAATTATGATATATGTATTAATAGTGATACATTAGGAGTAGAAAAAGCAGCTGATTTAATTTGCCAAATGATAAGAGACAAAGAAGCAATATTAGCTTAAACTTTTTGGGACAGGGCAAAAAAGTTTTGACTGTGGACGTTTTGGGACAGGCCAAAAAAGTTTCATTGACGGACGTTTTGGGACAGTCCCAAAAAATCCAAAATTTAAAAAGGAGAGAAAGAGTATGAAAGATTTGTTAAAAGATTATGCAGCAACTGAAAACAACCCAAAGTGGGAAAACATAATTAGAAGGGAAAAGCCTTTATATATAAGAGAAAGTGACATACGTTCAGACTTTGAAAGAGATTATACAAGAATTATACATTGCAATGCATATAGAAGATTAAAACATAAAACCCAAGTATTTTTCTCTCCAGAAGATGACCATATATGTACTAGAATAGAACATACAACACATGTAGAGTCAATAAGCTATACAATTGCAAAATATTTAGGTTTAAATACAGAATTAACAAAAGCGATTGCATCAGCACACGATTTAGGACATAGCCCATTTGGACATCAAGGGGAAAAGGTCTTATCAGAAATATCTGTAAGAGATATTGGAGAAAGATTTTGGCATGAAAAAAATGGATTAGAATATGTTGATAAAATTGAATTATTAGAAAATCATTTTAAAGATAGACAGAACTTGAATTTAACATATGCAATACGTGATGGAATAATATCACATTGTGGCGAAATTGATGAAAATAGATTAAAGCCTAGAGAAGAGTATATAGACTTGTATGATTACACTAGGCCAAACCAATATGCTCCATATACTTGGGAGGCTTGTGTTGTAAAAATAGCTGATAAAATATCATATTTAGGAAGAGACATAGAAGATGCGATTACATTAGGAATATTAGATGAAAAATTAGAAGATTTATATAAGCTATTAAATCATAATTCAGAAGAAGTAATTAATAACACTGTTATAATAAATAAATTAGTATGTGACTTATGTGAAAATTCTTCATTAGAAAATGGATTATGTTTTTCAGAACAAACATTTAATATGTTAAATGAAATTAAAAAATTCAACTATAATAATATTTATTTTGACGAAAGAATTAGTCCGTCAAATAGATACTTTAAACTTGTATTAAATGAAATATACGAAATTTTAAAGAAAACTTATAATGGAGAAAAAACACTAGAAAATATTGAAAAGATGAAAAAAGTATATCCTAAACTTTTTAGTAGTTTTAAGGACTGGATAACAAATTACTGGAATTTGGAAAGATATCCAAATTCTAAAAATGAAGTGATATTTGATATTAATAATGAAAAGGATTACTTTAAGGCAATTATTTATTACATCTCTGGTATGACAGACAATTTTGCAATAGAAATATATAACGAGATTATTAGATTTTAGTGGGACATTTGGGGACGTTTCTTTTTGGACATTTTGTCCAATTTGGGACACATCTTTAATTCTGATGGTGATGTTTTTTTGCTCCGTCCCCAAAAACATCAAAAGAAAGGTAGGCTGTTTCTATGGAAAAGTACTTAGATATGAAAAGCAAAATAAATTTGAGTGAACTGCAAAAAGTTGCAGGCATAATTAAAAATGACGGAATTGTATTGTTTCCAACAGAAACAGTCTATGGGATTGGCGCAAATGGATTATCAAAAAAAGCAGTAGAGAAGGTATATAAGGCAAAGGGAAGAAGTATAAAAAATCCAATTAATTTATTAGTAAGTGATATAAAAATGATAGAGAGTGTTGCAAAAGATATTACAGAATTAGAATATAAATTAATGGATGTTTTTTTTCCAGGTCCTTTTACAATTATATTGAAGAAGAAAGATATTGTTCCAAATATTGTTACAGCAGGAGGGGATACTGTTGGTGTTCGTATGCCTAGTGGAGAAATTGCTTTGAAATTGGTTCAAGAATCAGGAGTTCCTATTGCTGCTCCAAGTGCTAATTTATCAGGAAGCCTTAGTGGAACAAATTTGAATGATATAATTGGTGATTTTGAAAATAAGGTGGATTGCATAATAGATGGTGGAGATAGCAAAATTGGTTTGGAATCTACTATTGTTAAGGTCGTAGACGGTGTTCCACATATTTTGAGACCTGGAGCTATTACAGATGTTCAAATAAAAGATGTTGCAGGTGATGTTGTTTTGGATTATTTGAACAAGAATGAGTTTTTACCAAGTAGTGATATGGCACATTATAATATTAAAAATAGGTGTGTTTTGGTTAAGGCTGATAAAGGACAAGTTGATAAAGTAAATGCTATCTTAGAGCAATATAATAATGCTGTTGTTATTTGTTGCAATGAAAATGCTTGTAAGTATAATTCTAAAGTTATTTTGAATATGGGGGCTAAGGATAATTTAGAGGCTGTTTCTAGAAATATTTTTAGGTTGCTTAGAGAAGCGGACAGGTCAAATCCTGATGTTATTGTTATAGAAGGGATAGAAGAGAAACGGCCTAGGCAAGGCTATTATGGATAGAATTGTTAAGGCTTGTAATATATAATGTTTGAAGAACTGTTGAAAGAGATAAACTTTTTCGGCAGTTTTTTTGTTTATTATATTAACGTTATATGACAGGTTGTGTGCAATATAAAATTAATAGTAAAACGAAAAAATGTAGATACTAAAAAGAGAATAATGGTATACTTGTTGACGTAATTTGTATAAGAAGTGTAAAATTTAAATGAACAAAAGAAAGGAGTTTTTTAATGAAAAAGATGAAACAAAAAGGAATTACACTAATAGCACTCGTAATCACAATAATAGTATTATTAATATTAGCACGGAGTGACAATAGCAACACTAACAGGAGAAAATGGAACAATAGCAAGAGCGGGAGAAGCAAAATTTAAAACAGAATTATCAGCAGTTGCAGAAGAATATGACTTATATTTAATCCAAAGACTTTCAGAAGACAGAAACTTTGAAGAAGGTGCGTTATATGCAGGAAAAAATGCATTAATATATGATTCTGTCCAAGAAGAAGGAAATATATATACAGTTTTAAAAAATTCAGACAAAAAATATGTAGATAGTTTTGAAGTAATAAAAGGAGAGCTAATATTTTCAAGCCAAAGTAAACAAGAACTAGACTGGGCACAGGAGGTAGGAATAAAAGTAAGTCCATATATAATAATAGACGGAGAATTGATGTCATCAGACCAAAACTTATACTTAATGGATGAAGCAACAGGAACGATAACAATACCAGAAAATGTAACTAAAATAGGAGAAGGAGCATTTTCGAATGTAGAGGGATTGAGAACGATAGTAATACCAGGAAGTTGTAAAGAAATAGGTAAAAATGCTTTTGCGAACAACGAAACACTTGAAAAAGTAATAATTCAAGATGGAGTCGAGATAATAGGGGAAAATGCTTTTGGGAGCTGTTATAATTTACAAAGTGTAGAAATGACAGATTCGGTACAAGGAATAGGAGTGGGTGCTTTTTATTATTGCATAAATTTGAAAAATATAAATATTTCAAATAATATAAAAGTTTTAAAACGACAAGTATTTGACGGTTGTGGTAACCTAAAAGAAATAACATTACCAAAGAATTTAGAAAGAATAGAGCATGGAGCATTGGCAGGTGGTGGTCTGACATATTTAAAAATACCAAAAACAGTAACATATATACACCCTAATTTTTGCTTAGGAAGAAATAATTTGAATGAAATAGATACAACAGAAAATGAACATTATAAATTTGAAAATGGTTTTTTATTAACAGCAGATAACAAAACAATCTGTTATATTTCACCAAGTAAACTTAAAGCGAGTAATACATTTGTTATTCCAGAAGGTGTAGAAACATATTCTTATACTACAAGCCAATATACAAATATAAAAAAGCTAATTTTACCATCATCTTTAAAAGCTATAGGTGAGTATATGTGTTTACCTTCAAGCATAGAAGAAGTAGAAATAGCAAAAGGAAACACAGCTTTGATAGCTGATGATGAAAATAAAATTTTATATAATAATAGAAATCAGCTAATATTATGTTATTCAAAAAACACAAATATAAGGATAAAAGAAGGAATAGTATCTGTTGGACAAGAAGCATTAGCAACAGCTACAAATGCAAAAGAAATAATATTTCCAGACTCGTTAACAACACTATATTCTGGAGCTATTACAAGAATAAAGCAAGGAGTTAACATTACACTTGGTAAAAATGTTAATAGTATTCATTATGATGCAATAGATGTAAGAGAAAAAATAGGAAATATAACAATGAGTGAAGAAAATGAAAGATATACAATAAAAGATAATGTATTGTACTCTAAAGATAGGAAAACATTAGAAAGAGTTTTTTATTATATAACTGGTGAATTTACAGTTGAACCTAATGTGGAAAAAATATCAACAAATGCTTTTGGTGTTCAAAATCAAATAACTAATATTGTTTTACCAAATAATCTGAAAGAAATTGGTACCAGAGCATTTTGGGGATGTTCTGCACTTACTAAAATAAAAATACCTTCTAATACTGTTTCAATAGCTGGAGATTGTTTCAACAATTGTAAAAACTTATCTGCAATAGAAATTGATAAAAAAGAAGGTAGTATATCAGGAGCACCTTGGGGTTGCCCATATGGTCTGAGAGCAGTGAAGTGGAAATAGGATATTAATAAAAAGTAGAAATTTTAATTTTAGAGAATTTCTACTTTTTAATTTAATGAAATAATAGACAATAAATAAAAAATATATTATAATAAGAATACGAAAGAAGGGAAAGAAATGGAATATACAGAGCTATTAAAAAAGAAAGACTTTTATAATGAAAATAAAAATATACTAGATAAAGAAATTGTTGAAAAAATAGACAAAGCATTCGATATTGATTTTACATATAATTCAACAACAATAGAAGGAAATACATTAACATTGATTGAAACAAAAGCAGTATTAGAAGATAAAATTGCAATTGGCGGAAAATCATTAAGAGAGATATATGAAGTAGTAAATCATAATGAAGCCTTTGAATACATAAAGAAATCGATAGAAAAATTAGAGATATTAGACGAAGAAAAGATAAAAGACATACACGAAATATTAACAGAAAATATAATGCAAGGTGGAATATATAGAAACACAGATGTAGCAATAACAGGTGCTACACATACACCTCCAACACCAAATGAAATGTACAAACAATTAAAATTTTTCTATGATGACTTAAAAATAAATCAAGAAAAACTAAACCCAATAGAACTTGCAGCATGGACACATGCAGAGTTTGTTAGAATTCATCCTTTCATAGACGGAAATGGAAGAACATCAAGATTGATAATGAATTACCAACTGATGAAAAATGGCTTTTTACCAATAAACATAAAAGTAGAAGATAGATTAGAATATTATAATGCATTAGATTTATATGCGACAAAAAAAGATTTAACACCATTTTTAAACTTTATTTTAGCTTTAGAAAAAGAAAGACTAAATGAAATCAATAAAATAATTCTACAATGTTTACATTAAAATGATAGACAGCTTTAAACTAAAGCTGTTTTTTTAATGCTATAAAAAGAAACATAAGGAGATACTTATTGACATAATTTCTTTGCAAACGATAAAATTATACTAAAGAAAACAAAGGAGGAAACAACAATGCAAAACAAGCAAACCAAAGGAATTACGCTAATAGTACTAGTAATAACAATAATAATTTTATTAATACTAGCACGGAGTAACAATAGCAACCTTAACAGGAGACAATGGAACAATAGCAAGAGCAGGAGAAGCAAAATTCAAAACAGAACTATCAGCAGTAGCAGAGGAATATGACCTATATTTAATCCAAAGACTTTCAGAAGATAGAAATTTTGAAGAAGGTGCGTTATATGCTGGAAAAAATGCATTAATATATGATTCTGTCCAAGAAGAAGGAAATATATACACAGTACTAAAAAATTCAAGCAAAAAATATGTAGATAATTTTGAAGTAATTAGAGGAGAATTATTTTACTTTGCTCAAAATGACCAAGAGAAAGAATGGGCAAAAGAAATAGGAATAAAAGTAAGCCCATATATAATAATAGATGGAGAACTAATGTCAGCAGGAGATAACCTAGGACTAATGGACGAAGCAACAGGTTCAATAGTAATACCACAAAATGTAACTAAAATAGGAGAAGGAGCATTTTCCAATCTTGAAGGATTAAAAACAATAGTGATACCAGGAACAGTAAAAGAAATAGGTGTTAATGCTTTTTCAAATAATAAAACACTTGAAAAAGTAATAATTCAAGACGGAGTTGAAATAATAGGGTGGTATGCTTTTAAAGATTGTAACAATCTACAAAGTGTAGAAATGGCAGATTCTGTACAAGGAATAGGAGTGGGTGCTTTTTATTATTGCAGAAATTTGAAAAATATAAATCTTTCAAACAACATAAAAGTTTTAAATGACGACGTATTTGATGGTTGTGAAAGTCTAAAAGAAATAACATTGCCAGAGAATTTAGAGAGCATAAACAGTGGATCATTAGCAGGTGGTGGTCTGACATATTTAAAAATACCAAAATCGGTAACATATATAGCTCCAACTTTTTGCTTTGGAAGAGGTGATTTTAATGAAATAGATACATCAGAAAATGAGCATTATAAATTTGAAAATGGTTTTTTATTAACAACAGATAACAAAACGATTTGTTATATTTCTCCAAGTAAATTAAAAAACACTGATACATTTGCTATTCCAGAAGGGGTAGAAGTTTTTTCTTATAGTATATCATCTTATACAAATATTAAAAAGCTAATATTACCATCAACATTAGCAAAATTATTGGAAAATGTATGGATGGGTCTGCCTTCAAGTATAGAACAAGTAGAAGTGACATCAGGAAACACAAACCTTATAGCTGATAATGAAAATAAAATCTTGTATAATAAAGATAATGTTTTGATATTATGTTATTCAAAAGAAGAAAATATAATAATAAAAGAAGGAATAGTTAGTGTTAAAGATGAAGCGTTAGCAGCGGCTACAAGAGCGAAAAAAATAACATTTCCAGATTCTTTAGAATTTCTAGGATATAGGGCATTTGGTAGAATAACAACAGGACTTAATATTGTTTTAGGGAAAAAAGTAAATAGAATTGAGGGAAGTGTAATAGATCATAATGATATAGGAAAATTGGGAAATGTTTCAATAAGTCCAGAAAATGAAAGATATGTAATAGAAAATAATATATTATATTCTAAAGATAGAAAAACACTAGAAAAAGTTTTTTATTATATAAATGGTGAGTTTACAGTTGAATCTAATGTAGAAAAAATATCAGAAAATGCTTTTCAGGGGCAAGGAAAAATGACAAATATTGTTTTACCAGACAATCTGAAAGAAATTGGTACCAGCGCATTTGGGAGATGTTCTGCACTTACTAAAATAAGAATACCTTCTAAAATTAATTCAATAGCTGGAAATTGTTTTGGTACTTGTAGAAACTTATCTGTAATAGAAATTGATAAAAAAGAAGGTAGTATATCAGGAGCTCCTTGGGGATGCCCATATGGATTAAGAGCAGTGAAGTGGAAATAGGATATTAATAAAAACAGCTTTAGACTAAGGCTGTTTTTATGTTGTAGAAAAATAAAAAAAGCAATTGACAATTTATTAATATATGTTATAATAAGTACAAATGTTCGACAAAAGGAGACAAATATGAAACAAAAAATAAAAAAAGAATTAAAGCAACTACAAGACAAAAAATATCAAGAATTTCATCAAGGTCTATGTCCAGGAACAACAGACATAATAGGAATACGAGTACCAGTACTTAGAAACTATGCAAAAGAATTATTAAAAAAATATACTTTAGAAGAAATAATAGAAAACTTGGACAATCAATATTATGAAGAAATATTATTAGAAGGAATGCTTATAGGGTTAAGCAAAAAAGACTATGAAGCAACAATAAAATACATAGAAAAATTTGTGCCAAAAATAAACAATTGGGCAGTTTGTGATACATTTTGTGCTGGATTAAAAATAACAAAAAAACACAAAGAAGAAATGTTTCAATTCTTACAAAAGTACTTAAAATCAAACAAAGAGTTTGAAATCAGATTTGGTGTTGTAATGTTATTAGATTACTATGTTGAAGAACAATATTTAGAGAAATTATTTAAAATATTTGACAATATAAAAAACACAGAATATTATGTTCAAATGGCGGTTGCTTGGGCAATTTCTATTTGTTTAATTAAATATTATGACCAAACATGTGCATACCTTGAAAATGCTAATTTAGACGATTTTACATATAATAAAGCTATACAAAAAGCAATAGAGTCTTATAGGATTTCTGATGAACAAAAGGCATTTTTACGTAAAATGAAACGTTAATAGGATAATATTTAAATGTAAAAAATTTGTGAAAATTATAAAAAATGGTTTGCGAAAAAAACAAATTATGATATAGTAGTAAAGTAAGAAAAAATAAGGAGAGAAACATGAGAAAAGAAATACAAAAACCAAAGGGAAAAAGAACAAAAACAAGAGAAGATATAGAAAAAAAGAAAAAGGTAATAGTAAAAACCTTTTTTACAATAGTAGCACTAATTGTAATTTTTGTAATAGGAATGATTGCAAATAATTTTATAATTTTAGATAATAACAAAGAAATAAACCTAGTAATAAACAACAGAAATGTAACATCAAATTTAAAAAACAATGTATTAGTTGAAAATGGTGTAATATATTTATCAAAACCAGATATTGAAAACTTTTTCGACAAATACATTTATGAAGAAAAAGAAGATAATAAAATTGTAACAACATATGAAAAAAAGATTGCAACAATAGGATATGAAGATAATAAAATCAATATAAATGGTTCAAACAAGAAAATTTATGCACATGCAATAAAAAAAGACGGAATAGTATACTTACCAATTTCAGAGATGAAAGATGTATATGACATAGAAATTTCTAATATAGAAAAAACAAAAGTAATAACAATGGACTCATTGAAAAGAGAACAAAAGAAAGCAATAGTAAAATCAGGAACAGCAGTAAAGTCATCTACCAAATTTATTGCGAAAACAATAGATAGAGTGAAAAAGGGAGATTGTGTAATTGTAGTTTCTTCAAACAATGGATATACAAGAATAAGAACAGATAATGGAAAAGTTGGATACATAAAATCAAATAAATTAGAAAATGAATTTACTGTTAGAGAGAGTATGGAAGAAGAAAAGCAGATTGAAGGAAAAATAAATCTAACATGGGATTATTTTTCTCAATATGGTTCAGCGCCAGACAGAACTGGGGAAACAATTGACGGAGTAAATGTTGTATCACCTGCATTTTTCTATCTAGATAAAAACGGAAACTTACGCGAAAATATAGGAAGTAAAGGCCAAGCATATATAGAATGGGCACATCAAAATGGATACAAAGTATGGCCAATGGTATCAAATGCAGAAGCTGCAACAGAAAGCTTATCAATAACATCAAAAATTATGAACAGTTACGAATTAAGACAAAAATTGATTGAAAGCATTGTAGAAAAATGTGTAAAATATAAGTTAGACGGAATAAATATAGACTTTGAAAATATGAAACAAGAAGATAAAGATATGTTTTCAAGATTTGTTATAGAACTAACACCTAGATTAAAAGAAATAGGGTTAGTAACATCAGTAGATGTTACAGCGCCAGACGGCGGAGAAACTTGGTCTATGTGTTTTGATAGAAATGTAATTGGAGATGCAGCAGACTATATAGTATTTATGGCATATGACCAATATGGAGTAGCTAGCACAAAACCAGGAACAACAGCAGGATATGATTGGGTGAAATTAAGTTTAAATAAATTTTTGAAAACAGAAGAAATACCAGCAGAAAAAATAATATTAGCAGTACCATTTTACACAAGAGTTTGGACAACCAATCCAGACGGAAAAACAACATCAAATACATTATCAATGAAAAACATAGAAACAGTTGTGCCAGAAGATGCAGAGAGAAAATGGGACGATGACTTAAAACAAAATTATGTAGAATATACAGACGAAGATAACAAAAAACAAGTATGGATAGAGGATATATCATCATTAAAATCTAAATTATCATTAATTACAGACAACAACTTGGCAGGAGTTGGCTCTTGGGCAAAAGGTATGGAAACAGATGATGTATGGCAATTATTCAAAACAGAATTGTCAAAATAATGGATTTATTGGGACAGGCTAAAAACGGTCCGCGAACGAAACTTTTTGGGACAGGCCAAAAACGTCCGTGGACGAAACTTTTTTGGCCTGTCCCAAAAAGTTTCACAAAAATTGCTTGACTTTGGCGTTTTTGGCATATATAATAGAAAAAAAGCACTTTTGGAGGTATTTTGACATATGCAAAATGAAAAAATATTTTATGCAACAGAGAATTTCATAAACCTAACTGATGAGCAAATAATATCTCAAATAAAACAGGGAAATGATGACGCTTTAGCATACTTATTAGAAAAATATAAAGACATTGTAAATATGAAAGTAAACAAGTATTTTATGATAGGTGCTGAAAGGGAAGATGTAATACAAGAAGGAATGATAGGACTATTTAAAGCAATAAAAGGATTTAATTCAGAAAAACAAAGTTCATTCAAATCCTTTGCAAATATCTGTATAGAAAGACAATTAATAACAGCTATAAAGACATCAAATAGACAAAAACATATGCCGCTGAATTCATATTTATCGCTAAATACATCAGCATATGAAAATAATGATGAACATAGCGTAGAATTAATAGATACATTTAATAGCAAGACAGTGGAAGACCCATTGGAAACAATAATGAAAAAGGAATATTATGACCATATAGAAAGTGCTGTAAATAAAAACTTAAGCAAATTTGAAAAACAAGTTTTAGATAGATTTCTAAAAGGAGAGAGCTATATAAAAATAGCACAAAGATTAGAAACACCAGTAAAATCGGTAGATAATGCAATTCAAAGAATAAGAAAAAAAGCAATAAAAAACATGTTTAATGAATATAATGGATAATAGAAAAATGTCAACACAAAAATTGGTTGACATTTTTTCTATGGGGCTTCCAATCGGGATTGAACCGACGACCTCTACCTTACCAAGGTAGCACTCTACCAACTGAGCTATGGAAGCATGTCCATTGGGGACGTTTCCTTTTGGACATTTTTGTCCATTGGGGGACACATCTTTGATTATTATACAATACAAAAAATTAAAAGTAAATAATTTCTATTGACTTTTTTATAAAAAAATAGTAAACTATAAAGCATAGAGTAAAAACGAGTAAGAGAAAAAGTAAAATAAAAGTTACTTACAGAGAGAATTGGTCAAAGGCTGAAAGCCAATTTAAGCAAACATATTTGAAAAACTAACTCTTCAAAGTTTTTGGTGAACAAGCCAAACGTGTAAGATACGTTACAATCTGTAAATTAAGATAAAAAATAGGATGGAACCGTGTAAAATAGCACTCCTATGGATAAATAAAAATATCCAGAGGGGTGTTTTTTGATGAAGAAATCAATTAGGAGATGTGTCCCCAGTGGACAAAAATGTCCAAAAGGAAACGTCCCTAATGGACAAAAGGAGGATTTTTTATGATTAAAGTTAGTTTAAAGGATGGCTCAATTTTAGAAGTTGAAAAAGGAGCAACAATATTAGATGTTGCAAAAAAGATTAGTGAAGGGCTTGCAAGAGTGGCTACTTGTGGCGAGATTGACGGAGAAGTTAAGGATTTAAGATATGAGTTACAAGCGAATTGTGGCTTAGTTATTCATACTTTTAGGCCAGATGATGTGGAGGGTAAGAAGGCTTATTGGCATACAACTTCTCATATTATGGCTCAAGCTGTACAAAGATTATTTCCAAATGTTAAGTTTGCAATAGGTCCTGCTATTGATGAAGGTTTTTATTATGATTTTGATGTTGAAAAACCTTTTACAGATGAGGATAAAGCAAATATTGAAGCTGAGATGAAAAAGATTATAAAAGAAAATATAGAAATAGAAAGATTTTCTTTGCCTAAACAAGAAGCATTAAAATTAATGGAAAACCAACCATACAAACAAGAACTAATTGAAGAATTACCAGACGGAGAAGAAATTAGTTTTTATAAACAAGGTGATTTTACTGATTTATGTGCTGGGCCACATTTAGCAAGTACAGGAAAAGTAAAAGCTGTTAAAATTTTATCTTCTTCAGGAGCTTATTGGAGAGGTAGCGAAAAGAATAAAATGTTACAAAGAATTTATGCTATTTCATTCCCAAAAGCAAGTGAATTAGAAGAGTATTTGCAGTTATTAGAGGAAGCAAAACAACGTGACCATAGAAAAATAGGTAAAGATTTAGAGTTGTTTATGACACACAAATTAGTAGGTTCAGGGTTACCAATGTACTTACCAAATGGTGCAACAATAAGAAGATTACTTGAAAGATATATTCAAGATAAAGAATTAATGCTTGGATATAATCATGTATATACACCATCACTTGCAAATGTTGAATTATACAAAACATCAGGGCATTGGGACCATTACAAAGAAGATATGTTCCCAGCAATGAAAATGGACAATGAAGAAATGGTATTACGCCCAATGAACTGCCCACATCATATGTTAATTTACAAAAATAAAATGCACTCATACAGAGACTTACCAATCAGAATTGGAGAATTAGCACATGACTTTAGATATGAATCAAGCGGAAGTGTATGCGGATTAGAAAGAGTTAGACAAATGTGTCAAAATGATGCACACTTATTTGTAAGACCTGACCAAATAAAAGAAGAAGTTGGAAAGGTATTAAAACTAATTCAAGAAGTATATATCAAAGATTTTGGATTTTCACCTGAATCATTCAAGTATAGACTATCATTAAGAGATAAAAACAACAAAGAAAAATATATTGATAATGATGAAATGTGGGAAACAGCAGAAAGCCAATTAAGAGCAATATTAACAGAACTTAATATCGACTTCTACGAAGCAGAAGGAGAAGCAGCTTTCTATGGGCCAAAAATCGATATTCAAATAAAAACAGTATTAAACCACGACGTAACAATTCCAACATGTCAATTAGACTTTGCATTACCAGAAAGATTTGAACTTGAATATGTAGGAGAAGATGGAGCAAAACATAGACCAGTTGTAATACACAGAGCAATATTAGGTTCTTCTGATAGATTTATTTCATTCTTATTAGAAGAAACAAAAGGACTACTTCCAACTTGGCTTTCACCAGTTCAAGTAAAAATATTGCCAATTAGTGAAAAACAACATGAATATTGCCAAGAACTAAAAGAAAGACTTCAAAGAGAAGGAATAAGAGTAGAATTTGATGATAGAAATGAAAAAGTTGGATACAAAATTCGTGAAGCTCAACTTCAAAAAATTCCATATATGTTAGTAATTGGAGATAAAGAAAAAGAAGCAAATGCAGTTACAGTTCGTACTAGAAAAGAAGCAGATTTAGGACAAATGAGTGTTGAAGAATTTGTGACAAAAATTAAAGAAGAAATAGAAAATAAAAAATAGGAATTACAAAGATGTGTCCCAAAATGGACAAAATGTCCATCTGGGACGTTTCCTAATGGACATTTTGTCCAAAAAGAAACGTCCCCAATAGGACATGGGGAGGAGAAAGAGATGAAATTAGGTATTGTTGGACTTCCAAATGTAGGGAAGAGTACGATGTTTAACAGTATAACAAAGGCAGGGGCAGAGTGTGCAAACTATCCATTTTGTACAATTGAGCCAAATGTAGGAGTAGTACCTGTTCCTGACGAAAGATTAGATAGATTAACTCAAATGTACAATCCGGAAAAAACAACTCACGCAGTTATTGAGTTTGTTGATATTGCAGGTTTGGTTAAAGGGGCAAGTAAAGGTGAAGGACTTGGAAACAAGTTTTTATCACACATTCGTGAAACTGATGCAATTGTAGAGGTTGTAAGATGTTTCGAAGATGGAAATGTTGTTCACGTTGATGGTAATGTTGACCCAATTCGTGACATTGAGACTATTAATTTAGAGTTGATTTTTGCTGATATTGAGACTGTTAACAAGAGATTAGATAAAGCTAAGAAAAATTTAAAAGCAAATAAGAAATATCAAGAGGAAATCGATTTATTAGAAAAAATTAAAGAAAGTTTAGAAAATGGAATATCTGCTAGAGCTCTTGAATTTAACGAAGATGAGCAAGTCTTGGTAAAAGATATGTTTTTACTTACAACTAAGCCAATTTTATATATTGCAAATATTTCAGAAGAACAAATTGAAAATGCTGAAAAAGATAGTATGGTTTTAAAAGTTAAAGAATATGCAACCAAAGAAAATGCAGAAGTTATTCCATTATGTGTGAAAATTGAAGAAGAATTGTCAGGCTTAGAAGATGACGACAAAAAAGAAATGCTAGAAGCTTTGGGATTAGATGAATCAGGTTTAGATAAGGTTATTAAAAAGAGCTATGATTTATTGGGATTGATGTCATTCTTAACAGCAGGAGAACCAGAAGTAAGAGCATGGACTATTAAAAAAGGAACAAAAGCCCCACAAGCAGCTGGAAAAATTCATTCAGATATAGAAAGAGGTTTTATAAAAGCAGAAGTTGTATCTTATGATGATTTGATAAGAGAAGGCAATATGGTAGCTGCAAAGGAAAAAGGATTGGTTCGTCAAGAAGGTAAAGATTATATTATGCAAGATGGAGATATTGTTTTATTTAAATTTAATGTATAATTTTTGTAACATAATTGTAATACAAAAAAGATAAAAAGGTATTGACATCCCTAGATATAAAGTGTAAAATAGTAAATGTAAACAAAAGAAAAATATTGTTTTAGAGCTATTTATACAAATTTCCTAAAAATAGTATAATATAAGGTAAAAGTATAAATAATAATAAAAAATATGAAAGTAGAGGAGAAAAGATATGAAAAAATCAAATTTATTTAAAGTATGTACAATTTTAGTAATTGCGGTAATGATAGCATTAGTATTAGGAACAACAGTTAATGCAGCAACAGATAACAGTTCATTTAATGATTTATCAGATACTTTAAGAACAAATAATTCTGGAAATACAAACAATGCTAATACAAATACTAATAATGCAAATAGAAACACAAACAATGCAAATACAAACAGAGCAAATACTAATACAAATAACAATAATGGAAGTGTTTATAACAGCAACAATTTACCAGATACAGGAATTGAAAGCTCTATTCCAATAGCCTTATTAATAGTAATATTTGCAATATCTTCTGTATATGCATACCAAAAAATTAATGATTATAAAAATATATAATATATAAAGTCATAGCCGTATTTAGCTATGACTTTTTTGTGTTGCCTTTATTACAAATCTATTTGAATTTAAATTATTACAAGTAATCAGCGTTAATTCCTTCGACAT
Source organism: uncultured Clostridia bacterium (assembly GCA_949538735.1). Classification (GTDB taxonomy): domain Bacteria; phylum Bacillota; class Clostridia; order TANB77; family CAG-508; genus CAG-269. The sequence continues at coordinate 86,712 of CATGLK010000004.1, forward strand.
TGGTTCATAATTAAAAATAGGGGTTAAATCAGAACTATTTACTTCATAAAAATCAAAAACAGTATATACATATTTTTCGCCAAAATTATCATAAACAAATATTTCATCATTAATCTCAAGTAAAGGTAAATTACTAAAAAATTTTGAATTATTATAATTATGACCAGCAATGCAAACATTTCCATTGCTTTTTAAATTTCCGCCATAAAATTTACATGGAGAAACTTTTAAAAGTTCTTCATTTAAAGTCGCAAATACTGGATAATAAACATTTATTTTAGGTATCTCAATAATTCCAAAAAGGTTATTATCAATTTCCTTTTCATCTACATTTTCATTAGTGTTAGTAGTATATAGTTTTGCAATATTATAATTATCAATTAATTTGTTTGATAATTTTTCTTTTTGATTTATTGATGATACATAATATAAAATCACCAAAATAAGACTAATTGATATGGTTAATGATAATATAAATTGGAATTTAAAAATACGTGTATCTTTCTTTTTTGATTTTCTTATTTTTGTAACTAATATCTGATTCATATAAATATTATATGTAGAAAAAAAGATAATATAATGAAAAAAATTGTAAAAAAAGCGCATAAATATTACGTTTCTATTACATATATCAAGCAGTGTTGAAATAATTTTTTAGATATGATATATTAAATATGTAAAAAATTGGCAAATCAAAATCCAAAATTTACATAATCACATATTATATATAAATAATATATGAAAGGAGGATTATTTAAATTTTGGAACTAAAAGGGCTCAATATTGGTTTTGTTTTTACAGGAGCATTTCCAATGCTTCAAACAACAATACCTAAAATAAAAGATTTAATTAAAAATGAAGCAACTGTCATTCCTATTATGTCAAATACTGTATATAACATAAATACTAGATATGGTAAAGCAAAAGATTTTATAAATGAAATACAAGAAATAACAGGGAAAGAAATTATACATACCATAACACAATTAGAGCCAATCGGTAAAGGGGACATAGCAGACTTAATGATTATTGCTCCATGCACACGGAAATACGTTATCTAAACTTGCTGTTGGTATTGCAGATACCATACCAACAATAGCTATAAAAAGTCATTTGAAACATGAAAAACCAGTAGTCTTAGCTGTAGCAACTGGTACAGGACTAAGTACTGATGCGGAGAATATTGGTAAATTATTAAATAGAAAAAATTATTATTTTGTACCATTTAGGCAAAATAATCCAATTACAAGACCTAGGTCAATTGCATATGAACCTGAATACATTGTGAAAACAATAAAATATGCTTTGGACGGAGAGCAAATAAGCCCAATTTTATTATAGATATCATTATAACTTGAAAGGAAAATAATTATGAATTCAGAATATGAATGGAATTTAAAAGAAATATTTAAAAATAAAGAAGAATTTGAACAAACAAAAACAAGTTTAAGAGAAGATTTAAATCAGATTAAAACATATGAAGGGAAATTATGCGAAAGTGCAAAAAACTTATGCGAAACATACAAAATATATGAAAAAGCTTTACAAAAATTCGAAAAATTATATGCATATGGAATGCTTTTTTATCATTTAGATATGTCAAATCAAGAAGGAATAAAACTATATAAAGAAGTAGAAGGGCTAGGAACAGAGTTTAGTACAGCTACATCATTTATAACACCAGAAATAACATATGCAGATAAAGAAAAAATTGAAGGATTTTTACAAGAAAATCAAGACTTGCAAAAATATAAAAGAGATATAACAGATATTTTAGATGAAAAAGAACATACACTAAGCAAAGCAGAAGAGAATTTACTTGCAAATTATAGTGAATTATTTTCTGCACCTGAAAATGTATTTGACATTCTTACAAATGCTGAATTTAAGTTTGGAACTTTAATTGATAGTGACGGAAAAGAAGTAGAAATGACTGATAGTAATTACACAATCTATTTAAAAGACAGCAATGAAAATGTAAGAAAACAAGCTTTTGACTTAATGTATAAAAAATATAGTGACTTTGTAAACACAATAACTGAATTATATTTGGCAAATGTTAAATCAACAGCTGTTTCTGCAAAACTTAGAAAGTATAAATCAAGCTTAGAAAAGGCAGTAAAAACAGATGACGCAAGTATAAAGGTTTATGAAGCACTAATTGAAACAATAAATAAAAATATGAAAGTAAATCATAAATTTATTGAATTAAAAAAGAAATTGTTAAACAAAAAAGAATTCCATATGTATGATTTATATGTAAATCCATTTCAAGAAGAAAAGGACGAAATTAGCTTTGAAGAAGCAAAAGAAGAGGTTTTACAAGCTCTAAATATAATGGGAGAAGAATATATTTCTAAATTGAAAGAAGCTTTTGATAATAATTGGGTTGATGTACATGCTAAGCCAAATAAAAGGGGTGGGGCATATAGTATGGGAGTATATGGGGTACATCCATATGTATTATTAAATTTTGTTAATAGTAAAAGAGATGTAAGCACTATTGCTCACGAACTTGGTCATAGTATGCATTCATATTATTCAAATAAAGAACAACCAATAATAGATTCAAATTATACAATAATGACAGCAGAAGTTGCCTCAACAGTAAATGAAATATTACTTAGTGATTATCAAATTAAAAATGAGAAAGATAAAAATAAGAAGGCAGAACTTATATATGAATTGCTTGAAATGATACGTGCAACTTTATTTAGACAATCTATGTTTGCAGAATTTGAAAAGGAAGTTCACGAAAAGGTTGAAAATAAGGAAATGCTTTCAGCTGAAAATTTAAACGAATTGTATTATGATTTAAATAAAAAGTATTTTGGAGAAGGTATGGTTATAGATGAAGAGATTAAGTATGAATGGGCGAGAATTCCTCATTTTTATACAGATTTCTATGTTTATAAGTATGCAACAGGTATTTCTGCGGCTATTTCTATTGCTACAAAGATTTTAAAGCAGGGGGAACCTTTTGTTAAGAAGTATATTGAAATGCTTAAACAGGGATGCTCTAAGAAGTCTATTGATTTGCTTAAAATGGTTGATGTGGATTTGGAAGGTTCAGAGATTTATGAAGATGCGATTGCTTTTTATAATGAAAAGATTGAAGAATTAGAAAAATTATTATAAAACTTTTTGGGACTGTCCCAAAAAGTTTTATAATTCTGCTAGTGGATTTCTTTCAACTGCACTTCTAATTTGGTCATTATTAACGTGTGTATAAATTTCGGTGGTAGAAATGCTTTCGTGTCCTAGCAATTCTTGTAAAGCTCTGATATCAACTTGGCCATATTGGTACATTAAAGTTGCAGCAGTATGTCTTAATTTATGTACAGAATATTTATTAGTATCTAATCCAGCTTTGCTAAGCTCTTTACCTATAATATATTGAACAGTTCTATTACTAATTCTTTCACGTCTTTCACTTAAAAATAATGCTTTTTCAGAGTGTTTTTTATCGTGTTTGATTCCTTCTTTTGGACGAACTTGAAGATAGTCTGAAATTGCTCTCATACAAGGCTTATTCAAATATATTGCACGTTCTTTATTACCTTTACCAACAACATTTAGTTTGCATTCTGAAAAGTCGATATCTTTTATATTTATTCCAACTAATTCAGATAAACGCATACCACAATTTAAAAATAAAGTAGTCATTGCAAAATCTCTTTCATAATTTCTATTATCTTCATCACTAGCAACTTCTAGGAGTTTTTTACTGTCTTCAAGTGATAAATATTTTGGTAATCTTTTTTCTTTTTTAGGTGTTTTTAGATTTATAGTAGGGTTTTGATTTAATTTGTATTCATCGCTGGCGTCTTGGCATAAATAGTTAAAGAATATTCTTATTGTTGATATTTTTCTTGCTCTTGTTGCTGGCTTACTATGGAAGGTTGATGTCAGATATCCTAAAAATGCGTGAATATCATCTATTTGTATTTTTTTTATTGTATCCATTTTTAAATCTGTTATTTGTATTTCTTTGAAGTCGGTTTTTTTTGTCATTTTAAAATGTATTTTTATGAATTTTAAGAACATTGCTAGGTCGTAGTTGTATTCTTTTATACTGTTTGGGGATTTGTTTAATATTGTTGTTGAATAATCTAAAAAGGCATTTAAAAATCCTGGGTTATCAATTCGGTTTATCATATGTATCACTCTTTCTTTTTATTTGTTTAAATTATATATCAATCGACTAAAAAAAGTAAATAGATTTAATGAAAAATTTTGCGCAATGTTTCCTCTACTTGACGAAAAGAGGTTAATATGATAGGATTATTTTCAAACAAATTAGTAATATTTATGATAAAAATATAGGGGGAGGTAATAATGCTGAAAAACAAATTTAAAATGATATTAATTATTAGTGGACTATTAATAATATTATTATTAGCATTCATTATAGTAAATGAATTAAAAATAGAGAAAAAAGACAATTCTACGATTTCCATAGATACAAGTATTTATCAAGAAGAAAATGATAGTAATATGACATCAACTAAAAAGGCAATTATTGTAAAGGTGTATAGTAATTATTTAATAGTTTGGGGAATGTCAGATAAAACAGACTTATATGATGTTAATGTTAGTAATTGTGGAGAAATTGAATTTAAACAAGGACAAGAGGTATTAATTTATTTTGATGGCACAATACTAATGTCTAATCCTGCACGTATTAATAATGTTGAAAAAATTGAAATTGTAAAAGAAAAAAGTGATAAAGAAATACCAGTTGAAATATTAAGAAATTATTATAGTTCGTATAATAATTTCAATACTGAAATATCTTATTAATAACCAACGTATTAATAACTATATATAGAATATTTTAGAAATTCTAATTAAAGCTATAAATTTATGTAGTTATTGAATTGTAAAAAATTAAGCAAAACACACAAGATGAAGTTAAAAGATAATTGACATAAAGAAAAGACTAGGATATACTATTTTGGTATTATTTGTGGCAATATCCAAATAGTACTAAAATGACACATAATCGCAATAGAAAAGGAGAACTTTATGAAAAAAAGTGTTGCATTGCTGAAAACAATAACAAATTTAGCATTAATATTGACATTAGTTATGGTGTTCACAGGTATAAATAATACAACATATGCTAAAGAAACAAATGCTGCGGCAGACATAAACTATGATACAAGTATTACTTATAATCTTGAAACAAAAGAGATTGAATATGGTAAGGATCAACATAAAATGTTGCCTGAGCAGGAAACAGCAGGATTAAGACTGAATGAAATTGACTTAGTATCACCGAATGCCATTATTGGTACAGATGATCGGTATAAAGTCTTAAGTACAACTGCTAGTCCGTATCGTAATGTTTGTCGTGTTACGTCATATTTCCCAGATGGAGCCTCTAGCACTGGTTCAGGTGTTTTAACTTATTTTAATGTAATGCTAACAGCTGGGCACATTGCATATTCCCATGACCACGGCGGTTGGGCAACATCCATGATTATAACTCCTGGTCAAAACGGAACAGATACTCCACTTGGTAGTGCAGTAGCTACAAATATGACTTGTTCTAATGCATGGGTTAATAATGATGACCCTGATTGGGATTGGTCAATAGTAGATTTATCTAAAAGTTTTGATACTTGGCAATCATTCGGTTACTATAATGATTACAATAGTATGATAGGTCAATCAGTTCAAACAATTGGATATCCTTCAAAAGATGGACAGAGTACTTATATGTATACAGATACTAATGTGGTAATAGCAGCAGGAGAACGTTGGTGCAATGTTAATTGTGATGTTGACCATGGCGACAGTGGAGGTCCTCTTATTGATGTAAATAGAGAACGACTTGTTGGAATTATTACAGCTGCAGTAACTAGACCTGGTGAAACTACGCCATATACTAATAGGTGCATACGAATTAATGAAGATTTAGGCAATCGATTATTGAGCCATGCTCATTAAGTATTATCATAAAATTACATAGTCATCAACAATAAATTTTAATATGTGTCATTTTGACCAGAGAAGTAATTTCTTCTCTGGTTTTTATTTTTTTATTGCCTGAAATGATGATATATGTTATACTATTATTGCATTAAAAGAAGGAAAGTGATAAAATGCATAAAGCAAGAAGAAAAAAAGAAAAAGACATAGAACCAAAAGCAATAAAAGAAATGAAACGCAAGAAAAAGCTAGAAGAAAACATACAAGAAACAAAGCAAAAAGCAGAGAAGAAATTCAAAAAAATATTGCTTATAATAATACTAATAACAATTCTATACTTAGGAATTTCAATAGGAATATCAACACATACATGGAAATCACTTGCCCAAGATATGGTATTAAATGAAAATTCACAAGTAATAGATACAGAAGGAACTACAATTGCAAAATTAGGAAGTGAAAAAAAGAAAGTTGCAATAGAAAGCAATGAAATACCAGCGAACTTGAAAAATGCTTATGTAGCAATAGAAGACGAAAGATATTACAAACACCACGGAGTAGATATGAAAAGAACGTTATCTGCGATAGGCTCATATGTTATACATTTTGGTTCTTCTTCATTTGGTGGAAGTACAATAACACAACAATTAGTAAAAAACCTTACAGGAGATTCAACTGACAGCATACAAAGAAAAGTGAAGGAATGGTGGAAAGCGTGGCAATTAGAAACCTGCCTTTCAAAAGATGAAATTTTATCAGCATATTTGAATGTTATTTATGTTGGACCAAGTATATATGGAGTTGAAGCAGGTGCTAAATATTATTTTAACAAATCTGCAAGTGACTTAACACTAGAAGAATGTGCATTTTTAGCAGGAATAAATCATTCGCCAAATTCGTATAACCCTTTTAATAATGCTAATAATTCAGAAAAGATTACAAAAAGAACAAATACAGTATTATATAAGATGAAAGAGTTAGGATATATAACAAATAATGACGAATATGAAAAAGCAGTAGCAAATACAGAGGCTGGATTGAAGTTTAAAAAAGGAGAAATTCAATCAAACGACCGGAATATATTCGTACCATACAGACGCATTAATTACAGAGATAACATCAAAAATTGCAAATAAATACAATATTTCACAAACTTTTGCAAATAATTACATAGAAACAGCTGGACTAAAAATTTATAGTACACAAAATTCTAAAATACAAAAACAAATAGAAACTGAATTTGAAAAGAGCAGATATGTTTTAAAATCTTCTAATGGAACAGACACATCTCAAGCAGCAATGCTAATTGTAGACCATAAAACACGGAAATGTTTTAGGATGTGTAGGTGGATTAGGAAAGAAAAAGATAGCACGACCATTTAATAGAGCGACTCAAAGTGTAAGACAAACAGGGTCATCAATAAAACCAATAGCTGTTGTAGCACCTGCGATTGACAAAAAAGTAATAACAGGAGCAACAATATTAGATGATACTGAAAAAGATTTTGCAAATAATTATCACCCAACAAATTACAGTGAAAAATGTCTAGGAGATATTACAGTAAGAAGAGCAATTGAATCATCGCAAAACATTCCATTTGTAGAAATAATGGAAGACTTAAAACCTAAAACTTCTATTAAATATTTGGAAAAAATGGGAATAACGACTTTAACAGAAAAAGACAACGGATTACCATTATCATTAGGTGGATTAGAAAAAGGAATTAGTCCATTACAAATGACTGGGGCTTATGCAACAATTGCAAATGACGGAAAATATATAGAACCAACATTTTACACAAAAATAGAAAGAAAAAATGGAACAACAATTATAATTGCAAAACAAAAAAGCAGACAAGTCTTTTCGAAAGAAACGGCGTACATATTAAAAGAAATGCTAACAGAACCAGTACAAGGCCAAAATGGAACAGCAACTTATTGCAAAATTGCAGGAGTTGATGTAGCAGCTAAAACAGGGACAACAGATGAAAACTACGATAGGTGGCTTTGTGGTTTCACACCATATTATACAGCTGTTACTTGGTATGGTTTTGACATAAGTGAAAGTATAAACTTTAATCAAAGAAATCCTGCTGGATTACTTTGGGTAAATGTAATGTCTAGAATTCATTCAGGATTAAATGGTGCAACATTTGAAAAACCAACATCAGTTACAGGAGTAACAATATGCGCAGAAACAGGCAAGAGGGCAACAACAGGTTGTCAGCATAAATATGTAGAGTATTTTTTACCATTTACCAAACCAACTGAAACTTGTGATAAGCACAAAGGGCAAATTTTAGAGAACAACAACGTAGAGAGTAAACCTAAAAACAATGTAACCGAAGTTATTAAAGGAATAACTGAGGACATAGATGCCAAAGAACCAACTACAATCAAAGATAAAAATACAAATACAACATCGTCTGAAAATAATGAGCAAAAACAAAATACATCAAATAAAATTAATACCAACACAAACACAAATAATACGGTGAATACTACTACAAATACACAAAACACAAATTCAAATAAAACTAATAACACTAATTCAAGTAGTAATAAAACAAATAATACTAATAATATCTCTTCTAATATTACAGGAACAGATAATACAACAGAATAAAGATAAAGGAATGATACAAAAAATGAAGAAAAAAACAAAAAGCAGAAAAGAATCGTTTATGTCAGGAGTAATGACATTAATGATATCACAAATAATAGTAAAAATATTTGGGCTAGTTTATAAAATATATTTAACAAACAGACCAGGATTTGGAGACACAGGAAACGCAATATATAACAGTGGTTATCAAATATATGCCTTATTATTGTTACTATCATCAATAGGAATACCAAATGCAATATCAAAATTAGTCTCTGAAAGAACATCCCTAGGAGATTACAAAGGTGCACACAAAATATTTAAAGTAGCATTTATGTTACTTACAGTAATTGGAACAATAGGAAGTTTAATACTATTTTTCGGAGCTGACTTTATAGCAAATACCATATTACAAATACCAGAGGCAAAACTTACTTTGATGTGTATATCTCCATCAATTGTATTAGTTGCAATGTCTTCTGTAATTAGAGGATATTTCAATGCAAGAAGCAATATGAAAGCAACTGGGGATTCACAAGCACTAGAACAAATTTTAAAAACTGTATTTACAGTATTAGCTGTTGAAGTTGTTGCACATCTAACTTCAAACAATGTAACCTTAATGGCAGCAGGAGCAAACTTTGCAACAACAATATCAGTTATAGGAAGCTTTATATACATATACAAATTCTACAAAGTTAGAAAAAAAGGAATTCATGAAGAAATACAAACAACAAAACCAGAATTTAAAGATGAAAATACAAAAAGCATAATATCATCAATATTTAAAATATCAATACCAATATCGCTAACATCAATAGTATCATCAGTAAACAAAAATATAGACTCAATTACAGTTGTAAGAGGATTAAAGAAAATAACAACAGAAGCAGTAGCAAAAGAACAATATGGAATTTTAGCAGGAAAAGTTGATACATTGGTAGCATTGCCATTATCATTTACAGTAGCATTTGCAACAGCACTAGTACCAGGGCTATCATCTGCAAAAGCAAAAAATGATGATGCAGCAATCGAAAAGAGAGTAAAATTATCATTATTAATAACAATATTAATTGGATTACCTTGTGCATTTGGACTTTGCGTATTTGCAAAAGAAATATTGCAACTAGTATTCCCAAATGCAGCAGCAGGTGCAAATATATTACAATCAATTTCATTCTTGGTAGTATTTGCTACACTTGCACAAACCATAAATGGTGCATTACAGGGGTTAGGAGACTTCAAGACACCAGTAATAGCCTTAATACTAGGAGTAATTGTTAAAACAATACTAAATATTGTTATAATTCCAATACAAGGAATAGGGATACTAGGAGCAACAGTAAGCTCACAAATATGCCAGTTTATAGCATTTTTTATAGGATTTATCAAATTGAAGAAAATGACAAAAATAAAATTTGATTTTAATAAATTTGCTATAAAGCCAGTATTAGCATCAGCAATAATGAGTGCCATATCTTATGGAATATACTATTTGCTAGATTTTATACTTCCACATAAGATTGCTATAATGGTGGGATTAGTAAGTGCTATTATCGCATATGTTGTTGCAGTATTAGCATTAAAGATATTCTCAGAAGAAGAGATTAAAGATTTACCAAAAGGTGATAAAATACATAAAGTATTAGTTAAATTAAAGATTTATAAAGAAGCATAAAACAAATATTGTAAAATATAAAATTAAAATATGTAAATAGGAGAAGAAATAATGAAAAACGTAAGTACTATAAATGAAAAAGAATTAAAAGAAAATGAAATAGATCAAGAATATGAGAATTTTGTAAAAAGCCATTATAAAGGGCATTTTGCACAATCAATAAGATGGGCAAAAACAAAAGATGAATGGGATTATGAAACAGTAGTAGTAAGAGACGAAAACGAAAAAATAAAAGGTTCAATGTTATTATTAATAAGAAAAGTACCTGGATTAAATTCTAGTATTGTATACTCACCAAGAGGACCAGTTTGCGACATACATGATGAAGCAACATTTATAGAATTAACAAAAAAAGCAGAAGAAGTAGCTAAAAAACACAAAGCATTTTTATTGAAAATGGACCCTGATATTCCAAATGATGATATGGAATTTAAAAATATAGCTAAAAATAACGGATTTAAAATAGTAGAAAAAGTAAAGGACTTAAACGAAATTGCACATCCAAGAATTGTTTTTAGACTAAATTTAAAAGACAAAACAGAAGATGAATTATTTGCATCATTTCACCAAAAAACACGTTACAACATACGTTTAGCAACTAAAAAAGGTGTTACAATTAGAGAAGGAAAAAGGGAAGACATTGCAGAATTCCAAAAGATAATGGAAGTTACTGGTCAAAGAGATAAGTTCCCAATTCCATCTGCTCAATATTTTGAAGAGCTATATGATATGATGGGCGAAGAACATGTCAAGATTTTGTTTGCTGATTATGAAGGACAACCTATTGCTGTTACTTATAATTTCTTGTATGGTGATAAGGTTTGGTATATGTTTGGCGGTAGCTTGAATGAAAAACGTAATTTGATGCCTACATATTTACTTCAATGGGAAAATATTAAGTGGGCTAAAGAGAATAATTGTAATGTTTATGATTTTAGGGGAATTTGTGCTGTTGATTTGGAACATAGAAATGAAGGTTTGTATAGGTTTAAGAAAGGTTTTAAGCCTGATTTAATTGAGTTTACTGAGATTTATAAGGTGTATAATCCTTTTATGTATTTTGCGTTTAAAAAGCTTTTCCCTGCTTATAGGAAGTTTAGAGTTATGCTTATGAAAAAGAATAAGAAAAATGAGGAGCAGTAAAATGGCCACAACAAATGAATATATAGAATATGTATGTGAACAAATAAAAGGTGTTGGAGAAATAAGATATAAGAAAATGTTTGGGGAATTTATGGTGTATGTTAATGATAAACCAGTTATTATTGTTTGTGACAATGTGCCTTTTGTAAAGAAATTGGAAAATATCAAAGATTTGATGCAAAATGCTGAAACTGGTTATCCTTACAATGGTGCAAAGGAACATTATGTACTAGATATTGATAATTCTGATTTTTGTAAATCTGTTGTAATTGAACTTGAAAAGGTAACATCAATACCAAAATCTAAAAAGAAAAAATAGAAATCAAAAGTATGGAGGAGAATATATGGAACTAGATAATTATATTGAATTTATAAAAGAAAAACATAAAGGACAAACTAGAAAACAAGGAACACCATATTATATGCATCCATTGGAGGTAAGCAATATTCTACATAAAAAAGGGTTTCCAATAGAATATCAAATAGCAGGTTTATTTCATGATTTATTAGAAGATACTAATGCTACTTATGAAGAATTAGTTGAAATTTCAAATCAAGAAATTGCTAATTCTGTAAAACTTGTAACAAAAGAAAAGGACTATGTAATGTCAGAATACATTGATAGAATTATGAAAAATGATATGGCAAGAATGGTAAAATTGGCAGATAGAGTACACAATTTATCAGAAACACATTTAGCTTCAGAAAAATTTAAAGAGAAATACGTTAAAGAAACAGAAAAATGGTTTATAAATTTGGCTGCAGGAACAGTTTTTGAAGAAGATATAAGGGACAAATTAGATAACTTAAAACAAGAAATACAAAATAAGAGAGAAATAGATACTAATAGCGATTCATTAGAAAGATAAATTACAAATAGATGCTATAAGAATAAAATGAAGAAAAATAGAGAAGATATTAAGAAATTAGTATCTTCTTTTTTGTATTCATAAATAAAAATTTCAATAAAAACATTGACAAGTGTTATATGGTGTTATATACTGTATAACAAGGAGGCGATAATATGAAGATGATTATTAGTAATAGCAGTTCCGTTCCGATATATGAACAAATAAAAAAATCTATTATAAATCAAATACTAGAAGGAGAACTGAATGAAGATGAATTATTACCATCTATAAGAGTATTAGCTGGGGATATAAAAATAAGTGCTATGACTATAAAAAAAGCCTATGATGAATTAGAAAAAGAGGGATATTTAAAATCTATACAAGGAAAAGGAACTTTTGTAGCACCTAAAAATACACAACTTGCAAAAGAACAAGCACAAAAGGATATAGAAAATTACATAGAAAAAATAGTTGCTATTTCCAATAGATTCAATATAGATGAAAATGATGTAATCGAAATGTTTAAAATGATTTATGGGGAGGATAAGTAAATGGAAAATATTATTGAAATTAAAAACTTAAAAAAGAAATATGATGACAAATTTGAACTTGGTAAAATAGATATATCAATACCAAAAGGAGTTATTGTAGGTCTTATTGGAGAAAATGGAGCAGGAAAAACAACCTTGATTAAGTCAATGCTAAATATTATAAAGATTGATAGTGGAGAAATAAAAATATTTGGAAAGGATTATAAAAAAGAAGAAAAAGAAATAAAAGAAAATATAGGTGTAGTTTTAGATAATATGTTTTTTCCGGAATTATTAAATGCAAGAGATATAAATAATGCTATGAAGGATGTATATAAAAACTGGGATAGCGAATTGTATTTTTCTTATTTAAAAGAGTTTGATTTACCAGACAATAAACCTTTAAAATCGATGTCAAAAGGAATGAGAAAAAAGTTAGAAATAGTGGCAGCTATTTCTCATAAACCAAAACTACTAATATTAGATGAGCCAACAAGTGGATTAGATCCAGTAGTTAGATCCGAAGTATTAGAGATATTCCAAAAATTTATAGAAAATGAAGAACATTCTATATTGTTATCAACACACATAACAAGTGATTTAGAGCATATAGCAGATGAGATTATATTTATTGATAAAGGAAAAAAAGTGTTACAAAAGTCAAGAGATGAAATAATTGATAACTACGGAATTTTAAAATGTGATATTGATTATTTTTCAAATATTGATAAAAAAGATATTATCGCATACAGGAAAACAAAATATGCTTATGAAATATTAGTTAGCAATAAAGAGCAAGCAAATAAAAAATACAATGGATGCGTAATAGACAAAATTACACTTGAGAATTTAATGGTATTAGTAATTAAGGGGGAAAAGGTATGTTAGGGTTAATAAAAAAGGACTTTTTGCTTATAAAAGCAAATTCAAAATCAATGGTAATAATATTTATAGTCTATTTAATGTTAGCATTCCAAGGTATATTTGATGTTACATTTATAGTTCCACTAATTGGAATAATGTTATTTATATCAACATTTAGTTATGATGATTTTAACAATTGGAACTCTTATGCAGTAACTTTACCAAATGGAAGAAAAAATGTAGTTAGAGCAAAATATATAGCTTCAATAATTTTAACAGCTATTTTAGGAGTTGCTGCTTTGACTATAGGTGTGGGAATAAGCTATATAAAAACAAACAGTATAAATTTAGATGAAATTATGTCATCATTGATGGGAACAATATTGTCAAGTGTTATTATAATTTCTCTACTTTATCCAATTGTTTTCAAATTTGGAGCTACAAATGGAAGAATAATATTATTTGCAGTAGTATTTGGTGTTGCTGGAATAGGAGCTTTAATTGCCCAATTTGTAGATATGACATTTATTATAAATATGATAAATGGATTAGATAGCTATTCACTTATAGCTATTCCAATAATTTCTGTAATATTGTTGGTTATATCATATCTAATATCAAATAGAGTATATCAACATAAAGAATTTTAAGGCTATAAATCTTGAATGTTAATGAGCATTGCTTGTAGCACAAATTACAATAAATAGAGCAGACAGTTTGAAAACATCTAGCATATTGTGTATGGATCCCACTTTATATATTAATGGATTATCGGCTGGATGGGGAATTGGAAAAAATGAAAATTATTATTTGGAAAATAGTAGCTTGATTTTGAAACAAATTATAGAAAAAATGAATATAAAGCTAACGGATACTGTAATTTATGGAACATCAGCAGGTGGATTTTTGTCAATTATGATGGGAATCTATTTAAAGGGAGCAAAGGTTGTAGCAGATAACAGCCAACTTAATTTAACGAATTGGATAGTAAAACCAGCATTAGATAGTGTTATGATGTATTGCTTTGATAACATTGTAGATTCATTAAATTATGTGGAGAGATTTGATGTGATAGAAGCATTTAAAACTCATGGATATGTGCCTAAAATTTATCTTCATGTTAATCTATGCTCTGAGGCAGATAATTCAAAGCAACTAGTACCATTTTTAATGGAAATGGAAAAAGTAAAAGATTTAAAAGGATATCAAGATGTGGAAGTAGTATTGCACTATGAAGAAACAAAAGGACATAATGGATTGGATAAAGATGATGCAATTAAAGTTTTATATGATATTTTAGAGGTTTAAAAGAAGCAGTAGACAAACACCCATTGAGTGATTTTGAAATTGAAAAAGCCGCATAGTAGGGAATAGGGGGAGTAGGAGTAAATGGAAAAAATAGATTTTGATATTGAAAACATTGAAAAACAAAATATTAGTTTATTGAATTGCCAGGTGGATTTAATTTTAAGAAGTTTAGAATTTTATTCTTACACTTATAATTTTATTTATCCAAGACGTGGAAAATCTGAATCGCTTGAAGAAAATTTACGAAAATCTTTGGTTCGTGATACTTATCATCAAATTACAAGTCAAATTAAAATTACTAATTCTGATTCTAAAAATGAAAATGTTTTTGATGATGATAAAAATTATTTTGAAAAAATTGCATAAAGGTATTGCAATTATTATTATAATATGTTATAAGTGTAGTTACAAGTTATTAACGTTTAACTTATGCGAAATATCGACGCACGAGAATCGATTTTAAGCCGTTTTTGTATTTTAGGCAACAAGTTATATGAATGAAAAATAGCCTAAAAACGGTGTAGCAGTAAGAGTATGGGATTTTAGGAGAATTTTACTCCTTATATTTTATTCCTATCTCTTATTGCACAAAAGATTGATTACTCCGCCATAGATGTAAAATTATAAACGTATAAATTCAGAAAAGAATTTATGCGTTTTTTTGTTGTGCAAAAAAGGAGTGAAAATAATGTTAAACGAAAACCTAAGAAGAATTAGAACAGAACAAAGATATACTAGAAAACAATTAGGAGAACTTGCAGGAATTGCACCCACAACAATTCAGTTAATAGAGAATGGAACAATTGATAATCCAAGTTTAAAAACAATACTTGGTTTATCAAAGGCACTAAAAGTGTCTATTTTAACATTAATAAAATAAAAAACTATACGTCCCGTCAGGAAAAGGGAAAACGTATAGTCGCTTCTTAGTATGTGCTTTTTCTGATTATAGCAAACAAAAAAACAAAAGTCAATTATTTTTTGAAGGATGAAGGAGGTTGTTGGCAATGTAAAAACAAAATTTATTACATTATTAGTTTAAGGAGAGAGAAATAAATGGACAAAGCAAGTTTTTTAATATACCTAGATTATGAAGAACAATTCAACTTATTAACAGACGAACAAGCAGGACAACTTATAAAAGCAATAATAAAATACGAGAAAAATGGAGAAATAGTTGAGTTAGATAAAGTTACAAAAATGGCTTTTTCTTTTATCAAGCAACAATTAGATAGAGATAAAGAAAAATGGCAAGAAGAAAAGAAAAAAAGAAGTGAAGCAGGAAAAAAAGGTATGAACAACAGGTGGAATAAAGGCTTAAATACGCAGAAAGAAGATACAAATATAACAAACGATAACAGTGTTATAAATGTTAATAACAAAAATAACAGTGTTAAAAGTGTTATAACACGGAATAACAAAAATAACTGATAATGTAAATGAAAATGTAACAGTAAATGTAAAAGATAATGTAAAAGTAAAAGCTAAAGAAAAAGAAAAAATAAAAAAAGAAAAAATAGACGAACTAGAGAATGTCATTAACAATAATTTTACGGATCAAGAATTAAAAGATACAGTACGTGAATTTATCAAAATGAGAAAGACAATCAAGAAACCTTTAACCAAAAGGGGTTTAGAACTAATGCTTAAAAAATTATATAAATTATCAACTAACATTGACGAGCAAATAGAAATATTAAATAACTCGATAATGAATAATTGGCAAGGTATTTTCCCTTTAAAGCAGGAGAAACCACCTCCAAACAAAAGAGATAAAGGAGGTTTTGAAGATTTTAATGAAATATGGGAGGAGGCAAAACAAACAGATGAACAAACAGGAAACAGTACAAGTAATAGCTCTTTTAGCTGGTAATTATAACAGTATAGCTGAAAAGAATAGTTCTCAAAAACGATTAATGGTCAATACCTGGTTAGAATGCTTAGGTGATTTAGAGTACAAGTTAGTGTTACAGGCTGTTAAGAAAACGATAATAGAAAGTCCATATCCACCAACAATACACGAAGTACGAAAAAACGCAATAGAACTAATGAAACCAGAACAAACCAAAACAGCTATAGAAACTTGGAATGAAGCATATAGAATGATATGCAATGGTATATATATGACAGAGGAACAGTTTAATCAAGCAAGTCCAGAAGTTAAAAATTTTTTTGGTAATGTTAGACAAGTTACTGAATTAGCAAAAACCAACATAGATACTGTTAACACTGTTGTAAAGGGACAATTTTTAAAACAATATGACATACTTGTACAAAGAAAAAAACAGCAAAGATTGCTACCAAAAGAATTAAAAGAATTCACAGAACAGTTAGTAGAACAAATGGATATTAGAGAATTGGAGGAAAACTATGGATAAATATGTTTTAGTATCATATGAGCTACAAGGAACATGTGGTCAAATTATTGTAAAAGACGGAACACCAATTGAAACAATAAAGGAATATTGTGCAATAGATAGATTTCAAAAAGCACAAGAAAGTTTAATAAAAAGAGTAAAAATAAAAAAGGAAAGTGAATAAAAATGCTAGAAAATAAAATGGTTTTAGACTATGAAACTGAATATATAGAAAACGACGCAGAAGAATACCTAGAACATCTTTACGAAGAAGATGACCGAATATACGAAGATGAAATCTTTGAAGAAATTAATACAGAAGAGCCAGAAAGAATATCAAAAGAATGCTATAACTACGAAAATTGGTCAAAAAAGTTTGATAAGGAGGAAGAATAATGCAAGAAGTTTTAGATTTTATTTGTGCTAATATTGCACAAATAATGGAAAAGAAATCTGGAAGAATAGACTATACAACAGAAGAGGGCACAAAAGTAAAAATATACAAGTGTGGTGAAAGTGTAACAAGAATAGACATTGTAAAGGAGGAAAAATAAATGGCATTAGCAAGTTATGAAGAATTAAGAAAAGTTGATGTAAGTGAATATGTTGAAAAAAGAGATAATGCAGATTATTTAAATTGGGCAAAAGTAGTAGAACTGCTACATAATAACGGAGCAGAAAAAGTTTACTTTGAACCAGTTGTAAACGAAAGAACAGGAAGTAGTTTGTATATGACAGAGCAAACTTTTACAGACAAAAATGGAATAGAAAACAGAGTTTATGAAACAGCGGTAAAGATAGTAATTGACGATTTGGAATTTATCCAAAGAGGTCCTGTTATGAATGGTAGTAATCCTGTAAAAAACAATTCTATGACACAACAAAGGTTATGGAATTGCCAAACTAGATTATTTGTTAAGGGGGTAGCAATAAGAACAGGATTAGGGTTTAATTTATGGCTAAAAGAAGAACAGAAAGACGAAAAAGATAATTGGGAAGAAGATTTAAAAAAACATAATATCTTTAAAATTCAAGAAAGAATGCAACAATTAGTTTCTAGCAAGATGAGACAAGGAATAAGTTTAGAGAAAATAGCGATAAACCTAGGAATTACTGAAGAAGAATTGAAAAATTATTTTACATATTTCAAGATTTTAGACAGATTAGAAAAAAGAATAGGAGAAATGAAAGAATGATTGCTACTCAGGATAGAAGTTATTATGTTGGGTGTTCAGACACTAGTATGGTTGTTGGGAATTGGACAACTAAAACTTTTGAAAAATGGTGGTTAGAAAAGTTAGGCCTATATAAAAATACAATAAAAACAGACGCTATGCAAGCAGGTACTAACTATGAACATAAAATCTTAGATTCTTTGAAAATAGAAGGTCTTGAAAAGGACAAGCAAATAATAATTGGCAGGTTGAGAGCGAACTTAGACGGAAATACTGACGATTGTATTTATGAAGTTAAAACACACAATGCAAACAAAGAGTTTAAAGTAACTAAGCAGTATTGGAGACAAGCGCAAGTAGAAATGTATGCGGCAAATATACACAAGTTATTTATAGTTTCGTATGGTTTAGAAGAAAATGACTATATTAACTACTTCAATGAAATTGACAAAGATAGAATTAAGATGACTCCAGTAGAATATGACAAGGATTTTATAGAAAAAGAATATATACCAAAATTAGAAATATTATCACAATGTTTAGAAAGGGGAGAATTTCCGAATGGAAAATAAAATGTTAGCTTTAAAAGTTTACGATGTAGACTACAGCTTTATAATAAAAAATTATTTAGACCAAAAATTATGGGAAAAAGAATGGACTATATTTACATACAAAAGATTTGAAATAACTCTAAAACTGGATTCAATAGGAATTAAAGACAGAAGGGTTTGGTTTGAAGTGATGATAAAAGATAATAACGAAGAAAATAGAAATTACTTTGGAAAAAGTGTAAAAGATACATTTAGTTATGCTTTAAGTATAGAAAGCATAAACGTATTAAAAAATACACTAAATCATACTATTTTTTGCTTAATGCAACAATTGGAAGAAGAATCTTATATAGAATTTACAGAAGAATATAAAAGGCTACAAAATATGAAAGAAGAAGAGCAAGACAAATTAAAAGATATTGCAGAAGAATTTTTGGACGATGAAAGAGTAACAAACGAAGAAATTAGAGAAGCATATATTGAATATTACATAGATAAAAACGAAAGTGTCTACCGATTAATTAATAACTATGAAAGTGATATGAAGTATAAAATGATAACAGATTTTTATGTTGCATTTTTAGAATCTACTGACGATAAAGACAGGTTAGAAATAATTAGACAAAGAATAGGCAGTAGTAAACTGGAAAAAACATTAGAAAAAATAAAAGAATATGAAGAATATATGAAAACAGAAGAATTTGAAGAAGAGATGAGAGATAACTTAGAAGAGGTGTAGAGAATGGACTTTGTTGCAACTAAAATCAATATAGGACAAGATTTTAATGAAAAGGCATATACAGTTACTTTTTATACAAAACAATCTCCAATATACCTATATGAGAAACTAAAAGACAATAAAGAAATCAAGGTTGAGGCAAAAAAGAAAACTAAAAAAAGGTCACTGGACGCAAATGGATATATGTGGGTGTTATTAGGAAAACTTCAAGAAGAATTGAATATTCCAAAAGAAGACATTTACAGAGATTTGATAAAAAATATTGGAGAATATGAGGTCTTACCAATTAAAAATGCAGCTGTTTCTCGATTTTGTGAAAGTTGGTCTAAGAATGGTATTGGTTGGATAACAGAGATTACAAACAGCAAGCTAGAAGGATATACAAATGTATTTGCATACTATGGTAGTTCTACATATTCCGCAAAGAGTATGGCTAGATTAATAGATTTAGCTATACAGGAATGTAATCAGCTAGGAATAGAAACAAAACCACAGAATGAAATAAATAGCTTGCTAGAAAGTTGGGATAAAGTTGATAGATATAAGTAAAGAACTATTAGTTTAGGGGAAAAGAAATGATAGTAACAGATTTAAGCAATAGTTTTAATCCATATCCTAAGAACAAAACAGAAAAAAAGAAAACAACCAAAACCATTAAAAATAAAAGTAACAAACTAGCCAAAAAAGAAAGAAATAGATTTAGTATTTTACAAAATGATAAAACCAAATGCTTTTTATGTGGCAGATGTTTAAAATTAGATACTCACGAAGCATTTGGTGGCTCAAATAGACAAAAAAGTATACAGTGGGGATTAGTTTATTACCTTTGTAGAAAATGTCACTCAAAAGCCGATATAGAGAAAGAAATACGACAATACTTACACGATTACGCAAGAATAATGTTTATCAAAAAGTACAACAAAGAAAAATTTTTAAAAGAATTTGGAAAAAATTATTTACAGGAGAAATGAAATGCGAATAATAAAAGAACCGTATCAAATAAGAATAGAAGGAAAATGCACTACACAAGAAGACATAGTAGAACTATTTAATTTTGGTATGTCTATTGCTGGAATTTCAAAAATGTACAAAAATGATAATGATTTAAAAATAAAAGAAGCTCAAGAAGTAGTTGAAAAAACTTTATATAGAAGGTTGAACAACATTAACAAAAACAAATTATAAAGACTTATATAAAATAAAAAATGCTTATGCAATAGGAAATTTAGGAGGAATAAAAAATGATTAAATCAGATTTTGGGAAAGTAGAAGTAAAAGGAAACAAAATATTAATAATGACAGAAGTAAGTGCTCTTCTGCATAGCTTAAGAAAAACAAAAACACTTACAAAAGAAGAACTAATAAAAATTATAAAAGACTCATTTAGAAGTGAAGAAGAAATAGAAAAAAATGCTAATAAGATATTAAATAATATGACATTATCTGAAAGCTTAGAATTAATAAAAGATGTAATAGAAGCTAAAAAGAGCGGCGAATCTAATTTTGAAGACGACGAAATTGCATTAAAAAAGGTAGAAATAGACACCAATGGAAAAAGCCAAGAACAGATAAAACAAGAATTAAAGAATGCTTTAGACGAAATTTTCAAGAAATAATTAGGGGGATAAAATGAAGAAAAGGAAAAACAAAGAGAGTGAAACAATTAGATACATACGCAAATTAAGAAGTATATTAAATAAAGAGTATTTTCACATCTATACAGAAGTAAAAGAAAAAGACAGGGTTGAATGGAAAGTATATTATAAGAATTTACCAACTCCTGCATATTGGTCTAATAAAAATGACGAATTATTAACAAGTAAAAAACACACAATAGAAGATATTTATAAACTAAAAAAAGTTTTTGAGCAAGAAAAAGAAAAAATATATAGAGACAATTTAAAGGAATATTTAAATGTTTGGAGTGAATCATATATACAAATGTGTAATATAAAAAGAAGATACAGCACTAATATAACCAATTTAATGTTTGCTATTGTTGCAATGAATATCTTGAACATACTATTTTTTGACATTAGAGAATTTGGAATACTACAACCAGTACTAATAATAACATTAGGAACAACAGACCTTTTAGGAGCACATAAAATCGAAAAAGAAATAGATAAGGTGTCAGAGAAAACAAAGGAAAGATTTATACAAGATAAAATAAGAAGACAAGGCTTTTACTTTGTTAATAAGCTAAAGGAGCAAATGCAAAAATGAACTTCAAAGAGATAATATACAAAACGATAAACGAAGGATATGTTGGAGTAAATAATACTTGCAATGGAAAATGTAGCAAGTGTGGAGAATGTTGTGGAGCTATTTTGCCAATAGACCAGGAAGACGCGGACATAATACAAGACTATGTTTTAAAGCATAACATTTCTCCCACAAAACAATTGCTAATAATGGCAAGAGAATGGAGATGTCCATACTATACAGGAAACAAAGAAAAAGGGTGCAGTATATATGAGGCAAGGCCAAAGATATGTAAATATTATAAATGTGACAAGAAGCGGAATGAACATAGAAGAACTTAAAAAGATGAAAAATGCAATAAGTGTAGATATGTGGGCTTTCGCAGAAACAGTAGAAAAGGAGAAAAGAAAGTATGAAACTAACAAAAAGACAAGAAAAGCAACTAAATAAAGTATTTGACGACCCTAGAAAATTAAGGAAATGGGTAGATGATGTTTACAATGGCATAGTAACTAAATGTGAAGAGGCAACAAACAAAAGAGTTTTAGAGTATTTGGATATATATAGTATTTCTGTTGCTTACACTTTAAGATATGTATGTGGTTTTGGAAAAAAGAGACTTCCGACAGTAATGGAAAGTATATGGAATACTATGGATTCTTTAAAACGTGGATATGTCGATTTAGAAGACTGCATACAAGAGTTAGCAGAAAATGGAGTAAAATTCGATACGATAATAAAAAAACAAGAAAATTTGAAAGAAGGGAAATACATTGTTGATAAGTAAAGAAGAATTTTGCCAAATCATAAAAAGGCTAAAAGATACA
Source organism: uncultured Clostridia bacterium (assembly GCA_949538735.1). Taxonomy (GTDB): domain Bacteria; phylum Bacillota; class Clostridia; order TANB77; family CAG-508; genus CAG-269. Next base: position 109,482 of record CATGLK010000004.1, read on the forward strand.
GATGATATAGTGGACAAAGTAAATAATATGTTTAATAGTAGCATTGATAATAAAATCAACGATTTCATGAATGCAGCAAGCTTAATGATATGTCATGAGGATATAGTTGTACAATTGTTGGAAAAAATGTTTAACGATACACACAATATCAGCTGGTGGCTGTATGAATGTAATTATGGTGAAGATTTTAAAATAGGGGATTTAACAGATAGTGACAAGGAAATAGATTTAACGACTCCAGAAAAATTGTATGACTATTTAATAGAAAATATGGAAAGGACAAACTAACTAAAATGAAAAAACTCGATTATAGGTATTTAGTCTATAATACCGTGAAAAAAGAATATCAATTTGCAAGAATTTGTGAAACGACAGAAAAAGGGGCAAGGACAATTTTATTTAAACTTATAGGAAATGACGCAAGAAAGTGGAGATTTGAAATAAGAAAAGTTACAAAAAATGACGCACAAAAGATTATAAATGCTATTAGATTAAAACACAAAGTAGAAAAAATAAAAGGATATTTACCAGAATTTACAATGCTAGAAATTGAAAACTTAATAAATGAAAATGTTAGGAGAAAAAATGGACAACAAAAATAAAATAATATTAGATTTGTGTGGAGGCACAGGAAGTTGGAGCAAATATTATAAAGATAATGGATACGATGTGAGAGTTATAACACTACCTGATTATAACGTGCTAACATATGAACCGCCTGAAAATGTATACGGAATATTGGCAGCTCCACCCTGTACAATGTTTAGCATAGCAAGAAATGATAAAACAGCTAAAACTCCCAGGGATTTAAGAGGTGGTATGAATATTGTAAATGCTTGCTTGAGAATAATACATACTTGTTTGTATGACAATTATAGAGTAGGACAAGGATTACAATTCTGGGCATTAGAAAATCCATATAGTGGATATTTAAAAAGATTTTTAGGCAAGCCAGCATTAGTATTTGAACCATATGAATATGGAGATCCGTATACTAAGAAGACGGCAATATGGGGGGAGTTTAAAGAACCAAAAAAGAACATAGTAAAACCTAGGGAGTTTGTACATAATTGCGGAGCTAGGGATTTTGTAAGCTGTGTAGAACACTTTGCAGATTTAAAACAAATTCCAGAAGGTTACTTGAAGAAAACAGGATTAAGCAAGAGAACAGTATTAAGAAGTATGACACCGCTAGGATTTGCAAAAGCATTTTATGAAGCTAATAAATAAAAAGAGATAAAGAAACAGTAAGATATTACGAACAAGCAAGACGAGACTGTTCGGCAGGCAGTGCGTACAAAAGAATATATCAAAGAATTTTGAAAGGAGAAGAGATATGAGCAGGGAAGGAGAATATGCACTTTACAAAGGGGATAGATTTATAGATTTAGGAACAAAAAAATATCTTGCTAATTTACTAAAATGCAAAGTGGATTTTATAACGTATCTAGCAACTCCTGCAAATAGAAAAAGGATTGAAAAAAGGAAAAATAAAGAAAAAGACAGTAATGCACTAATCGTAATTAGAATAGAGGAGGAAGTATGAGTAAAGCAGAAGACATTGGAACAGACATATTTACAATGCAAAGTAGAATAGTTACAGTGGTGTTAAGATAGATTTTGGACACGAAAGCGTAGAGATGTTATAATAGTTTTA
>CATGLK010000005.1 GCA_949538735.1 uncultured Clostridia bacterium
CTTGTCCACTTTGCGTATAATGTGGCTTTTGTGTCAAAAAACGTCGAAATCAGAATGTATGAGTTTATAAAATGTATTATATTTGTAGCATAGATTTAAAAGATAAATTGTTATTGAAATTAGTTTTGCCAAAATGTAAAATGAATTACGGACAAAGTGTAAAATGAAAACATGCCAAAATGTAAAATAGATGTTTACAAATTTATAAAAAAGGCGTATAATATTATTATGAATGGAGGTATTGTATGGATAAATATTTACCAAGAATTATAGACGAAACAGTAGAAAGAAAATTAAAATATATGGGAGCACTATTAATAGAAGGGTGTAAATGGTGTGGAAAATCTACAACAGCCAAACAACATACTAAAAGTATAGTAGAATTTCAAAATCCTGATAATAAACAAAACTTTGATTTCATAAACAAAACAAAACCATCACTATTTTTAGAAGGAGAAAAACCAAGGCTTTTTGATGAGTGGCAAATGTATCCTGTTGTTTGGGACTCTATCAGAATGGATGTGGATAATACAGGGCTAAAAGGACAATATATATTAACAGGTTCTGCAAAACCAGCCGAAGGAAGCACTATGCATACAGGAACAGGAAGATTTGCAAGAATATTAATGAGACCAATGTCACTTTATGAATCAAAAGATTCAAACGGAAAAGTATCCTTAGAAGATGTTATTAATGGCAAAGATATAGAAGGAGTATCGAATTTATCCCTAGAAGATATTGCTAGTTGCATTGTAAGGGGTGGCTGGCCAGCAACATTAGATATAGATGAAGAAAATAAGTATCAAATAGCAAAAGATTATGTAGAAAGTTTAGTACGAGAAGATGTAACTACTATTGACGGAGTGAAAAGAAATCCGGAAAAAATGAAAGCAGTTTTAAGAAGCCTAGCAAGGAATATATCTACACCAGTTTCAAATGCCACAATAATGGAAGATGTACGAAACGAATTTGCTAACGAAGTTTCAAGACCAACATTAGATGATTATTTAAATACTTTAGAAAAATTATTTGTTATTGAAAGTGTAAAAGCAACAAATTTAAATATTAGGTCGAAAACAGCAATAAGAACTAAATCAAAATTAGAATTAGTAGATCCATCGATTGCAACAGCCATACTTGATTTAAGTCCAAGCGACTTAATCCATGACCTTAACTATTTTGGTTTTCTATTTGAAAGTCTTTGTATAAGAGACTTAAAAATATATTCACAATTATTGGATGGCGAACTGACTTATTATAGAGACAAATCTGAGTTTGAAGTAGATGCGATTTTGAAAACTGGAAAAGGAAAATGGGGTGCAATAGAAATAAAATTAGGTTCAGGGTTTATAGAAGAGGCTGCACAGAATTTATTAAAATTTAAAGATAAAGTTGATACTAAAAAGAGCGGTGAACCTTCTTTCCTAATGGTTTTAACAGCTACACCATATTCTTATAAAAGAGAAGATGGAGTTTATGTTGTATCAATAGGTAATTTGAAAAATTAATCTTATTTTCATTTTATTATGATTGCAATATATACAGATATAAGTTGGATTTTGATATTATTTATGGAATAAATGAATAAAAGTTGCAAAAACATAGAAAATAATACTGAAATGTGTTTACATTTTATAAAATCTGTAATATAATATAGGATACAAGGAGGATTATATGTTAATAGAATTTAGTGTAAAAAATTTTATGTCAATAAAAAATGAAACCACATTCAGTATGTTAGCGGGTAATGGCGACGAAAATGTAAAAAATGTATTTGAAAATAATACTACAAAAGAAAAATGCCTAAAATCTACTGCAATTTATGGTGCAAATGCTTCAGGAAAAAGTAATTTTATGAAAGCTGTAACAGCAGCTATTCTAATGGTTAGAAAATCAAACCTAAGAAGTATTAATGAGCCATTAACAGAAATGGTACCATTCAAATTTGACAAAGAAACTATAAATAAACCTTGTGAGTTTAAATTTGTATTTGTAAAAAATAATATAAAATACATCTATGGCTTTTCAGCAGATATAAACAAGATTTACACAGAATATTTATATCAATATTTGTCAGCAAAACCAAGCTTAATTTTCGATAGAAAAAATGTAAATGAATATAAATTTACACAAAATGAACAAAAGAAACTAGAAGAATTAGCAACTAAAAATACTGAAAAAAAGTTGTTTTTATCTACTGCTACTGAATGGAATTATGAAAAAACAAAAAATGCTTATATATGGTTTTCAGAAGATATAGATACATACAATGATTGTACGTATCCAGGAAATTTTGCATTCTCAAAATTTGAAAATGATAAAGAAGGAACGCTGAAAAGATTTACAATAAATTTATTAAAAAGAGCTGATATTCTCATAAAAGATTATAATTTTGAAATTGAAAAAATAAAGGTAAGTAATGTAATATCATTAAATAATATAAATACTTCTCAAGGCGACAATATTATTCAAAAAGAAGTAAAAATATCTACAATACACGAAATACAAAACGATAATGGCAATTTAGAGAATTATGAATTAGATTTAGGTGATGAATCTCTTGGAACACAAAGCCTATTTTTCTTTAGTCCTATTCTGAAAGAAGCTTTTGAAAAAGGAAAAGTGATAATTGTAGACGAAATAGATAAAAGCTTACATCCATTATTGGTAAAATTTATAGTAGATTTATTCCATAATAACAAAATAAACAAAAATAATGCTCAATTAATATTCAATACCCATGATACAAATTTATTATCTTTAAATACATTTAGAAGAGATCAAATATGGTTTGCTGAAAAAGAGCCTGCCAAGGGTACTACGGATTTATACCCACTAGACGACTTTGCTGTAAGAAAAACTGAAAATATTCAAAAAGGATATTTAAATGGAAGATATGGGGCAATTCCTTTCATTGTAAGGGAGGGATGCCTGTGGGACGACTAGAGCAAAGAAAGCGAAATTGTAATCAAAGGCAAAGGAAATCAATTGTCGCAATAGGATGTGAAGGAAAAAATAAAACAGAGACAAATTACTTAAAAAATTTTTCTAGTAGAGAATGTATTATAAAATTCTCTACTGGAAATCATACTGACCCTGTTGGAATGGCAAAAGAACTAATAAATTATATAAATGAAGAAGATATAAAAACAGAATATGGCGATAAAATTTATCTTTTAATAGATACAGATATAAATAAGAAAAAACAAGAGCAAATTGATAAAGCTAAATCTATTTGTGAAAAAAATGGAATTGAATTAATTACTTCTACGCCAACATTTGAGTATTGGTATATATTACATTACGGATATACTGCCAAAGTTTATAAAAGCAGTAGACAAGCTAAAGATGAACTCAAAATGAAAATTCCTGATTATTTTGAAGGTATGGATATCTATAATAATATATCGGATAAGACAGATATAGCAATTGCCAATGCAAAAAAGGTTGAAAAATATCAAATAAGCAATGGACAATCAATAGATAGAGAAGATGCTAATCCTCATACAAGTGTATACAAAATAGTAGAAGAGTTAAAAAGAAGAAACAATAGTCAATAGTAATAGAAGTGGAAATTTTGACATATACTAAATTATATATTTTAACTAAAAAAGACTAGGTGTACCAGACCTAGTCCTTTTAAAGTTATCAAGAAATGTAAATTTGCAAAGAACCTTACGTTTGTTTAATAATACTCTCAATACTAATTTTTGCTTTCAATCCCATACTTTAAAAATGATGCAATTTATAAACTCATATATTCTAATTTTTGCCTTTTTTGACACAAAAGCCACATTATACGCAAAGTGGACAAGAAACAATGTAACCCTTGCTACTCCTACAAGAGAAGGATACGAATTTAAAGGTTGGTTCACAAAATCAAGTGGTGGAGATCAAATTACAAGTTCTACTGCTATAACTAAAAATCAAACTATTTATGCACAGTGGGAACGAATGATAGCAGTAGGAGATTATATCGGTTATAACCCTGATGATACGTCACAAGCAACATATTCAAAAAATAACTTAGTAGAAAGCATAACTGGATCAACAGAAAATACAGCAAATATTGCTAGAGAAAGATTAAAATGGAGAGTATTAAGGATATATGATGATGGAAGTATGGATATTGTGGGATTTAATGGAGCATGGGCTACTAATACGGAAAATCAAATATATTTGAAAGGTGCAACTGGATATAATAATGCAGTATATGTATTGAATGATATTTGTGAGAAATTATATAGTAGACAAAACATAAAAGCCAGAAGTCTTGCAATAGAAGATTATACAAAATGGTTAACAGCTGAGGGAAAAGAACAAAATGACAAAATAAATAATGCAAATATGTCTGCATTAGTAATAGGAAATGAAATTGAAAGTATCAACGTAAATAAAAGAACAGTAGCATTCAAAAAGAATACATATTATCCAAATTTATATATAAACGAAAAAGGTGCAGGTATAGAGACAACAAATGTAAATACAAATGGAATTAATGTTTCAGATAAATCTATACTAGATAAAAGTATAGGAAGTAACGCATATAAAAAAGCAAATAAACTAACAATAACAGAAACTAATGAACTAGGTTATTATGGTTTTGATAGTATATCTATTACGAGTGCAAACTTTGGTATAGGTGAAAGAGTTCTTTCAAGCTTAATACAGTATAATTTGCTAGCATCTCGATTTGTAACTGTCAATAATGCAAATAAGGAAAAATATGCTTACTTTGGAATTTATTATACATCTTCTGGAGGACCAAACTCTAATAACACACTGTTTGAAAGTACAGGTAGAGGTGGCACAATACATGGATTTGCTACTCCTGTAGTGACTTTAGGTCCGAATGTGAAAATAACAAAAAGTTCGTCTGCAGCAAGTAGTACAGGAACTCCACATACAATAACCCAATATTAAAATTATATTATCCCGCCATAAGAGGCCTTTGGTCTCTTGGCGGAAAACTTTCCGCTACTATCGATACTCTCAGAGACCTTGAATTTAAGGTCTCTTTAATATTATAGAAAAGTCTGATATATGTAAAAGTATACAGATATATCTTATAAAATATAAAAATTCTATGCTTATATGATACCAAAGTTCTAAATAGATAATAATTAACTGTTTAGGCATCAGCTTATAAAAGTCGGCTAACATATAATGTCGAAAAAAGTCGAATTTTGCGATGAGTTTTTTGATAAATTTTGATAAAAATATTGCAAAAGAGAGAGAATTTTGGTATTATATGGAAAGTAATAATATTGCTACTAATGTTGCAATAAAATTCTAATTAGAAAAACAAATTAAATCAAACAAATTAAAATCAACTTTGAGAAGATTACAATTTAAAATCAAATAAGTTTTGATATAAGTTATTTTTTAAAACTAAAAATCAAAACTAAATCGAAATTAAAACCCAAAATTATTAACCAAAATAAAAAATGTGTACACAAATAAAACCGCAATAAAAGCAGCAACATTCTTACTAATAAATAAAAATTTACACCAAAGTATTGTCAAAAGCAAAATATTGGTGTATAATAAGAAAGGAATGAACATTATTGAATAAAAACCAAGAAGAAAGAAAAAAATTACCACTAACAAGTGACATAGTTTTTAAAAGAGTATTTTCAAGAGAGGGAAACGAAGACATATTAAAAGCTCTACTAGAAGCAATATTGGATAAACCTATACAAGAAGTAATAGTAAAAAATCCAGAATTACCAAAAAATCTATATGACAGTAAAGCAGGAGTATTAGATGTTAAAGTAGAAATAGACAAAAACATAATATGTGACGTCGAAATGCAAGTGCAAGATTTTGGAAATATAGACAAAAGAAGTACAGTTTATATGGCTACATTAGAGACAGAAGGAATAAAAAAAGGCGAAGACTATAAACAAGCTAAAAAAGTCATAGCAATAAACCTATTAAACTTTGAATATTATAAAAGAAACAGCTATCATAACATAGCACATATGAAATTTGAAAAGACAAAGGAAAACGAATATGTAGATATGGGTTATAGTGATGAAGAAGAACTAGCAACAAATGACTTGGAAATGCACTTTATAGAAATACCAAAATTTGAGAAGAAAAATCCAGGAGCTAATACAAGGTTAGAACAGTGGCTTTGGTTGTTAGCAGGAAGGGAGGAAAAGTTAGAAATGGCTAGAAAGAAGAATAAAGAAATTGATAAGGCCATAGATATAATAAACCAAATGAGTATGGACGAAAAGGAATGGAATTTGTACATATCGAGACAGAGAGCGATTTGGGATTATAATACAGGTATGAGAACAGCTAGAGAAGAAGGTGCAAAACTGGAGAAGTTAGAAATTGCTAAAAATATGTTAGAAGAAAAAGTTGATATTCAAATAATAGCAAAAGTTACAGGTTTAACAAAAGAAGAAATATATAAACTAATTAAAAAAACTTAAAAAACAATATACACAGCAAATATATAAGACATATTGCGAGGGGGCTAAATTTTGCCCCCTTTGCTAAATTTTCATTTAGTTTCAATATTTTATTTTAAACCTCATTAAGCTTTTCTACTGTATCTTTATAGGTTTTATCCATATTTGCATCATATTCTGTTTCTATTTGATTAATATTTCTAGTTTGAGATGCACTTTTATTAGAAATTCCCATAAAAATTATTCCTAAAATAATAAGTATAAAAATCATTGCAGCTACAGCTAATACTGTAATTGATCCATGGTTTTCTTTTAATTTCATAAGCAAACTCCTTACATAAACTAACGTTTTTATTTATCTTATATGATTTTATTAAATTTTTCAAGCCATTTTTAAATAGTTTTTAATATAATAGAAAAAGACCTTAGAAAACTAAATTTCTAAGGTCTTTTTCTGTTTGTAAGCTTCCAGCTAAGCTGAGGATATTTACTATCCTTATTTCTCTCTTACTTCATAGTCTTGAACTATGTCTAAGCTAAAATCTACATCTTTTGTAAACTTTAATGCAATTCCTGATTCTGCACTTTTTATAGGGTTCATATGAACTTCAATTGATGTCAATTCGTTTTTATCTTTATCCAAAAGTACTATTTCATTTACCTTTGCCTCAACATCTTCATATGTATAATTATACACTTCTGCTATAAATAAGACTTCGTCACCTAATCTGCATAATAGTGTATTTCTATAAATAAGTCCATCTACATTTTTATTATTTATCACATTTTCAGCATCACAAATCTCAGTTGCTTCTTCTCTAGATGTTTCTATAAGCTCTAATCCAGGCCTTATGAATTCATTATTTGCCATAATATCATCCATTTTGCTTAGACAATGTTTTTCCCATTCTGTTTGACTACTTTCATTTACATTGCTATTGTCTTCACTTTCTGTAGTTTTATCTGCATCTGTTCTATTAAAGAATATGAAACAACTTAAACTACATATAATAATCACTAATGAAATTGATGCTATTATTAAAACTTTCTTATTTTTCACTGTTTTTTTCTCCTCTTTCATTTCTAATATCCTCCTGGTGTTGGACAAGCTCGTGAATTTCCTGCTGGATTATTTGGACATTTTGCTAAGTTTCCTGTTGTAATTTTAGCACCACAGACTGAGCAAATTGCGTGTCTACAAGTATTATGCCACTCTCCACAAGAACTCCAGTAATAATTGTATTGTGCATATGGATAACTATGAACTACATTACAATAATCTGCATCATTACAGCTATGGGCTGGTGGAGCTGTAGCTGTTACGTTTGCTGTAAGGTTTGCTATTCCTACTCTTGAACCATTTATAGTTAAATATACATGTGAATTGTATTCACCACTTTCATAATTATGGTTGCTTACTTTTACAGTTGCAACATATGCACCATATCCTTGTGATGTTGCATTTATCCATTCAATATCATCTTGGCCATTTTTACTTGTCCAAGTAGGAACTTCTACTTTTGTTACACCACTTCTATTAGTATATACCCTTACTTTATATCCTGTAGAACTTACTCCATATATATAACATCTTTCTTCATATGGGACATTTACTGTTCCTGTTACTTTACATGATGTTGCTGGATTATCATATACGTGTGCATTATATTCCCCATATTCATAATTATGACTAGATACATAAATTCTCTTTGACCATTTTCCGCCACCATTATTATCTAAAGCATGCCAAACAATATCATCTTGACCATTTTTACTTGTCCAAATAGCTACTTGTCTAGCTGCTGTAATGTCATTAGCTGAATAGTACTCTACTGTAAATCCATCTCTTGTTATATTTGTGAATTTTAATGTGTCACGTTTTACAAATTTTAGCCATACACCTGTTGTTTTTGTAAGTGTTCCTGTTAAAGTACCTGAATGTAGTCCTTCATAAACATAACCATTATTTGCAACAATATTTTTTATTTCATATGTTGTCCCTGCTCGATATTCTTTACAAAAATCGGTTACTCCTGCACTTACTCTTGAACCATTTATATATACATCAGCTTTTCCATAAGCGCCTAAATTTCCACTACTTGTACCGTCTAGATATCCATTTAAATCTAAAGTATATTTTTGACGATATACTGTTACCTGTGTAGTTTTAGCTCCTGTAACCGTATAGGAGGTGATACTTGCTGCTTGATAAGTAGAATCTGCTGCTCTTGACCAAGATACTGTTGAACCATATGCATAATTTTTATTTATTGCGTCTGAATATCCTGTAAATGTTCCGTCTACATTTTCATAACGTACTTGTACTTTTTGTGTATATGTATTTACTGTCCATTGCGCATATAATGTAATGTTATTTGTATAAGTCCATTGCCATGGTTTTCCTATCCAATTTGTCCAGTCTGTTCCAGTTCCATCTGCCTTTTCGTTCCATCCTTTAAATGTATATCCTGTCCTTGTAAATGCATTTGCTTTTGCTGTGTAGTTTTGACCATATGTTATTGTATCTGATGCCATTGTTCCTGTACCACCATTTGCATTATAGCTTACGGTGTATGTATTTACTGTCCATTGCGCATATAATGTTATATTATTTGTATATGCCCATTTCCATGGTTTTCCTATCCAATTTGTCCAGTCTGTTCCAGTTCCATCTGCCTTTTCGTTCCACCCTTTAAATGTATATCCTGTCCTTGTAAACGCATTTGCTTTTGTAGTGTAGTTTGCTTCATATGTTGCTGTATCTGATGCCATTGTTCCTGTACCACCATTTGCATTATAGTTTACAGTGTATGTATTTGCTGCCCATTGTGCATAAATTGTTTGATTTGCTGTTATGGATGTTGCACTAGTTATTTGAGTTCCTCCACTAGTAGCTGTAAACCAACCTTTAAAAGTGTACCCAGCTCTTGTCGGCGTAGCTAAAGAGATGTCGTTTCTTGTCCACTTTGCGTATAATGTGGCATTTGCGCCATATTTTGTAGTAGTAAATGCTGTTGTTATGTTACCATTAGCATTTATCAATTGGTCTCCGCCACCGCCAGTTGCTGTATAATATCCACCAAATGTATAACTTGCCGTAGTGCTTGTTCCACTTACAGTTCCACCATTTGCATTATATGTTAATGTATATGACCTGCTTGGTTTTGTTATCGCATTTGCAGAAGTTGTCATTTGATTTGTACAAGCTGTTTCTTTATATATACCTGTTCCATATTTCTCATATACAGCTGTACTTCCTGCACTTGTAGCACTTTGGTTATTTAATGTTACAGTATATACATTTCCTGACCATTGTGCATATATTGTAGTATTTCCTGTTATTGTATGTGTAGTTCCTAATTTCGTTCCTCCACTTGTCGCTGTATACCAACCGTTAAATGTATAATATTGTCTTGTTGGTTTTGTTGTTGATAATGTAATTGTTGCTCCAACTTTATCTCCCTTATAGTTCATATATGCTGTTCCTGATTGTGCTGCTGGTGCTCCTGTTCCATTATTTGCATTATATGTTAGTGTTACACCATACGTATATGACATATAATATGTTGTATTATTCATTATTGATGCATTTCCATTTAACGCTACATTTACTGTTGCATTTGCTGCATTACTTGTTGACCAGCCTCTTGGCGTATATCCACTTAATGTTGTTGTTCCCAAGTTAATACTTGCATTTGTTTTTGTACCGTCATAATATGCATATGCTGTTCCTGTCGCTGTTGAACTTGAATTGTTATATACATATTTTGTTGCTGTTACAGTTTTCTTATAAACCGCATAATATGTTGTAGTTGCTGTATTTGGTGTTGTAGCACTTCCTGTCTTACTTGTAGAAACGTGTGAATATGTTGTACTATCTACACCTTTACTTCCACTTACTGCTGCTGGTATTCCTATATTAGCTTGTAATGTATTTATTCCACCACTCTTAGAAATATAGCTTCTTGTAGCACTTGCTGTTGTTGTTGCTGCTTTTGTTCCATTATAATAATTAAATGTTGCTGTTATACTTTTTTGATACATTGCATACAATGCTTGTACTCCTGTTGCATTTGGTGCTCTTTGATAATCTGAACCTGCTTGGTTTGCATCATATGACCACCATTTAAATGCCGCTCCGTCGTATGCACTTGGTGTTGGTGTACTATCAACTGTACAAACATAATTTGTTCCATTTGATCTTGCTCTTCTTGTTGTTGTACTTGATGTATGTGCTGAACCATTATAATAGTAATATGTTAAGCTACAATCATAAAATGCATAATATTTAGTATTTGCTGTTGTTGGCGTTACGCCTGTTGAAGAGTTCACTGCTGTTGCTACCCCTTTATAAGCTGTTGTGTAATATGTTGAACTTCCTGTTACAGCCGCTGGTATTGAAATATTACCATTATATGTATTAACTCCTCCACTCTTCGAAATATAATTTCTTATTCCACTTGCTGTTGTACTAGCTTGTGTATTTGTAATGTTATCTCCTGTGTGATAGTAAAATGTTGCTGTTACAGATTTTTCATATACTGCATATAATGATTTTTCAGCTGTTCCTGCTGGTGTTCTTCTATAATCTTCACTTATTTGAGTTGGGCTATATGACCACCATTTAAAGTTTGCTCCGTCATAAGCTGTTGGTTTTGGTTCTGTATTTACAGAAGCTCCATAAGCACTTCCATTTGTAGTTGATGTTCTTATTCCTGTGCTTGATGTATGAGCTGAACCATTATAATAATAGTATGTTATTTCTACATTATATACTGCATAATATGTAGTATTTGCTGTTGTTGGTGTTACTAATGTTGCTGAGCTTTTTGCATTTGAAACACCCTTATATGTTGTTGATACATATCCTGCACTTGAGCTAACTGCACTTGGTACAGCTATATTACTTTGTGTATATGCACCTGCATAATTCATAAATCTTTTTGCACTTGCTGTTGCACTTGATTGTGTAGTTGTCCAACTATCACCTGTATGATAATAGAATGTTGCCGTTATCGTTGCTTCATATGATGCATAATATGTTGCACTTGAAGATAATGTCACATTTGCTCCACTAGCCACATTTACTGTTGCATTCGCTGCATTGCTTGTTGACCAACCTCTTGCTGTGTATGTAATACTATCTTTTGAAGCATTTGCCAATGTTGGTGCTTTAAGTGTTACTTGTGTTGTTTTATTATAAATAGTTTGTGAAACTGGTGTACTCGTTGCAGCCGTTCCATTAAAGTAATTAAATGTTCCTGTTATAGTTTTACTATAAATCGCATATAGTGTTACATTTCCTGTACTCATATTTAATGAGTTTAGTTTTGATGTTGCATCTTTATTTGTATTCCAGCCAACGAAGTTATATCCATCTTTTGCTGCTGTTGGTGATAAATCTATTGCACTGCCATAATTTACTGTTGCTGTTGTTTTTGTTGCTGATTTTCCACCGTTTTCTGCATAATTATATGTTACTGTATATGAATTTACTGTCCAGTGTGCATAATACGTAACATTACTTGCTGGAACTTGTGTTGTTGTCTCTATTTTTGTTCCACCAGTTGCTGCTGTATACCAACCATTGAATGTATAGCCTGTTCTAGTTGGTGTTGGTAATGTTCCAATTTGACTTGCATATCCTTTTGTTCTTGTTCCTTCTGTTACTGTTCCTCCATTTGCATTAAATGTTATTGTAACTCCTGGAACATTTTGTTTTGGCGCGGTTGCAGCTCTTTCATTTCCTAAATTATCAAATAGATATATATGTGTATTATATTCACCATATTCATTTTTATGGTCTGTTACATTTACACGATATACCCATGTTGTTCCGTCTGATTGTTTTACTCCTGTTGCACTAGCATTTGTTCTCCAATTACTTTGAATATCATCTTGACTATTAGCTGTTGTCCAAGTTGGGAATTGTACCCTGTTTACTCCTGAACCAGTTCCATCTGTCACTCCATAAACATATACATCATATCCTGTTGTTGAAAGATTTTTTACTTCAACTTTTGTAAATGTTGGTGCTACTGTATCTACATAATTTACTGATACTTCTTTTTTCGCTTTATTACCTGCTGCATCTTTTACCCATACATAATATTTTCCATTTGCTGTTTTTGCATCAGATATGCTTGAAATTTTACTTGTTGCTGTACATGTTGTGTATGTTGGCTCTGTTGTATCACTTTGGTTTACACCATATCCAACAACTCCACTTCCATCATCAGCTCCTGTATATATAATATAGTTGCTTTTTCCCCAAGCTGTTGTATCAAATATTGTTGCATATCCTACTTGCCATACTACTGGCGCACTTGCTGTTGCTGTACTTCCGCCTTTTACATAGAAAAAGTTTGTTGTGCTAAATGTTCCAGTTGTTCCACATTTTACTCTAAATAAGTATTCTTGCCACTTTCCTGTTCCTGCTTTTGAAGTTAAAGCTGTTATAGAACCACCTGTACCATATGAATTTGAAGCCCATTCTATTTCATATCCTGTTGGTATTTTTGCTATAATTCTAGCTATATACTCTTTATTCGCTGCTGTTGCATGTCCAAAGTAGAATCCTCCATGTCCAGGGTTGGCTGCTCCTGTTGTTTTAATTTCTATTCCATATCCTGACCCTGCTGGATTATCTGACATTGCTTTTCTAGTATGTGTTACTGTTCCATTAGCTGAATTGTTATATACTCTTATGCTATTCGTTCCACTTGCAAAACTTGGGTCAGTATACATCATTGTTCCTGCATATGCTTCTATTGTTGGAGCTGTTGTGTCTGCCCATTGTGCATATAAAGTTACATTTCTAGCATATGTCCATTGCCATGGTTTTCCTATCCAACTTGTCCAATCTGTTCCTGTTCCGTCTGCTTTTTCGTTCCAGCCTTTAAATGTATATCCAGTTCTTGTGAAAGCATTTGCTTTTGTTGTATAGTTTGTATTGTATGTTACTGTATCTGTTGCCATTGAGCCTGTTCCACCATTTGCATTGTATGATATTGTGTACTTATTAGCTGTTCTCGTAAAGTTTGCAGTTATTGTTGTTGCTGCATTTACTGTTCCACTTGCTGGTGTCCAGTTTGAGAAAGTTGTTGTATATCCTGCTGCATCTGTTTTAGTAGCTGTTACTGTTCTTCCTCCTGCCAATGTTACAGTTGCTCCACTTGTAGTGTAATTTGTTCCTCTTACTACTAGTCTATTAGCTACTGAAACTGTTCCATAGCTACTATTGTTTGCTACAAAGTTTACTGTATTTAAATATATTTTTATATCTGCATTTGCAGCTCCTAATGTTCCACTTGCTGTATATGCCACGTCTTGTCCGTCTATTTTTAATCCATATATTTCCCAAGTTGTACCATATGGATGTTGTGTATAGTAATCTTGTACATATCCTTTGTCTACTCCACCTACTTTGAATCCTGCTGTTACTCTTGAAT
This sequence comes from uncultured Clostridia bacterium, assembly GCA_949538735.1. Lineage (GTDB taxonomy): Bacteria > Bacillota > Clostridia > TANB77 > CAG-508 > CAG-269. Next base: position 13,877 of record CATGLK010000005.1, read on the forward strand.
CATATCCCGAACCATGAGTAGTTCCATCAACATTCATATTTATATCTATATAGTAACTATTTATACTCCAGTTTGCTGTATAACTCTTGTTTCCTGTTGAACCTTTTGCTATTTTTACTGTTGTTTGTGCTGTTGTTCCATTACTTCCTGTCCAACCTGTAAATGTATACCCTGTCTTTGTTGGTGTTGGTAATGTTATTTCATTTGATTCTATATTATAACTTGTTGGTTGTCCTGTAATTGTTCCACCATTTAAGTTATATGTTATTGTGTAATTTGTTACTGTCCAATTAGCAGTATAAGATTTGTTTCCTGTTGATCCTTTTGGTATTGTTACTGTTGTTTGTGGTGTTGTTCCATTACTTCCTGTCCAACCTGTAAATGTGTATCCTGTTTTCGTTGGTGTTGGTAATGTTATATTATTTGACTCTACATTATAACTTGTTGGTTGTCCTGTAATTGCCCCACCGTTTAAGTTATATGTTATTGTATAGTTATCTCTTGTCCATTGTGCATATAATGTTACATTTCTAGCATATGTCCATTTCCATGGTTTGCCTATCCAATTTGTCCAGTCTGTTCCTGTTCCGTCTGCTTTTTCATTCCAGCCCTTAAATGTATATCCTGTTCTTGTGAAAGCATTTGCTTTTGTTGTGTAGTTTTGGTCAAATGTCACTGTATCTGTTGCCATTGAGCCTGTTCCGCCATTCGCATTGTATGTTACTGTGTAATTGTTAACTGTCCATTGTGCATAATATGTCACATTGTTTGCAGGCACTGTTGTTGTTTCTGTTATTCTTGTTCCTCCTGTTGCTGCTGTATACCAACCTGTAAATGTATATCCTGCTCTTGTTGGTGTTGGTAGCGTTCCCATTTGGCTACCATACCCTTTAGTTCTTGTTCCTTCTGTTACTGTTCCTCCATTTGCATTAAATGTTATTACAACTCCTGGAACATTTACTCTTAAACTTTCTTTACAATATACATTTCCAATATTATCATATGGATATATATCTGTTAGATATTGTCCATATTCATTTTTATGGTCTACTACATTTACGCGATATACCCATGTTGTTCCATCTGCTTGTTTAACACCTGTTGCTATTTCATTTGTTTGCCAATTGCTTTGAATGTCATCTTGCCAGTTCTCATTTGTCCATGTTGGGAATTGTACCCTGTTTACTCCTGAACCTGTTCCGTCTGTTACTCCATAAATATATACATCATATCCTGTTGTTGTAATATTCTTTACTTCTGCTCTTGTATGTGTTGGTGCCGTTTTATCTATTTTTAACACTGTTGTTTTTTCTTCTGATATATTTCCTGCATTATCTATTACTCTATATCTTATAGTTGTGTCTCTATCAGCTGTATATGTTATTGTTCCTGTATTTCCACTTGTTTCTAATGCTCTTGTTGTCCATTCTCCATTTTCAAACCATTGGAATTCTTTTATTCCAGATAAATTATCTTCTGCTACTAAGGTTACTGTTACATCTTGGTTTGTCCAGTTCCCATTACTTGGATTTGTTATTGTTTTTATCACTGGTGCCACTTTATCTATCTTGCCTACATCTATACTTGCTACCACTTTATTTCCTGCTGGGTCTTCTGCTTCTGCTACTACCTTACCATTTTCTGTCATAGTTACAATTGTTGCATTTGGCTTTGGATCTTCTCCTTCAGGTCCAGCTTTTCTATTTTCTGTTAAATTATCTCCATATATTACTGTAACTTTCACATCTTTATTTGTCCAGCCATCTGGTTCAATTTTAAATGTTATATTATCCATTGCATTGCTAGAATCTCTTACTATAAAAGCATTACTTACTTTTGTATCTGCTCTATTTCCAGCATTATCAGTTACATTTAACCATAAATAATATGTACCAATTGTGCAATCATTTTTTGTAACTGTGTCGCCATCTGCAAATGTTTGCCAGCTAGTAGGCTCTACGTCTTTTGACTGTGACCAAGCATATTTTATATCTTTTAGCTCACTTCCACCTAAATCATTTACATTAACTCTTGTCTTAATAGTAGCTTTGTCACTTTTAGTTGGCATTACATAAGAACCACCATTTGTTCTAATTATCGCTGTTGGTTTAACTTTATCTATATTATTTATTTGTAGGCTTGCTTTTCTCCTATGACCGTCTTTTGTATAAGCCTCAGCATATACAGTTCCATTCTCTGTTAACGTCAAAGAAGTTGCATTTGGCGTATCTGCACTACCTATTCCCGCTTTTCTATTTTCAGTCAATTGCTTTTGATATTCAATAGTTACAGTTACATCACCATTTGTCCATTCAGTTGTACTTGGAGTTATCTTTATATCCCCAACCCTATCAATTGTCTCAATAGTTTCCTTGTACACTTGCCCAATATCTTCTTCTGACGCATATTCTTTTTCTATTTGTTTAATATTGCTCATTTGTGTTGATGTCTTATTTGACATTCCCATAAATGACAGCACTAAAATAACAATCATAAAAAGCATTGCAGCAACAACAAGTACTGTAATTGACCCTTTCTCTGAAGTTAATAGTTTTTTAATCTTTTGTCCCATAGTTTTTCTCCTACTTAAATAAAATAATTCTTCCTTTTAATCTTAACTAATTATTTTAAAGTTTTCAACAGGTTATTTTTGCCATACATTTTTATGTCGCTTTCCAGCTTACGGCTCGTCATTTTGGTAACTTTTGTTACAATTATTATTTTTATGTTACAATTTGGGGACATAGGACATTTGGGGACGTTTCTTTTTGGACATTTTGTCCATTCTGGGACACATCTTCTTTTCAAAACTTTTTGAGACAGTCCCAAAACGTCTGCGAATGAAACTTTTTTGGCCTGTCCCAAAACGTCTGCGAGTGAAACTTTTTTGGCCTATCCCAAAAAATCCGCACAAAAAAGACTAGGTTTTGCTTATTTCCCTAGTCTTTTCTGTTTTTTAATTGATAGGTGTTTTTTAGGAGTGTCCCCAAAAACATTACTCTATTTCTGAAAAATATTCATGAATTCGGTTTATTAATTCTTGCTTTGTTTCTTCCATTGTCATTCCTTCAACCTGTGCTCCTGCAAGTGTTATGTGTCCGCCACCGCCTAGTTTTTCTAGGATTAGTTGTACGTTTATGTCTCCAATTGAACGTCCACTTATGCAGATTTTGTCGCCTGTATTTCCTAGTACAAATGATGCTGTAATGTCGCTTATTGTAAGTAGTTCGTCTGCTGCTTTTGCACATATTAGACTTGCGTCTTTTGTTTTTTCTTCATATATTGATACTGCAATTCCTTCTGCTACTAGTTCTGCATTTTTTACTATTCCTGCAATTAGGTTGAAACTTGCCAAATCACTTTGGAACCATTTTTTTACTCTTATGATGTCAACTCCGCACCTGCGTAAGTATGCAGCTGCTTCAAATGTTCTTACTCCTGTTTTAAATGTGAAGTTTTTTGTGTCCATCATTATTCCTGCATATAAGCTTTCCGCTTCTATTGTTTTTAAATCTATTTTTGCTTCTGCATATTGTAAAAGCTCTGTAACTAGCTCTGCCGCAGAAGAAGCGTATACTTCTTGGAATACTAATGTTGCATCTTCTATATAGTTTGTACTTCTTCTATGGTGGTCTATTACTACTATTTTTTTGGCTTTTTCTAATAATTCAGGCGCATCTACATAGTTCACTTTATTTGTGTCTACTACAACTAGCAATGTGTCTTCATCAATGTTTTCCAATGCTATTTCTTTGTTTATTATTGTATCTTCATATTCAGGGTCTTTGTCTAGTGTTTGTTTGAACGCACTTATTGCTGATGATGTAACTTCACTATTTACTATATATGCATTTCTATTTAATGTTTTTGCTAGTCTATAAATTCCCATACTTGAACCAATTGCGTCCATATCTGGGTTTGTATGCCCCATTATCATTACTTTTTTTGATTCTTTTATTAGGTTTTCTAATGCATGTGCTACTACTCTAGCCTTGACCTTTGTTCTTTTTTCTAATTCTTGTGCTCTTCCACCAAAGAATTTGTATATTTCGTTTTCCCTTATAACTGCTTGGTCTCCACCACGTCCTAGTACAACGTCCATTGCATCTTGTGCAGCTTTATATTTTTCTTTATCTGTTACACCTTCGTTTGATACTGCAATACTTAATGTAAATTGTAATTTTTCTTTATTGTCAATTTCCTTTATTTGATCCAATATACTAAATTTGTCTTCTTTAACCGCTTCTAAATATCTTTGTTCAAATAAATATACATATCTATCACGATCTGATTTTATCAATACACCATTTGTCTTGTTTGCCCAATCATACATTTTTTTATCTATTTCTGCTGTTACAATTGGTTTTTCGCTTGCATCTAGCCTTTGCATTGTATCTTCATAATTATCTACCATTATTATTCCAAAACATGATTTAGAATCCTTATACTCACTTTGCAATTTGATGTTTTCAGTGTTGTCAATAAAGTACATTATTACCATATAATCTTGCTTATATTTTTTGTCTCTGTTTTTAAGCTTTATATATCTTCCAACTACTTGATAATCTTTATTTCCTATCTTTACTTGTTTAACTATGTCCTTTTTGTCTTTTTGCTTGTTGTCATTATTCGTATTGTTTTTTATTTCATTTTTGATATCTGTATTTATATCCGTTACATATGTGTTTATATCTACATTAGCAAACTCTGTTATAAACTTTGCACTTTTCCATATTACATTACCGTCCGCCTCTAATATTATTAGTGGAAATGGCGAGTTTATCAACGTTGTTTTTGCCGCTGAGTCTACTGTAAGTGTTAGGTCTTGAAGTGTTTCTGATATCTCAGTTTTCTTTTTTGTATTTGTGTAATAGCTGTATGTTCCTATTGCTAAGTATAATAGTATTGATGGAATTATCATTTTCTGATTTTCTATACATACTATTACTAACAATACAAATATTATCGCTAGGTATATTTTTGTCCTTGATATTAATGTATCAAAGATTTTTCTGTTGCTTTTTTGCATACATTTTCTCCCTTATATTTTCTTCCTATTATATTTTACTAGCATTTTGCCCTTTTGTCAAGAAATTGCCAAGAGGGACGGACCTTTTTGGCAATAAATTGCCAACGGGGACGGTCCTAAATGGCAAAAAATTGCCAAAAAGGTCCGTCCCTTCTGGCAATTTTAATTCTTATTCAGCTTTTGTCTCTGTTGTTTCTTCTTCTGGTTCTTCTTTTTCTGTGCTAATATGAATATCTTGGTATTTCTTCATACCTGTTCCTGCTGGTATTAGTTTACCAATAATTACGTTTTCTTTTAGACCTACTAAGTCATCAACTTTACCTTTAACAGCTGCTTCTGTTAATACTCTAGTTGTTTCTTGGAATGACGCTGCTGATAAGAAGCTGTCTGTTGCAAGTGATGCTTTTGTTATTCCTAATAATACACGTTTTCCTGTTGCTGGACGTTTTCCTGCTTCTACTGCTTCTTTGTTTTTGTCTGCAAATTCATACATATCTATTAGTGAACCTGGGAACATATCTGTATCCGCGTTGTCTTCAACTCTAACTTTTTTAAGCATTTGTCTTCCTATTACTTCGATGTGTTTGTCGTTGATGTCAACACCTTGGTTTCTGTATACTTTTTGTACTTCTGAGATTAAGTATTCGTATACTCCTTCTGGTCCTTTGATTTCTAAGATTTCGCCTGGGTTGATTGATCCTTCTATAAGTGGTTGTGCGGCCTCTACCATATCTCCGTCTTTTACTTTCATTTTTGAACCAAATGGTATTGTATATGTTCTTGAATCATCTTTTCCTGTAACTATTACTTCTTTTTTCTTCTTAGTTTCTTTGATTTTTACTTTTCCGTCTATTTCAGAAATTATTGCTAATCCCTTTGGTTTTCTAGCTTCGAATAATTCTTCAACCCTTGGAAGACCTTGTGTGATGTCTGCTACACCTGCTACACCACCAGAGTGAATTGTTCTCATTGTTAGCTGTGTTCCTGGCTCTCCAATTGATTGCGCAGCTATAATTCCTACTGATTCTCCTATTGATACTAAGTCTCTTCTTGCTAGACCCATTCCGTAACATTTTTGACATACACCTTGTTTAGAGTGACATCCTAGTACTGAACGTACTTCTAGTTTTTCTATTCCAGCAGATACTATTTTTTCTGCTATTTCTTCGTTTATCATTGTATCTGTGTCTACGATTAACTCGTTTGTTTCTGGGTGCATTACATTATGTACTGCATATCTTCCTACAAGTCTTTCTTGCATTTTTTCGATTATTTGTTGACCGTCTTTGATGTCATAAATCATAATTCCTTCTTCTGTTCCACAGTCGTGTTCTCTAACTATGATATCTTGTGATACGTCAACTAATCTTCTTGTTAGGTATCCAGAGTCAGCTGTTCTTAACGCTGTATCTGAAAGTCCTTTACGTGCACCGTGGGCAGATATGAAGTATTCTAGGGCATCTAGTCCTTCTGCAAATGATGATTTAATTGGTATTTCTACCGCTTTACCTGTTGTACTTGCCATAAGTCCACGGATACCTGCAATTTGTCTTAATTGGTTCATATTACCACGGGCTCCTGATTTAACCATCATATATATTGGGTTTAACTCGTCAAAGTTTTCTTCCATTGCGTTACTTACTTTTTTAGTTGTTGCTTCCCATACATTGATTACTGCGTTATATCTTTCTTCGTTTGTAATTAAACCTCTTGCATATTGTTTTCTGATTGTTTCTACTTGGTCGTCAGCTTCTGATAATAGTCCTTTTTTAGCTGCTGGCACTTTAACGTCGTCCATTGAGAATGTAATTCCAGCTAGTGTAGAATATTTGAATCCTAAAGCTTTGATATAGTCTATTACTTCTGCTGATTCTGTTAGTCCGTGTTTGCTTATTACCCTTTCAATTATTTGTCCCATTGATTTTTTCATAACTGGGAAACTTATTTCGTATTGGAATGGATCTTCATTTCTATCGATAAATCCTAAATCTTGTGGTATTCCTTGGTTGAATATTATTCTTCCAACACTTGTTTCTATTTTTTGAGTTTTTATTTCTCCGTCAATTTCCTTTGCTACTCTAACAAAGATTTTTGCGTGGATACCAACATCATGGTTTTCAAAAGCCATTATTGCTTCTTCAGGGTCTTTATAATATGTTCCTTCTCCCTTTTCTCCGTCTAGTACCATTGTTAAGTAGTAACTTCCTAAAATCATATCTAGTCTTGGTACTGCAACTGGTTTACCATCTTGTGGTTTTAATAAGTTGTTTGTTGATAACATTAAGTATCTAGATTCTGCTTGTGCTTCTGGTGATAGTGGTAAATGCACTGCCATTTGGTCACCGTCGAAGTCAGCATTGAAGGCTTCACAAACTAATGGGTGAAGTTTTATTGCTCTTCCTTCTACTAATACTGGTTCAAAAGATTGAATTCCTAGTCTGTGTAGTGTTGGAGCACGGTTTAACATTACAGGGTGGTCTTTTATAACGTCCTCTAATATTTCCCATACTTCTGGTCTTAGTCTTTCTACCATTCTTTTTGCATTTTTGATATTTTGTGCTATTCCTCTACCTACTAATTCTCTCATTACAAATGGTTTGAATAATTCAACTGCCATTTCTTTTGGTAATCCGCATTGATATATTTGTAGTTCTGGTCCTACTACGATAACAGAACGTCCAGAGTAGTCAACACGTTTTCCTAGTAAGTTTTGACGGAATCTTCCTTGTTTTCCTTTTAACATATCAGATAAAGATTTTAATGCTCTGTTTCCAGCTCCTGTTACGGCTCTTCCACGTCTTCCATTGTCTATTAGGGCATCTACTGACTCTTGTAACATTCTTTTTTCATTTCTTACAATTATTTCAGGTGCTCCTAATTCTAGTAATCTTTTTAATCTGTTATTTCTGTTTATTACTCTTCTATATAAGTCATTTAAGTCTGATGTTGCAAATCTTCCACCGTCTAATTGTACCATTGGTCTTAGTTCTGGTGGTATTACTGGCACAACGTTCATTATCATCCATTCAGGTTTGTTTCCTGATATTCTGAATGATTCTACTGTGTCTAGTCTTTTTACTAGTTTTACTCTTTTTTGTTCACTAGCTTGTTCTAATTCTTTTTTGATTTCAGCAGATAGTTTTTCTAAGTCTACTTGTTCTAGTAGTTCTCTTATTGCTTCTGCTCCCATTCTTGCTTTGAAAGAACCTTTTCCAAATCTTTCTTCTGCTTCATGGTATTCTTTTTCATTTAATACTTGGCATTTTTCTAGTCCTGATGTTCCTTTGTCTACTACTACATATGATGCAAAGTATATTATTCTTTCCAAGTTTCTTGGAGAGATATCTAGTATTAAGGCAATTCTACTTGGAATTCCTTTAAAGTACCAAATATGTGCTACTGGAGCTGCAAGTTCAATATGTCCCATTCTTTCACGTCTTACTTTTGATTTTGTTACTTCTACCCCACATCTGTCACATACGATACCTTTGTATCTTACTCTCTTATATTTTCCACAGTGACATTCCCAGTCTTTTGTTGGACCAAATATTCTTTCACAGAATAGTCCATCTTTTTCTGGTTTTAATGTTCTGTAATTGATAGTCTCAGGTTTTTTTACTTCTCCTTTTGACCATTCTCTTATTTTTTCATCTGATGCTACACCAATTTTTAATTTGTTAAAAACATCTAATTCGTCCACGATTTTCCACCTTTCATTTGGTTTTTATGGTTATTTCAAAATAGGATAAGAGGGCTAGCCACCGCTCTTGCAATTCCTTCTTGTCGCCTCTTTCCTTTTTGAAACATATTCAATTATTTATATATTGTCTTCATCATTATCTAAATTGTCATTTGCTAAATCACTGTCAAATATCATTTCGTCGCCTTCGTCTCCTAGGTCTCCGAATAACTCATCATCTTCGTCGTCTGTTGTATCATCTTCCATTAGCATATCGTCTTCTGTTTCTTCTCCAAATCCGTCTAAATCTCCGTCTGCAATTAATTCTTCAGAGATTTTTGTTTCTTGACTTGGGTCATATTCTATTCCTTCTTCAATGTTTTCTTTTAGCTCTAATTCTTGGTTGTCTTCTGAATATAGACGTACGTCTAATCCTAATGATTGTAATTCTTTTACTAATACCTTGAAGCTTTCTGGAACTCCTGGTTCTGGTACATTTTCACCTTTAACGATTGCTTCATATGTTTTAACACGTCCAACTACGTCATCTGATTTTACTGTTAACATTTCTTGTAGTGTGTATGCTGCTCCATATGCTTCTAATGCCCAAACTTCCATTTCTCCGAAACGTTGTCCACCGAATTGTGCTTTACCACCTAGTGGTTGTTGTGTTACTAGTGAGTATGGTCCAGTTGAACGAGCGTGGATTTTGTCATCTACTAAGTGGTGTAGTTTTAACATATACATAACACCAACTGTGATTGGTTTGTCAAATGGATCTCCTGTTCTTCCGTCATATAGTACAGTTTTTCCGTCTTCGCTCATTCCTGCTTTCGCTAATAATTCTCTTACGTCTTCTTCTGTTGCACCGTCAAATACTGGTGTTGATATTTTCCAGCCTAGGGCTTTTGCTGCTCCTCCTAAGTGTACTTCTAAAACTTGACCTAAGTTCATACGTGAAGGCACACCTAGTGGGTTTAATAAGATGTCGATTGGTGTTCCGTCTGGCATAAATGGCATATCTTCTTCTGGTAATACTCTTGAAATTACACCTTTGTTACCATGACGTCCAGCCATTTTATCTCCTACTGATATTTTTCTTTTTGTTGCTATGTAACATCTGATTATTTGGTTTACACCAGGTCCTAATTCGTCTGAATTTTCTCTAGTGAATACTTTTACATCAACTATTGTTCCAGCTTCTCCGTGTGGTACTCTTAATGATGTATCTCTTACTTCTCTAGCTTTTTCTCCAAAGATTGCTCTTAATAATCTTTCTTCTGCTGTTAGTTCAGTTTCTCCTTTTGGTGTTACTTTACCAACTAAGATATCTCCTGGTCTAACTTCTGCACCAATTCTAATTATTCCGTTTTCATCTAGGTCTTTTAAAGAGTCATCTCCAATGTTTGGAATATCTCTTGTAATTTCTTCTGCACCTAGTTTTGTATCACGGCATTCGCAGTCATATTCTTCAATATGAATTGATGTAAATACATCTTCTTTAACTAGTCTTTCATTTAATAATATAGCGTCCTCGTAGTTGTAACCTTCCCAAGTTGAGAATGCTACTAATACGTTTTTACCTAGCGCCATTTCTCCGTTTTGTGTTGATGGTCCGTCTGCTATTGCATCACCTTTTTTAACTTTTTCACCTTTTTTAACAATTGGTTTTTGGTTGATACATGTTCCACCATTTGTTCTTTTGAATTTACGTAGTTTATGTACTACTGTTTTTCCATTTTTATATTTTACTGTAATTGCACTTCCTGTAACTTTTTCGATTACTCCGTCATCTTCTGCTAAAATTAATATTCCAGAGTCTTTTGCTGCTCTGTATTCAATTCCAGTTCCGATTATTGGGCTTTCTGTAATCATTAGTGGCACTGCTTGACGTTGCATGTTTGCACCCATTAGCGCTCTTTTTGCGTCATCGTGCTCTAAGAATGGTATCATCGCCGCTGCTATTGATACTAATTGTTTTGGAGAAACGTCTACATATTGTACTTTTTCTCTTTCAACTTCTATTACTTCGTTTTTAAATCTTACTCTTACTCTTGGGTGGATGAATTTTCCTTCTTCATCAACTGGCTCAGCTGCTTGAGCTATTATGTAGTTATCTTCAACATCTGCACTCATATATTCCACGATATCTGTTAATGCGTGTGTTTCTGGGTCTACTTTTCTGTATGGTGTTTCAATAAATCCATATTCGTTGATGCTTGCAAATGATGATAGTGCTGAGATTAGACCGATGTTTGGTCCTTCTGGTGATTCTATTGGACATAGTCTACCATAGTGTGTATAGTGAACGTCACGTACCTCGAAACCAGCTCTTTCTCTTGTTAATCCACCAGGTCCTAATGCTGAAATTCTTCTTTTATGTGTTAGCTCAGATAGTGGGTTTGTTTGATCCATGAATTGTGATAATTGTGAGCTTCCAAAGAATTCACGTATTGCTGATGTTATTGGTTTTGTGTTTATTAATGTTTGTGGTGTTACTACATCTAAGTCTTGTATTGTCATTCTTTCACGAACTACTCTTTCAAGTCTTGTTAGACCAATTCTGAATTGGTTTTGTAATAATTCACCAACACAACGAATTCTACGATTTGCTAAGTGGTCAATATCATCTGGTCCACCTAGTCCATGTGACAGATTTAGTAAGAAGTTTACAGATGCTAGCATATCTTCTGTTGTTATACATTTTGGTACTAGTTCATCTTTTCTTTCTTCTAATGCTTTTGCTAAATCTTTTTCGTCTGTGTTGTCAACTATATTTTTTAACACATTGTAATTTACTAATTCTTTTATATGTAGTTTGCTTAAATCCACATTTGGTAATACTTTGTGGATATTTACAGTTCCATTTCCTATTATTCTTACTGTTTTGTCTGCTACTGTTATATCAACTACATTTATTCCTGCATTTTGGATTTGTTCTGCTACTTCTTCTGATATTACTTCTCCTGCTTGTACTAAGACTTCTCCTGTTTCTGAGTCTATTATGTCTTTTGCAGAAACTTTATCTTTTATTCTTGTTGATAGAGCTAGTTTTTGGTTGAATTTGTATCTTCCAACTTTTGCTAGGTCATATCTCTTGTTATCAAAGAATAATCCATTAAATAAGTTTCTTGCAGCTTCAGCTGTTGGTAGTTCTCCTGGTCTTAGCTTTTTATAGATTTCTATTAATGCTTCGTCTTGGTCTTTTATTGTGTCTTTGTTAATTGTTGCTTTTAATAATTCTTCTTCTCCAAATAAGTCTAATATTTGTGAATCTGTTGTTAGACCAATTGCTCTTAATAGTGTTGTCACTGGTACTTTTCTTGTTCTATCTACTCTTACCCAGAATATGTCGTTTCCGTCTGTTTCATATTCTAACCATGCTCCACGTAGTGGCATTACTGTTGAGTTGTATGTTCTTTTACCTGTTTTTGTGTCGAATTCTTGTCCATAGTAACATCCTGGTGAACGTACTAATTGGCTTACTACAACTCTCTCTGCTCCATTTATTACGAATGTTCCACTGTCTGTCATTAGTGGGAAGTCGCCTAAATAGATTTCTTGCTCTTTGATTTCTCCTGTTTCTCTGTTGATTAATCTTACTTTTACGTGTAGTCTTGTTGAGTATGTTGCGTCTCTTTCTTTTGCTTCTTCTACTGTGTATTTTGTCTTTTCTTCCATGTAGTAGTCGAAAAATTCAAGTACTAGGTTTCCAGAGTAGTCTTCAATTGGGGAAATATCTTTTAATACTTCTCCTAATCCTTCTTCTATAAACCAGTCATATGAATCTTTTTGAACTTTGATTAGATTTGGCATTTCTACATAGTCGCCTACTTTTGCGAAATCTTTACGAGATGCTTTCTCGTAGTTAACTTCTTTAATTTTCAAAAAAATCACTCCTATAAAATATTAAGCAGAAAAAATTTATACTTTTAAAAAAAGTTCTTCTTAAATTGCAATTCGCTTGTCTAAACTATTCGCCTTGTCTGCTCTTACAAGCCGGTTTCGCTTAGTCTCTCCTTGCATTTAATTCTTCTTTTTTTAATTGATAACTTTTGATTTTTAAAATTTTGATTTAAACATACATAATGATATCACTTTTTTACGTAAAAGTCAAGGGTTTTGGGCAATTTTTTCGATTATCTTATTGAAGAAGAAAATATTAACGTTCCACATCTTTTTCATCTATTTGCAACTTTTCGATGTTCTTTTGTGCCTCATTTTTTTCTTTCGTCGGTACATTTATTGTAGCTTTTCCTATTTCTTGCGGAGAAAAGAGATTTTGCTTATTAGATCTCTCACCCTTCTTTTCGTTTTTTTCAATATACTTCCTACAGAATCTTTCTAAGTCCATATCTTCTAGTTCATAATCTTCTAAATTAAAATTTGATAATTCCTCACTTCTCATTTCATAATATTTTATCAAACATTCCTTATGTCTTCCCTCAATATTTTTGAAATTCTCTATTGGATTAGTTTTTAACATATATTTTATTATATCATCTCTTTTATATGATACTTCTCCTGTTTTGATATTTCTTAATAAACATACCTTTAATTTTTCAGGTTCAACTGCTTTTGATGTCCAGCCATCAGCAAATGCAAACTCACCTTTATCACTTTCATTATCAATTCCTTCTGATAAAAACCTTAAGAATACTCTTTCACCTAATAAATCATCTAATGCCTTATCCTTCCACTCGGGAATTCTTTTCATATAATCAAATTTTTGTTGAAAAGTTGAAGTTAATGCTATAGTACCTTCCATTCCTTCTGTGAAAAACACTTTTGTCTTTTTGTCTTTTATCACTTTACTCAATTCTCCATTTCTCGGTTCTAATCCAGTTTTCAATATTGATTGCAATTTTGATAGTTCAGTATGGTGATAATAATATTGTTCTTTTACATAATTCATAAATCCATCTAACTCCTTTAAATTTATTTTGGAACTTTTATAATTTTGATACATTTCTTGAATTACAGATAATGCATCATCTTTTCCTTTACTATCAGTTAACATTTCTATTCTATCTGGTGAAATTATCTTCTTACCAATATGTGTGTTCATATTCCAATCTTCCATAATCAAAGAATCAAAATTGCTATATTCACCATACATCCATTTAACTGCTTGTGGAACCACACCGTGTTTTTAAAGCCATTTCTTTTTTGTAGTCAATTCCTAAAAAAGAAAAATCACTTGTTTCTACATCTTCTCCCTCTTCCAAATCTAATTTCAAGTATTTTCTTTTTTTAAAATCTTTATAAACTTTTTCATAAACTTTTTTTAGTATTTTTACATCCATTTCAATATATCCTGCTGGCATTTTTTCTTTTCTTGCCATATTATTGTATTCCCAACGAATCCAAACATCTATTGTTTCAAGTAAACCTTTTGTCCCTACTGAAAAATATATACAAGGTTTTTCCCTGTCTTTTGCAACTGCATTTTCTCTTTCTGGTGGCTCAGATGTTAATCCATTTTCTTTAATATCAGCTATACTTTCTTCTTTCGTGAAATGAAAGTACGAATTATTTGCATCTATATTTTTTAACTTTACCTTTTTCATATTTTTATCCTTTTCTATTTTTTAATAATTTTTTTATAAAGCTAACTAATTTATCAAAGAACTTTTCTCTTTTTATTTCTATTGGTAAACTGCTTTCAACTTTTTTAACATTGCCTTTACTAGTTTTTATATCAAATATGTCTTTCGAATTATATTTACTCTTTTTCTCTTCTTCTGACTTTTGCCTATCTTCCTGTTCCTTTGTGCTAATTCTTTCTTTTTGATATGGTGTAGCCCAATAGTCCCTAAATATATTTGCTAATATAGCTTTGGTTTCTTTCAATAACTCTTGTTCTTCAAAACTTTTATTTATATCTATCTCAAAATCGTAATTTTTATCCATTCCTCCTTGTAGCCCTTTTATTATTGTTTTTGGAATTTTATTCACACTTTCTGCTGGAACAAATTTTAATATTTCTATTACTTCTTTATATGCTCTTGCATAATTATCATTTATCATTAGTCTTCTCCTGTCAATAAATATTTTTTTCATTCTAATTATAACACAATAATTAAAGTTTCAATATATTTTATGTATCTTTTGAATTCTTTGGCAAGATTTGACGTATTTTCATTTTTATAGTACAATACAAAAAGATTTCAAATTATGGAGGAAATAAACAATGTTATCAGGAATACCAATTATACTAAAATACATACTTACAGGACTTTTAGGAGCATTTCCAATAATCGAATTAAGATACTCTGTTGTAATTGCTCAATACCTATTTAGCTTGCCTGTACTTCCAGCATTTATTTGTGGACTAATAGGAAATATCATACCAGTATATTTTATAGTTAAATATATCAGACCATTATTTGATTTTTTCGGAAAATTCAAGCCTTTCAAAATTATTATTGATTGGGCTTCTGAAAAAGCCACAAAAAAAATCGCAGAGAACGAAAAGCTTCAAACTTACACAGCTCTAGCATTGTTCTTGTTTGTCGCTGTTCCTATCCCTACAACAGGTGCTTGGGTTGGTTCTTTGATTGCTAACTTTTTAGAGATACCACCTAAAAAGGCTGTTCCACCTATTATCGCTGGTGTTATTGTTGCTGGCCTTATTATGGCTTTCGCCAATGGTGGAGTTCAATATTTACTTAATGGATAATTATTTTATACATAAAAAACCAACTCAATTAAGAGCTGGTTTTTATTTTGTATTTTCTTTTATTATTTGTTCTAAATCACTTTTAAGCAAAACAATATCTTCTGTTATAATGTCCCAAATAAAATTAAGTTTTATTCCTTCATAATCATGTACTATTTTATTTCTCAGATTTTTAATAATAACCCATTCTATTTGTGGATACCTTTGCATTGTTTCTTTACTAATATTCTTTACCAATTCACCTATTTGACTGATAGCAAATACCGTGGCATCTACTTTTTCTTCATTTATTATAAAATCCTCAAAATTACATCCTTTTGTATATCTTAACGCTTTATCAATATAATCTATCATCTTTCTTATTGACATATATTCCTTATTTTTCATATACAACAACTCCTGTTTCTTTTATCTCCTTATCTATTGGAGAATTAGTAATAATTTCATATTTTTCAAATCCATCTATATCCTTTTTTAGTTCTTCTTGTATTTGACAAATTAGCTTCAACAAAGCAAACCCCTTTAACTCTGATCTAGTATCTATTATTAAATCAATGTCGCTTGCAGGTGTTGCTTGTTTCTTTGCATAAGAACCAAATAATATAACTTGATATACTGGTTGTTCTTTTAATATTTTTTCCAACTTTTCTTTTATCTCTTCTATTGTGTATGTTTTTTCACTCATACATCGTTCTCCTTTTAATTTCTTAATTTCTATTTATATTGTATCATACCCAATCTTCTTATGCAATTAATTTTTAAATTTTGCCAACTAAAAAGCCCAGCTCAATGGCCAAAAATTGCCAAAAAGGTCCGTCCCCTTTGGCAATTTTTTTATTTTTTCGCAGCTAATTTTAATTCAATATAATCTTCAACAACAATTTTCACAACAGCAATAACTGGCACAGCTAAGAACATACCAAGCACTCCAAAATACGCACCACCAACTGTTACTGCAAAAATTACAAGTAGTGGACTAATTTTTAGTGATTTTCCAACAATTTTTGGATTAATAATATTGGCATCAATTTGTTGTAAAATAGTCACAACTATAAGCATCCAGATAGTTTGTGAAACACCACCTGTAATTAGAGTAATAATCACCGCAATTGCAACTGCAATAATCGCTCCAAAATATGGTATCATATTAAATAGTCCTATCATAAATCCTAGTAATGGTGCAAATTTAACATTCATTATAGTCATTGCAATTGTTACCATTATACCAACAACAATCGCATCTAAAAATTGACTTGCTATAAACTTGAAAAATATTTCATTTGAATGATTAAAATATTTGTCTATATTTTTATATGTTTTATCTTCAAACATTGCATTGGCACATTTCTTTAAAAATTCTATTATTTGTGTTCTTTCCATTAATATGTAAATAGATACAATTACTGCAACAAATACATTAAATATGCTTGTTACCGCATTTACAGCCCCCATAACATATTCTAAAATTTTGTCTAGTTTGAAATATTGTTTAATATCAACATTTTGTACATTTGAAATAGCCTCTTTTACTATATCTCCCTTTAATATTGAGTTTTCTGGAAGTTCGTTATATTTATTAATTGCCGTTTCAAAATAGCCCTGTATATTATTTATTAGGTCAACAACACTTTCCACAACTACTGGTAAAATAACATTTACTAAAATTATTAGTAATAATGCTGCTATTATATAAACTGTTGCTACACTTAAAATTCTCGATTTTTTCTTAATAAACTTTGATTTCGATTTTTTATATGTACTTTCTATATTTCTGCATGGCATATACAACAAATATGCTATAAAAATTCCTGCTAGAAACGGACTTAAAATAGCAAAAAATTTGTGAAGACCGTCCAATATATCTCCAAAATTATCTAATGCCTTGTATAACACAATTATTGCTGCTCCTAGCAAAAACCAATATACCCATTTTTTCCAATGATTTTTTACTTCTTTCACTTTTCTACCTCCTTTGGGACATTTGGGGACGTTTCTTTTTGGACAAAATGTCCATTAGGAAACGTCCCAGATGGACATTTTGTCCATTTTGGGACACATCTACTTATAATTCTATGTCCAATTCTACTGGGCAATGATCACTTCCCAGCACTTCTGTGTGTATCTTTGCTTCTTTTATTTTGTTTTCTATTTGTTTTGATGTTATAAAGTAGTCTATTCTCCAGCCTACGTTTTTCTCTCTTGCTTTTCTCATATATGACCACCAGCTGTAAATTTCTTCTTTGTTTGGGTATAAGTGCCTGAATGTATCTGTAAATCCTGCATCTAGCAGTTCTGTCATTTTGTTTCTTTCTTCGTCTGTAAATCCTGCACTTCTCCTATTTGTTTTTGGATTTTTTAGGTCGATTTCTTTATGTGCTACATTTAAATCTCCACACATTATTACTGGTTTTGTTTCGTTCAATTTTAATAAGTATCTTCTTATTTCATCTTCCCATATTTGCCTATATTCTAGTCTCTCTAGCTCTCTTTTTGAATTTGGTGTATATATTGTTACCATATAGAATTTTTCGAATTCTAGTGTTATTACTCTTCCTTCTTTGTCGTGTTCTTCTATTCCTATTCCATATGTTACATTTATTGGCTCTTTTTTTGTAAATATTGCTGTTCCTGAATAGCCTTTCTTTTCAGCACTATTCCAATAGCTTTTGTATCCTTCAAATTGTAAATCTACTTGTTCTGGTTGGCATTTAGTTTCTTGTATGCAAAATATATCTGCATTTACTTGTTTAAAAAAATCTGCAAAACCTTTTTCTAAACAAGCTCTTATGCCATTTACATTCCATGATATTAATTTCATTTGCATTCGTCCTTTCTTTTTTCCTGCCAACGGGGACGGACCTTTTTGGCAGAAATCTGCCAAAAAGAACCGTCCCCATTGGCACGTTCCTATTTTACTACATTTTTACGTCAATGTCTAGCCAAAATTTTTTAAGTCTTCCCCATTCTAGGCACAAAAAAACTCTCTCGCTTGACTGCTTGAGAGTTTTTTATTATTTATTTTATTGAACCACACTTACTGGCAAGTATCTTACTCCCCATTGTAGTGCTGCTGCGTGTGAATTTACGTATATATCTATTTTGTTACCTTTTATTGCTCCGCCTCTGTCTTCTACTGTGTAGATTTGTCCACCAATGTTTAACTTTGTTCCAAATGCGAAGTTCGCTGGTGCTGCTACTGTTCTTCCCGCTGTTGCTTGTGTTCCTGATGCTGTTCTTCCTGTTGATTTTCCACAACATTTTGCACATGAGCAGTATGCTGTTATTTTATATGTTGTTCCGTTTGTTGGAACTGCTGCTGTTCTTGGTGTTGTGCTAGCTCTTGATGTTGTTTGTACCGTTTTTTGTACTTGTACTATTTTGTTTACTGGTTCTGTTATTACTTTTTCTGATAGTACTGTTCTTTCAATTTCCACGTTGTTTTGGATTTTTACTTTGTATGTTACTTCTTTTAATCCATTTTTTCCTTGTTTTAGTACTCTGCTTGTTGTTCCTTGTTCTGATGTTGTTGCATTTTTTGTAACTGTTTCATATGGTATTTCAACTTGTTCTGTTACTATTTTTTCAGTGATTGGTGCATAATTTTCTAGTATTTGTTCTAGTGTTGTTTGTACACCTTCTTCTGATATTTTTGCAATTTGAACTTCGTTGTATGTTTTGTCTGTTATTTGTATACTTTGACCTGTTATTATTTCTTGGTTTAGGTCTGGTATTGTTTTTTGATTTTCTTCTAGTACTATATTGTTTTCTTCTAGTATTTCTGATACTGTTGCTTTTCCTGTTAGTGTTGACATTTCGTATCCGTTTTGAAGAATGATTTTTACGTCTTTCAAGTTTGTGTTTACTGCCATAACTCCGATTCCTGATATTAAAATCATTATTATGGTTACACATATTATTTTCATAATGGAAATTGAAGCTTTTTCTTCTCTTTTCATATTTTCTATTACCTCCTTTTGGCAACATATTCATTATACTATATTTTTTCTAATTTGTCAAATTTTGCCGTTTCCCTACGCTTTCAGGACTTAGAAACATATCATTTTCCCAAAATAATTTGTCCTTTTTGTTCGAATTGCTTATTTCCGTAGGCACTTACTATTATTATATGTTCCAATTTTTAAAATATTACTTTTTTAATTTTATTTTTTTACATTTTTCTTGTATTAAAAATCAGAATATGTTATTATCTATTTGTATATTATAAGAATAGGAGGATTTATTATTATGTTATGGATTATATTAGCTATTTTAGCTGTACTTATCATAGCTGTTATAGGAATGTATAATGGTTTAGTACAATCTAGAATAAAAGTTGACAACGCTTGGAGTCAAATTGACGTTCAACTACAAAGAAGATTTGATTTAATTCCAAACTTTGTTGAAACTGTAAAAGGTTACATGGCACATGAAAAAGAAACTTTCGAAAAAATTGCTGCACTTAGAACTTCTTGGGCTAATACAAATAGCATTTCTGAAAAAGCAAAATTAGATAACGAACTATCAACATCATTAAAAACAATAATGGCTGTTTCTGAAAGCTACCCTGAACTAAAAGCAAATCAAAATTTCTCAGATTTATCTGAAGAATTAAGAAATACAGAAAATAAAATTTCTTTTTCAAGACAATTTTACAATGATGCTGTAACTATGTACAATACAAAATTACAAGTATTTCCTTCTAACATTATCGCTGGAATGTTTAATTTCACAGCACGTGATTTATTTAAAGCAGAAAGTGATGAAGCTAGAAAAAATGTTAAAGTTGACTTTGGGAACTAAATTCTAATAGATATGTCCCCGATGGATAAACATGTCCGTCGGGGACGTTTCCAAAATGAAGGAGTGTCCCCTTTGGCAAAAAATTGCCAACAGGGACGGAGGTAAATGGCAATAAATTGCCAAAAAGGTCCGTCCCCAATGGCAATAATAGAAAGGAATAATTTTTATGTTTGAAAATGTTAAAAGAAATAAAATACAATCTGGAATAATTGTTAGTATATTTATATTAGTTATTACTTTAATAATATATTATGTATGTAATGCTTTAGATTTGGGAGTGCTTTCAATTGTAATTGCACTTACTGTGTCTATCGCATCTGCTTGGGGTTCTTACTATTATAGTGATAAAATTGTTTTGTCTCTTAATAGGGCAAGACCTGCAACTAAAGAGGAAGATTTAAAGCTAGTAAATATTTTAGATGCTTTGATGATTTCTTCTGGCTTGACTACAAAGCCTAGGCTTTATGTGGTAGATGATGCTCAACCAAACGCATTTGCTACTGGTAGAAATCCTGAGAATGCTGTTGTTTGTGTTACTACTGGTCTTTTAGAAAAGTTAGATTATTATGAATTGGAAGGTGTAATTGCCCACGAAATGAGCCATATCAAAAATTACGATATCTTGCTTAGTTGTGTAGTTTCTGTTATGGTTGGTTTTATTGTAATGCTTTCTGATATTGTTTCTAGAACTCTTTTCTGGGGCGGTGGCAAAGATAGCGACAGTGATAATAATAGTGGAAATGGAATTTTGATGTTAATCGGATTAGTTTGCTTAATTCTTTCTCCTATTTTTGGTTCTTTGATGCAACTTGCTTTGTCAAGAAAGAGAGAATTTTTGGCTGATAGTACTGCTATTGAGTTTACTCGTAATCCTGATGGTCTTATTTCTGCTTTACAAAAGTTGGAAAGTGACCCTAATCAGTTAGGTACTGCTAATAGTGCTACTGCTAGTATGTATATTGTTAATCCTTTTAGGAGTGATACTAAGGAGGGTAAAAAGAAGAAGTCTTCTAATATTTGGTCTACTCACCCTAGTACAGAAGACAGAATTGAGGCTTTAAGGAATTTGAGATAAATTGTATTAAATATTTAAGCTAGAGTATATAGTGTACTCTAGCTTTCTTGTATTTGTTATTCTTCTTTTTCTAGTTTTTCAATTTCTTCTTTTAATAAATGACTTTTAACTTAATATTATATTTCAAAAATCCTCATAGCATTTTCGTAAGTAATGTTAGCAACTTCTTCCAAAGTAAGTCCCTTAACATCTGCAATTTTTTGAGCTGTCAACTTAACATTTCTTGGGTCATTCCTTCTTCCCCTTAATGGCTCTGGAGAAAGATATGGGCTATCTGTCTCAATTAACATTTTATCATTTGGCACAAGATTTATAATCTCATCTGCGTTTTTTGAATTCTTAAATGTGACTGGACCTGCAAAGGAAATGTAAAATCCTAATTTTAAAGCCTCTTTGACCAGCTCTCTGTTTAGTGGACAGCAATGAAAAATTCCCTTTTTGATAACTTCGTTTTGTTTTAAAATTTCTATTGTGTCCATTACAGCTTCCCTTGTGTGTATAACTATTGGAAGCCCTAATTTATTTGACATTTTTATTTGTTCACTGAAAGCTAGCTTTTGTAAATCTTTATTCTCTTTGTTCCAATAATAGTCTAAACCGATTTCGCCAACTGCAACAGTAAGATTATTTGTTTTTATTATTTGTTCAATTTCAGCTAAGTCTTTCCACAATTGGTCTTCAGTTTGTGGAATGTCGTTTGGTGATATTCCACATATTGGGTACATAAATTTATATTTTTTACATAGTTCTATTGCTTTTTTTGAACTCTCTATGCTGTATCCTGCTGTTATAAATTTTTCTATTTCGTCGTTGTGGATTTTTTCTATTAGTTCCTCTCTGTCTTCGTCAAACTTCTCGTCATTTAAATGTGCATGGCTATCAAAAAATTTCATTTTTTCTCCTTCTATCTCTAATTATTCTTTTCCCATGCCAAAAAGGTCTGTCCCCAGTGGCAATAAATTGCCAAAAAGGTCCGTCCCCAATGGCAATATTTTTTATTTAATCAAAATTGTTACATTTGCTGTTGCATAAGCTTGGCAATGTGATATACTCACGTCCATACTTTCTATGTCATTTAAGTCTAAGCCTATTATTTTAAGTTCAGGTTTGCCTTGAGTATTTACAATTGTTTCTATGTCTTTCCAGCATATTTGATATTTGTCTTTTAGCTTAAAAGATATGGCCTTAAATGCTGCTTCTTTTACTGCAAATCTTGCTGCATAACTTTGATATTTTTGTACTTTTTTGCTTTCGCAGTATTGTATTTCTTGTTCTGTGTATATTTTGTTTAAGAACTTTTCTCCTAAGTTTTCTATATTTTCTTTTATTCTTTCTATTTCTATTATATCTGTTCCACAGGCTATTTTCATAAAAGGCCTCCTTGTTTTTGTATCTACTAATAATACTATCATTTTTATAAAATTAAATCAAGTGGGTACAAAGGCCCACTTGTTTATACTTTATTATAATTAATTACTATCCCAAGTTATTGCTCTTTCTCCAAACATGCATCCAAATGGTGAATTAGCAATTGAATTTTTGGGTTTATGAATGATAATTTCACCCAAATTGTTAGAGCTGGTAAAAGCACTAGCACTTATTCTTTCAATCCCATTTCCTATTTCTACTCTTTTCAAATTTTTAGAATAGGAAAATGAAAGATCATTTATTTCCTTTACATTGTTTTTTAATATAACTTCTGTCAAATTACGTTGATTTGCAAATGCTCTCTCTCCTATCACTTCTACATTATCTTCTACTGTATAACTTCCTGTAATATACTTTAAAACTATGATTATCTTTTTCCCGTCTTTACTATATATTATATTATCATTTATCATATAATTAGGATTTTGAGGAGATATTGTAATATCTGCCATAGTTCTATTTCCACTACTATTCTCTGCCATAAACATTGGACTTAAGTTTTTCACATTTTTACCTAAATATAATGTCTTTAACTTACTTAGCGGTGCAAATGCTTCCAAACCAATTGTTTCTACAGCTTCTGGCAATACTATATTTTCTAAATTTTGTGCTGTTCTAAATGCCGCTCTTCCGATATTTACAATTTCTTCACTTAAAGTTATCTCTTTTTCTTTAGAAAAACAACATATCAAGTCTTTTCTGTCTTTACTCATTAGACAACTATTTTCACTAATATAAGTTTCATTTCCCTGTTTTACTTCAATTTCTTCTAAACTAGTTGGAAATGATGCGCTATTTATAATTTTGTTAACACTGCTAGGAATAACTATCTTTTTTATGTTATTATAGCCTGAAATATTATAGTTAAAAGTTTTTATTCCTTCTGGAATAGTAAATGTTGTATTACTTTTTAATATTTTATCAGAAGCAAAATAAATTGTAGTTCCTCCCACATCACTTAATATTCCATTTTGATATACAAAATGCTCATTATTAATTAAGTCTATTTCTGTTAGACTTACACATCCTGAAAATGCTTCTCCTCCATTTATTTGTTGCACAGTTGAAGGTATTTCAACTTGCTTCAATTTACTACAATTATAAAACATACTACCTGAAATATATGTTATACCATTGGAAATAACTACACTTTCAAGTCCACCACACTCATAGAACAAACCACTTCCTATCGACGAAACATTGGGTGGAATATTAACACTTGTTATACTATGGCAACCACAGAAAAGCAAATTTCCTAATTTTGTTATTGTGGTTGGCAATTCAACGTTTTTCAACACTGGGCAAGCTCTAAACGCTTCTTGTTCAATTACTTCAACACCTTCTTGTATAATAACTTCTTCTAATGTAGTATTTCCTCTAAATGCATCAACATCAATTATTTTTACTGTTCCTGGTATTACTATTTTCTTTAGTCCTTGCAACTGTGAAAAAGCACCTTTTCCTATTTTAGTTACATTTTGTGGTATTATTATTGAGCCTGTTGCTTCATCTTTTAAACCTAAATTGTCTTTTGCTGACATTAATTCTCCGTCTATTATTATATATGGACTTACTTTTATTCCTATTTCTTGTGCCCATTTTCCCTCTTGGTCGTTTTGGGCAAAATAATATAATTCTCCTTTTATTACTTCAAAATTATCAACATATTTTTTGCTTGAGTTTTTTAATACTGTATATATATTCCCTTCTTCTTGCACAGAGTTATATATTAACGCATTTCTTCCAGCATATAATGCGCCTTCTTCAAAAGTTCTATCTTCTAAAAGTCTTTGTGCTAAATACAATTCATATTCTTCTGCCACCGCTGATAGTTCTGTTTTGAATTTTGCTTCTCCGTGCCTTGGTTATTGTTCCATTATCTCCTGTTAGTGTTGCTATTGTTATTCCGTGCCAAAATCAATAAAACTATTATTGTTATTACTAGAGATATCAGGGTTATTCCATAATTTTTCTTCATTTTCATCGTCCTTTCTTTTGTTTATTTTATTGTATTTTTTAACAAGTTTTATGTCAATAAGTATCTCTTTGTTTTTCTTTTTAAGTATTTGCATTTTTTATTTTGTTATACACATTTATATTATATATAAACTGACGCATAACGTCAATGTGGTGAATAAAAAAAGAAGCATTATGATAAAATCACTGCCTCTCCTTATCTTTTATAGATTATTTATTTTTTCATTAAAACAATAAAATTTATTATATTTAAAGCTAATGAAGCACCTAGCATTATTGCAATAAAAATTATTAATTTTCTGTTTTTCTCAACATTCATATCTTTATACAAAACATCATACTTGCTTTTCACTTCTGCATACAATTTTTCTAATTCCAAAACGTCTCTCATTTTTAAGTCTAATTCTGTACCAGTGTCATCTTCCGTTACTTCTTGAACCCAAAGTTTTTTTGTAAAATTAGCAAATTGCTTTCTTGCAGAATTTACTTTTCTAGGATTTTTGAATTCTGCTTGTAATTTTTTTAGATATATTTTTTTATACAAATTTAATATGTATGTATAAAGATATTGATTTTCGTATTCTGCTGGAAGTATTGTGTAATTATTCATTTCTGCACTTGATGATAGTAATGCCACTGATTGTTTTGTTAGTGCCAGTTTTGCATATTTCCATTTTGATAATGTTACCATTTTTTTTGCTTCAATTGCTTCTGAATTTACATCTTTGTCAGCTGGCAAAATATTAGCATATTTTACAAAGTGATGCTTTATTTTGTCAAATTCATTTGCAGAATTCCAAGCTTCTTGGTCTACACACAAATACGAAAATGTCAAAAATCTTTCTACATTTATATCTAGTTCCATTGCATCAGCATTTGAATCTGTAATGCTTTTTAGCAAATCTCTAAAAGTCTTTACATCTGCAAAATCCCCAGTTTGCAAACGAATATTATCATAGGAATTTAGCATATTCCCTTCTTGATTTATGTCTCTGAATTTGTAATTGAAGTTTAATATGTTTGCAAAGCTTGTCTCTTCTTCCACATTTGTTTTTATCAAAACAAATCCTATTCCTGTTTTGAAACATATAACTTCTATTTTTTGTATGTTAAAAAATATTCCTTTACTGTCATCAACTTTTCCTTGGATATCCTTTTTCAAATTATATTCGAATATGTTACACGAATATTTGCTAAGTAGCGCTGCTCCGCGTTTCTATTGGCAATTCTTCAAGTTTTTTTATTTTTTCGCTGTTTAGTCCAAAGCTTGAAAATAAGAATTCTCTAGCTTTGGGTAAAAAGTATTGGTACATTTTTAGGTCTTTTTCTCTTTGAAATACTTTTAATTCAAAGTTTTTGTCTTTTAACATTTTTTGTATGTATTTTTGGTATTTCCCTTCTTTTATTATAAAGGGATGTATAAAGTATGTGTATTGGTAATTCGTCTTTAGTTCCATTTTTTATCACCTTTCTTATTATAAATACTATAATTGATTATAATAGTTCATATTAAGGTCTTTTCCTAAGTGCCATCTTCCAACAAAATCAACTTTTAAATAATCGTCTAAATTGTATGTTGGTTCTTGTATAAGTTCTCCTTTTGCGTTTATTGCTCCCCATTTTCCGTCTTTCTTTACTGCTGCATATCCATATACATTTTGATTTCCTGCGTCATCATATTTGTAATCTACTACAACTTTTCCGTCTTTATCTACAAAGCCATATTTTCCGTCTTTTTTGCTTACAAATAAAGTGGTTGTTGCAAATATGTCTGCCTCTTTTTTCTCTTCAAATCTGAAATTGTAATATTTATATTCGTCATTTTGTCTCAACTCAATATAGCCTTTTTCTTCATTTAAATCTGTCAATATTCCTGTTTGTTTTACTTGAAATTCACTATTTAAAATTTCGTCATTATATTCTTCGTCTTGAGCAATATATAAATCTGCTTTTTCGTTATATGCTATTGATGTATATTTAAATTCTACTTTTGTACTATTTTCTAAGTCTATTATTCCATATTTGTCGCCTTTTTTTGCAATTAATATTCCTGTTTTTGCTTCTTTTAAATCATCATATGTTGCTTCTATTGTATTTTCGCCTGTTTGCTTCATTACACCATATTTGTTTTTACTTTTATATATTATTCCGTTTTCTGCATTTTTTAATATTTCCGTTATTTCGTCATATCCTTTGCTTAACACTTCTGTTCCATCTTTTTTTACTAAAATCTGATTTTTACCTTGCATTACAACATATAAGTCATTTCCATGTACCTTTGTTATTCCGTCATATTTTGCTTCTAAAATTTTATTGTTCGAAAAATCTACTATTCCAGATTTTCCATTTTCATTTTTTACTATAAATCCGTCTTTGTTGTCTTTCCCTAAGTTTTGAATATCTTGATATTGTGGCTGAATTATGATTTTTCCTTCGTTATCTGCTATTCCAACTTTACCTTCTTTTGATATTTTTAGTGAATTTTTCACTTCTGGTTGTGCCACTATTTCGTCATATTCACATGGTAATAATTCTGTTCCATCTAGGTTGATTATCCCATACTTTTCGCCTTTTTTTACTCTTAGTACATTTTCCTCATACCATGCATTGTTGTTTTTGTCCATATTTTGAATTGTTTCTATTTGCTCATAATTTGTAAATACCTCTTCATTTTTGCTGTTTAGCGCTTTTGTTTTGTATGTTCCAGCTGTGTAATCTACATCATATGTACAAATAAACACATCATTCTTACTGTTTGGAACTACTATCATCTCTGCATATGATGGGTCTATTACATAGTTTCCAGCTTCGTCTATTACTCCCCATTTGTTGTCTTTGAATGCGGCGAAGTAACTTTTGCTTGTTATTCTTCCTTCTTCTTTACTTTTATCTATTATGCCTTTTATTACAAAAATTGACATTATTAGCACTACTATTGCTAGTATTACCGCTATTACTTTTTTTATATTTAGTTTAGGTTCTTCGTATCTTCTTCCCTTGTTTGACCTTGGCATTTAATTCACTCCTTTTTACGCTTACACTATATCATATTTCGCTATTAATTGCAATTGATTTTTGATGTTTTTGGGTGTTTTTGGGGACAGACCTTAAAAACACCCATTTTCAAATAAATACTGTGCTTTGATAGCAAAAGCGTGCCAACAAGGTCTGTCCCCAATGGCAAAAAATTGCCAAAAAGGTCCGTCCCCATTGGCAATCTTTTTATTTTTCAATTATTCTAAATGTTATAATGCTCATATCGTCTTTGGCAACTCCAAAGTTATTGTCTATTGCTTCGTTCAAAATTAAGTCTGATATTTTTTGTGTGTTTGTTGTTTCTATGTCTTCTAACATATATTTAACCCAAAGTTCTTTGTTTTTGTATTCTATGTTTGAGTCTAAAATTCCGTCTGAGCACATTAATACGATGTCTCCTGTTTTTATGTCTCTATCAAATGTTTCTACTTCACTGTTTTCTACTATTCCTGTTGGTAGTGAGCTTGATTTTATTAGTTGTACTCTTTTTTTGTTTTTTATGTATGTTGGGCAAGCTCCGCTTTTGATGAATTCGATGTTTCCTTTGTATAGGTCTACTATTGCAATGTCTAGTGTTGCAAATGTTTCGATATTTTTGTTTATTAATGATGTGTTTATTAGTTTTAATGATGTTTCTTTGTCAAATCCTGATAGTAGTAGGTTTTCTAACATTTTTAATGCTTGTTTACTACTTTTTTTGGCTTCTTTTCCTGTTCCCATTCCGTCACTTATGGCAATTAGGTATTTTCCGTCTTTTAGTCTGATGTTTAATATGCTGTCTCCAGATTGCTCACTTTTGCTTTTGGTTGCAGATGTCATTCCAAGTGCCATTTTGTATTTATCGTCTGATAGGAAGTTTAGGATTTTTTCTGTGCTTGCGTCATAATTTAGTGCAATTTTTTCTTTTAATACTTTTGTTAGTATTTGTTCAAGTGTGTTTATCTCTGTTGTTTCTAAGCTGTTTGCGCTGTATATTTCTACCATATATCTTGTTTTGTGTTTTATTACCACATCTTCTATTTCTATATTTTTTTGTTTTATTAGTTCTATTATTTGTGCTTTTTCTTTTTCGTATTTTTCTTCTGCCTGTATGTCTTTTTCTATTCCTTCTGCCATACTTCCTATTGCTTTTGAAACTTCGTTTAGCTGTTTTTTGATATTTTTCTGATTTTGTTCTACTTTCTTTTGCCAAATGAAGTCCGATTTACTTACTTTGTATGATAAGTTTATAATTCTAACTATTTGCAAAATGTCATTTTCTAGTTTTGGGCTGATATCTTCGTCGTCAAACCCTATTATGTAGCTATTATTGTCTGCAAATATTTTTAATAAATTTGCTCTATCTATTTCTTGTTTTTCTATCATATATTTGAATATGCTATCAACTATCTCTCCTTCGGAGTTTGATAAATCTTCAAATAGTATATTTTCTTTATGATTGTCTAGGTTGTTTAACATTTCTGATATGAATATTTGCTTATTTTTAGCCATTAGTTCTTCTTGTGGTTTGTTTTCTTCAACTTTATATGTTGTTGCCATTTCCTGAATTGCTTCTGATACATTGTTTAGGCTTGTTGCTACCTCTTTACTTTTGTTTAGTGCTCTACTTGGTACTACTGGCAAAAATCTTCCATTTCCTATGAATTCTTCTAAGTCTATGTTGAAAGTTTTTGGAACTGCTAGTAATCCAATCGATGCGACTAATATCTCTTTAAAATGAATTAGCTCAACTGTGTAACCATTAGATGCGTAAGCTAATACGATATTTCCAACAGCAAAACCTGCAACTACTCCCACTTTTCCAAATCTATTTAATAGCCCTGCAATTAATCCTGAAATTGCATATGCTGCTATCATAATTGGCTCAGTACCTGTAATAATCCCTAAGGTTACACCTATTGTCACACCTGAAGTTGCACCTACTAAAACTCCGTTTTTCCAACCTAAAATCATTACAATCAATATGCTTAATATGTTACAAATGTTAAGCCCAAATAGACTTAAATCTCCAAATCCACATACAGCAATTGAAAGCAATAAACTTGCACCTATCACCTCTTCAATTGAAAAAGCTCTTTGCTTGTAAAATTCTTGTACTAATATTACTGAATTTACAAATATTTTGTAAAACACTAATGCTATTATTGATACTGTTATTGCTGATAATACATCATATAATGTAAATGTGCTCATAGCAAATTGCACTACTTGCACTAGTATTGTTGATATAAATATGTTTTTGCCAATTTTTATTTTTTCGTTTCTCTCTTTTTCATTGTAATATGGCTTTATTATGAAAAAGCTTGCTATTACAACAAGTGCTGTTAAGAAATATCCCAATGCTCCACCTATGCCGAACTTTATTGCATTCCCTACAATTGATACTATTATTACTCCTAATAATGGCACAGAAGAAGCAAAGCATGCTCCTAACATACTTATGCTAAATATTGAAAATTCTCCGTTTAAACTAACTAATGACAGCATAAATGATACAAGATATATTGCAATATTCTCTTTTGTGAATACCTTTGAGAATAAGTTTATTTTGTGTTTTGCTTCTCTTGTATTTTTGCTATCTATTTCTATTGTGTCTTCATTTATATTTTGAAACATCCTTACCACCTCTTTTTATTTATAGGCTTATTTTACTACTTGTCCTTTGTGGTTTTTGTCTTTTTTGGTCTTCTTGTTTAAAAAAGTTTTCTACTTTTTTTGATTTATTTATTTTTGTTTTTATTTCTTATCTTATTTTGTGATTTTTATTTTATTACATATTGTCAAAAATTGCAACACAAATGTCGAAACTTTTAAAATTACCAATTCTGCCACTGGGGACGTATCTTATTGCCACTGGGGACGGACCTTTTTGGCAAAAAATTGCCAAAAAGGTCCGTCCCCAGTGGCAATAAGATACGTCCCCAGTGGCAATAAGGTCCGTCCCCGTTGGCATAAAAAGAACGAGATAAGTTTATCCCGTTCTTCAATCTTTTGCATTTAAAACTTTTTTGGCCTGTCCCAAAACGTCTTTTTAGTTAGAACTTTTTTGGCCTGTCCCAAAAAGTTTTTTAATCCAAACTATTCCTACTCCTAAAATTACTAATGCTCCTATTCCAACTGATATTGGTAATACGTAATTCAAGTTAGCACCTGTATTTGGTGTTATAGTGAATGTTTGCGCCATATCGTCATCGTCCTCAACTTTCTTACCTGAACCTGGCACATAGTTTCCTGGTATTAATTTCTTAGTTCCATCACTTGTTGTTAATGATCCTCCACCTGTTTTTGTAACCTGTATAACTTCTGCTTCGTTATCTAGCTCTATGTCTGAGTTGTTTATTGTTGTTAATACCTTTGTTGCTGTTAATTTTAGTGAATCTGTTGTTTCTCCTCTTGCTATGCTATTACCTTTTAGTTTTTCTGATTGTAGTATTATTCTGTCTTTTATAGCTGTTTTTACTGTTGCGTCTTTCCCTAATACTCTTGGATCTACTGCTTTATTACTTTCAAGGTTGTCTATTGTTTTCTTTTCCCATTCACTTTCTATATATGTGTCTTTACTTTCATTTACTGCCCATTCTTTGTCTAGGTAATCTATTATTTTTTCAACTGTTATTTTTGTTGCTGAGTTTCTTATATCTTCAGCACGTGTTGGTCTTCCGCTTATTCCATATGTATAGAAAGCTTTATATACATAGTCTTCTTCACTTGAATTTTTTACAAAAAGGCTATATGTTAGCTCAACAGTTGCACCTTGCATTAATTCGTTATCCATTTCTAGTTTTACAAGTCCGTTTGGGAAACCTGATGTTCCTCCAAGTGGTTTAAATGATGTAAGTCCTGTTGTTTCTTCTGGATTTACTTTATAATCGTTGTCTATGGCTGCGTCTACTATTACTTGACCATTTTGTAATGTTACTTTTATTGTGTCTATCTTTTTAATTAGTTCGTAATATTGTCTTGGTCTCTCTATTATACCAAAGTCTACGTTTTGTATCTTGTGTTCTCTATTTACACCATATGTGTTTTCTCCTGTTTCTCCTTCACTTGGTCTTTCTTGTCCAGGATTTGGATTAGGATTATATACTTCTGTTGGATTGTATTCTATGTCTATTGACATTTCGTTTGATTGAGATACCATTACTTTTTCTGTGTCATCGACTTTGTCATATTTTATAAGTCCTGTATTGATATCAGCGTCTATTGTTTCTCTTGTGTCTTCAATACCTTCTGATGTATATTTGTTTTTATCTGAATTATCATATACATCTTTTGCATCTGAGTATCTTGGGTCTTTACTTGTATACCACTTCTCTCCTGTATGTACTCCTTCATCAAATATTGTTGCTTTGTAGTTTTGAGCAGTATATTTTTTGTCCACATCTACTATATGCTCTTTTCCACCCCAAGTGTATCTTATTACATAGTCTCCTGCTGCGAAGTCACTAATTGTGTACGCTCCATTTGAATCTGTTGTTGTTTCATATAGTTTTTCTCCTGCTTCATTCGTTGGCGACTTCCATTCTCCATAAGTTCCGTCTGTTTTTGCTTCTTTTCTAAGTAGTTCTGCTTTTACTTTTGGAATTCCTGGCTCTTTTGGATTTCCGCTCTCATCTAAATCTAATTGTCCATTACCTTGTCTTACACCGTCTTTCAATAAGTCTTCAAGTGGTAAGTCTTCAAATACATTTCCTGTTATTGTTCTTTCCACATTGTATTCTAATCTTAGTGATGGTGCTGCGTCTGTATCTGCTTCGTATGTGTCTCTATTTCCTGGTACTGCGTTTCCTGGATTTGAGTTTTGGTCAATTCCTGCGTATACTGCACCATTTGCGTCAAATATAGAATATGATGTTATTTCTGTTACGTTGTCTAGTGGTTCTTGTGTTGTTCCTTCTTCTCCAAGAATTTCGTATACTAGTTCTCTACTTAGTTTGAATTGTATATAAACGGTTTTAAATGTTTGTTTTTCAATTTTACCTAATACTGATGTGTCTATTGTCATTTTGTTGTATTCGTTTCTGTTAGCATTATGGTTGTTTCCTAAATCATTGAATGGTATTTCGTTTGTTACAATCGCTTCGTTAGTTAATCCTGTACCTACTTTAATTTCTGCACCATAACTATTTTCTGCATATCTCTTATCGTAGAAGTCAACAATTTCATTTATTTGTGCAGATATGTTACTTGAATTATTTTTTATTCCTATTGCATATGTTAGGTATACTTGTAATTCTCTGTCTTTGTCATTACTTTCGAACATTACGTCTGCTTTGTAAATTGGTCTTGTATATTTCATACTTCCATATTTATTTGCAAATTTTACACCAATATCATATCCGTCTCCACCACTTTCGTTCATATGTGAAAATCTCTTGTCATATTCATATATTTGTCCTTTTCCATTTACAAGTATTTTTACATTTTTTAAATCTTTTTTAACTGATAAATTTGGTTGTTCTCTTTCTACTAATCCTAAATTTATATTTTTAAATTCAGTAATTTCTTTTTTTCTTACTTCGTCTGCTGTACTTATTTTATCCAAACATCCATTATACGCATCTCTTGTATTTGAATTTATTAGATATTTATCTGCTGTGTTATTTATTGGATATGCCGCTCCATTGTATCCATATTTTGGATTTCCTTCAAGATTTAATGTACTTCTATGATTTGTTATTCCATCATATTTTAAACTTATGTCTCCTGCATCTCCATTTGCATTATTGTTTGTTATTACTTTAAATTTATTGTTAAATGTTTGTCTTCTGCTTGACTCTGCTGATTTACTTGTATTCCATTGTTTTAAGTCAATTAAATCCACACATTTATAATTCATTCCATTGTATGTAAATTGTATGTAATATTCGTTTAGCTTGTCTATTTTTACTTTAGTAAATTGATATGCTCCTTCTCCATTTGTTGTCTTAGTCGCTACTTCTCCTGTTTTTGTACTCATTAGTTTGACAGTTACATTTTGTAGTAGTTTGTCGTTTTTATCATTTGGAGTTGATGTATCTTTATATATGAAGTTTCTTGCACCTTCTTTTCCATCTTCATATAACATATCTTCCCATACAAATCCTGATATTTTTATATACTCCTTCATGTTGTTGGCTGTTATTGTTATATTGCTTCCTATTGCTTGTATTGTTCCTTCTGCTACTTTTAGTGGTTTTTCTCTACTTACTTCTTCATATCCATTTTTTTCTGCATCTGGGTGTTTTGTTTCCCATACTATATATTTTCCTTTTTTAGTAAGTTTTTCTACCACTACTTCTCCATTTTTGTTTGTTATAAATTCTGTTGCATCTTTTATGTTTGATACATATTGCACTTTTGTGCCATTGTTTTTTACATATCCTTTTGCTTCTTCTGAGTATAGTACTAGCCCTATTCCTTGTAGTCTCTTTTTAGTTGTTACATCTTGTTTTATAATTGTTATTTTGCTTTCAAGAACTCCTGGTAATGTTAATGGTTTATGTTTTTCAGATACATAATTTTTTAATTCCTCTCCTGTTAGTTCTTTTCCATAAAACACACTAACATTTTGAGCTCCACCACCACCCTCAGGTGATGCCAATACAATTCTAGCTCTTATAAGTTTAGTAATTGAATATGTCTTACTTAAATCTATTTGTTTTACAGAACTTATTTCATTTTCAGATACAATATAGAAAGTGTCTCCTTCATATTTCGCAAGTTTACTTAGTTCTTCTATATGTGTTCCATCTTTACTGCATAAAGTTGTTTCTATTGTTCCTCCTTCTCTTGTTGTTATTTTAGCTTTTTCTGATATTGTTCCTCCTTGATGTTTTAAATTATATGGTCCAATAAATGTATATCTCTTTCCACCAATTGTCTTTTGCTCTATTACTTGCTTAGCGCCTTCTCCTTCTTTAGATGTTGTGCTAAATGTTACTGTTGTTTGAGAATCTGTTAATGAATTCGCATAACTATCAGCCACTGAGAAATCATAATCACAATCACTTTTACTAGGTTTTTGGCAATTTATTCCTAATTTTCCATATTCGCCATCAAGCCAACCCCTAATGCGATTTTTATAACTAGATTTATTGGATGTCTCTCCAATCATTGTAGATTGTGCAACAAGATAGGCTCCTTTATAATACCAGCTTTTCTCTGAATCATCACTAACTTCATCATATCCAGGTGTACCTACTTTATAGCGTTTTATTTCTTCTCCTATATCTAATACTGCAATTTCAACGTGTGATGTATCCTCACCAGATGCAGAAGCATGACCAAAGCATATTCCTCCTCTAGAGTGAATAGCTCCTTCGCCTTCTAGTTTGTCCAATCCATGTGGCACTATATATTCGCTTCCCCATGTACCTGTATGGTCTCCTATATCTGTATCTAGCCAAGCATCTCCATATATTCTCATCGCATGCCATATCGCACCTAGTCCTCTATTCCCTGCGCCACCACCATATTGTATGCCACAGCTTGGACAAGCAAAATCAGCTGCCACAGAAAATGTCGGAATTAAAACTATCATCAGTATCAACACAAATATTAGTATTTTAATTTTTTTCATATTTACTTGTCCTCCTTATCCTATAATTACCTTCTTCTTTATAAAATATGTTCCAACTCCAATTGCAACAATTGCAAACATTATTACTGAAATATATAACACTACATTTCCAGTATTTATTGATATAATAACATCTGCTCTTCCCATATCATTCTCTTTTTCATTCCTATTTGCTGGTGTTGAATTTATATCATTTAACATATATTCATTATAGTGTTTGCTGATTTCAGCCTTGTTTATAATTGTTCCTGTATTTTCTTGTGTCATAGTTTTTGTTAAAATTAATTTAACACTTTTTGTTTCTCCTGGTAATATTTCTTGGTTTGCTAATTCTGTTGTATATACATTACCTTTTTCGCCTTGTGTCCAATTTGAATTTTGGTTCTTATCAAATTTTAAATCATTTGGTAAATAATCTACAATCTCACGTGCATACCCAGGAACATCTCCCTCATTTGAAATTTCTATCTCATATTCTATTGTTACAATAGTACCTTTTATCCTACTTGCCGCTATTTCTGCTTTAGCAAGTTGTGACTTGTCATATGTAATTGTTCTTGTTTCCTTATTATTTTGTATTGTAATTTTGCTAACATATTTGCTTAATTTTAAATCGAATTTTTCTATTTCGATAAAACCTGCATCTATATTAGTTAGATTATTATCCTTAATTTCTAATTCTTTTGTTTTTGCACATTGTACTTCTTTTCCGTCTATTTTAATTTTAGTATTTATTACATCTGAGTTTTGATTTTCGCTTATTCCGTCTTTTTGATATTGTGTTACAGCATATTTTTTAACATCATATATAAATATTACACTATACTTGCCATTTTTTAAGTTATTGAATTCATATTCTCCATTTTGATTTGTAGTTGTCTCTAAGTCTCTTCCATTTTTATCTTGTGCAACAGTATGGTCTGTTTCATCTAAAAGCATAACTTCAATATTCGGTAATATTGGTTCATTACTTTCTTTGTTTCCATTTTTATTTGAATCTAAAAAGGCTAGTCCTTTTATACTATTAGTATCTGTTTTATCCTCTGTATTTGAACCTGGGTTTGTACTCTCTTTTCCTTCTATAATAAATTCTATAGTATCTGCTTCTATTGTCAATCCTGAAGAAATGAAACTTACTTTATTGGTTATTTTATTTCCATCAACTTTCTTACTTTCTAATGTTGTATCTATTATTATTTTTACTTTATCATTTGGTTCCATTGCTATTGATTTAGAAAATATATTGTCTATTGTTTCTTCTGTTTCATTCTCATTATGAATTATTTTTACATTGTTTGTGTTTAAACCTAATTGAATAATATCTGTAACATATACATTAGCAGGCACAACACCCTTGTTTTCCATTTCTATAATAAATTTTATATTGTCTTTGTCTTTTACTATATTACCTTCTATATTTGTTGTCTGTTTTGCAACAATTTGTGCTTCTCCTTGTAAAATTTTTCTTTCAATTTCATTTGACGTATAAGTTGTATTGTCGCTTGTGGCTGTAAAATATTCTAAAATATCTACTTCTTTTTCTTGCGCTGGTATACTATTTGTTGGTAATGCTATTAAGATTTTTGTATCTTTTCCTGCCTCTAGCTTAGGAATTCTGAATTTAGCTATATTGTCTTTGTATTCTATAAATTCACAACCTAATTCTTCGTCTACTGTAGTATGTTTTACTAAGAAGTCTGCTTTATCTGATACAGGCAATTCAACATTTATATCTGTTAAATCTTCATTAGATATGTTTTTTATTGTTAGTTCCATTCTAAATAATTCTTTAGAATATCTTTGTTCATTTTCTGGATCTGCATATAGTAAATTTAATTTTAATTTTCCTTGCTCAATTTTATTTGTAATATTATTTATTATTAGTTTTTCTTCTCCATTAACATTTACTTTAATTTCACCAGTTAAATCAGCAGTTTCTTCAGCTATTTCTTTTGCAGAAACTTGATAATTAACCTCTCTTGTTTCTCCTGCTTTTAATTCTCCTATTTCTATTATTTTTGAAGTTAAACTTTCGTCTTCTACTAATTTAACTTTATCCATTATTTCCCCATTAACATTATCTTGGTATGTAATATAATTATAATAAATTGCATTAGTATTAGTAGCCTCAAGAGTTACATTTTGCATAGTTTCATTAGTATTATTAGTAACTTTAAGAATATACTTAATACCTTGACCCTCTAAAACAGTATCCCCTTCTTGTAGGTACTTATCTCCTGTTCTTGCTAAAACAGAAATTGATAAATCTTCCACTTCTTCATTAAGAGCAACCGCTTGAGCAACACCTTGTTGTTCATTTGGCATAACTTCCATAGCAGAAGCTTGTTCTTCACTTGCAACTATTTCTTCAGGTTTTGCAGTTATTGTAATTGGCACATCATAAGTAAATTGCACATTATCAGAATTTTCATTTGAATACAACAATTGTATTATTTCATCTTTTGTTTCAGTTGTGTTTTCTACATCTATATCTCCAAGTAAAACCATTTGAATTCCGCCAGCTGTACCTTTTGCAAAACTTACTTGTTCTCCCTCCAAATTAATTCTTATTACTTTTTTGTTATCTTCTCTTGTAGTCATTCCTATTTTAGTAATTTGAACTTCATTTTCAAAGTTCAATTGTGCTGTTTTCTTTACATCAATATTTAGTTCTTGTGGTAACACAATGTCAACAACTGGATTTTTGTACAAATCATATTTATCACTATCACTTAATAGTGTTACTAAAAATTGTACATCTTGATTTCTTTGTGCTGCTGATAAGTTTGTGTTGCTTATTTCCATTTTAGCTTCTGTTACAGTATCATTTAAAATCATCTCTGTTTTGCTTTCAGCTGTATTTTCTCCATTTGCTACATTACAATTTAAAACTATTTTATTAAATGATTTCAATTGGTCTTTTGTATATCCTGTATTTCCTTTTATTGCTCTCGTATTTTGTATTGTAATATTTCCTTCTTCTTGTGGCTTTGATGTGATTATTTTAATGTAATTTATTTCTGTATCGTAATTTACTGTGATGTTTCCTGCTTTGTCACTTTCTGTTACATTTGATATGTTTGCAATTTCATTGTTTTGGCTATCTACAATTTTTAGTTCATAAGCTTGTCCAAATATTTTTTCTAAATCATTTTTATTTATTGTTGTTGATTTATAAATCATATTTGTTGTAGCATCATATTCATTATTGTTTTGGTCTACAAATATTTCGTTTTGGTTATTTATTTCTATTGTTTCTATTTCAGATGCTTTTGATATTTTTATTGTATTGCTTTCCGCAAATGTCGTTTCATCATTTGAGTTTGCATACATATATCCTTTGTTTAAGTTTTTTGTTGCTTCTTTTGTTACTTCTACTAAATTCCCTTTTGCTTCTACTTCTACTGTTTCCTGGCTTTCTTTTGCTATTACATCTGATTTTGTATATAACTTCATTTCAACTGTTGTTTCTAAATTGAATGTTCTTGGTTCTGCTGTTTCTTCTGTTTCATATGTATATATAACATTATATTCGTTTATAAAATTTCCCCATTCAATTTCGCCATTCTCATTTGGGTTTTTAATATTGATTATTTCTAACATTCCATCTTGTTCGTCATAGTTTATACCTTCGCGTAATTTCTCTCCATTTGCTATTACTACTACATCTTTTGGATATATCCCATTTATTTCTTGGGCTTTTGTTGTTATCTTTTCTGCTTGTCTTGGCAATATGTTGTCTTGTACTCCTGTACAAATATTTTGTTGTATTAATAGTCCCCCTTCACTCAAGTTCATATATTTTTCAATGTTTTGGATAAATGCTGTTTCTGGCATTTCTGTCCAATTTAGTCTTATTGTTCTTTGTGCATTTACTGTCTCTTCTATTTCGTTTATATATGTTCCTGTTAATGTTACTGGAACATCTTTATTAAAGTAGTCTTGTGTAAAACTGCTTGCTTGTTTAAATTCTATTGGTATTTCTATTGTTACGTCATTTGAGTATACTATAGAATTTAATTCTATTTCATTGGTTTCAGTACTTATTTGTTTTATATATTCGCTTTCTACTCCTTCTGTAATAATATTAAAGTTTGTGTTGTCTATGTTTATTTTGGCATCTCTTAATACTCCTTGGTTATTAACTTTAACATTTAAAACCAAGGTTTCTCTTTCTGATATATTTGCTTGTTTCTCATACTTGTTGCCTTCTTCTGTTTTTAGATATGCATCATATTTTACATTTTTTATATTGGTGTCTTCGTTGTGTAACTCTAATGCATTTGCTATTGTTTCTCCTAAAATTACAATGTGTGCTGAAAGTAATAAAATTATTAAACTAAAAATAGTTATTTTTCTAATTGCTTTTTTCATTGAAACTCCCCCAACTTGTTAATATTTTCCCACTATTAATGATACATCATCTTTTTATTTTTTCAATACCACTATTTCCCTATATATGTAATTAATGTCAAAAAGTCTTACGGATTGCGATATCACAGTTTACATAGTAATCATATTACTTTTTTATTACATTTTTGTGTCATTTTTTTGGTATTTTGGCTGCCATTGGGGACGGTTCTTTTTGGCAGATTTCTGCCACTGGGGACGGACCTTTTTGGCATAAAATTGCCAAAAAGGTCCGTCCCCAGTGGCAATAAGGTCCGTCCCCGTTGGCATAAAAAGAACGAGATAAGTTTATCTCGTTCTTCAATCTTTTGTATTCAAAACTTTTTTGGCCTGTCCCAAAAAATCTTATTCAGTTTTCTTTTTGCCCATTCTCAATAGTTTTATAATCATAATTATTCCTAATGCTAGGATTACTAAAGCTCCTACTCCTATTGATATTGGTAATGCGTAATTTAGGTCTTCACCTGTATTTGGTGTAATAAAGAATGTCTCTGATTTGTCGTCATCTGGTTCTATTTGCCATCCTGAGCCTGGTACAAAGTTTCCTGGAATTATTCTTTTTCTTTCGTTAGTATTTGGTTTTGTCTCTTTTCCTTCCACTAAAGTCTTTCTTTCAATATTTTCTTCTGGTACTCCTCCACCTGGTCTTTGTATTTCTATAATTTCTGTTTCGTTTGCTAGTACAACATCTGTTGAGTCTATTGTTGTTAGGACTTTTGTTGCTACTAGTGTTAGTCTTTTGTCTTCTTTTGTTGTGCCATATTCTTTTAAAGAATTATCTTGTGTTCCTGTTCTTGACGTTGGGTCATTTGGCACTAATGAAATTCCGTCTCTTGATAATTTGTCTGTATATAGTATTATTCTGTCTTTTAGTTCACTATCTTGTTTTGTATATACGTCTGGATTTACTGGGAATTCGTCTTCGCTGTCTTTTCCCGCTTGTAATGCTTCTTGGCTCTTTTTCTTCCATGTTTCGCCATTTATTGTGTCATCAACTGCCCATTCTTTGTCTAAGTAGTCTATTACTTTTGAAGGTGTTATTCTTATTACATCTTTTTTGTAGTTTGTTGTTGCATTTGTTCCGTGTTCATAGAAGTCTTGGTTTGCATAGTCTAGTTCACTTGTGTTTTCTATGTTTACTTTGTATGTTATTTCAAGTGTTGAACCTTGTATTACTTCGTTGTCTATTTCTAGCTCGATACTTCCGTTTGGATATCCAGCTTCATTGCTTTTTCCTGTTAAGAAACGACTGCCTACTCG
This sequence comes from uncultured Clostridia bacterium, assembly GCA_949538735.1. GTDB lineage: Bacteria > Bacillota > Clostridia > TANB77 > CAG-508 > CAG-269. Next base: position 54,814 of record CATGLK010000005.1, read on the forward strand.
TGGTAATGGTTTTAGGAAGTTTGTTACTCCTTCTAATCCCATTGAATATTGTATTCTTCCATCAGTGCCTATTCCTGCTGGTTTTATTATTACATCTGCGTCCACAAGTACTTGTCCATTTGGCAATGTTACTTTTACGTGGTCAATGTTTTTAGTTAGTTTATAGTTTTGTAGTGGTCTTTCTACTATACCAAAGTCTATGTTTGTAACATCATATTTGTATTCGTCTCCAAATACTGATGTACTTATAACGTCTGCGTATTCTACTCCTATTGGTATTTCTGGTGTTGCAGATGTCATTGAATTTGTTTTTATTCCATCAGTTTCAGTGTTATATCTAAATGTAGATATTTCGCTGTCTATTTGTTTTCTTGTTTCATAGTTGTCTTTTGCATCTGATAATCTATTGTTTTCTCTATACCAGTAGTATTTTTCTGCTCTTTCTTCATTTCCGTAGGTTGTTGCATTTTGTTTATGTGCGCCTTCATCAAATATTGTTGCTTTGTAGTTCTGCACTAGTATACTAGGGTGTATTGCACTTGTTCCGTGTTTGTTATAATTACTGTTTTCCCATTTATATGTTACTTGGTAATCTCCTGCTGCAAAATCTTCAAATTGGAATGTTCCGTCGTCATCTTTTGTTTCTTCTGCTCCTGTTTCTTTTATGGTTTTCCATTTGCCCATATCGTCGTAATCTCTTCTTTGAAGTTGTACTACTACTCCTTTTAATGGTCTATCTCCTTCACTTGTATTATAGCTTCCGTTACCTTGTCTTATGTTGTTATTTAAGTTTGCTTTATCCTCATATGCCAATCCATTTATTGTTCTGTTATTTTTAGCTACTGCTAATTTTACTGCTGGTGAATAGTCTGTATCATCTTCATATGTTGTGTCATCTCCTGGTTTACAGTTTTCTGGGTTTGAGTTTTGGTCAATTCCTGCATATACTGCTCCAGTCTGGTCTTGTATACTGTATGATTTTATTTCTACAATATTTTTTAGTAACTTATTCTCTGGTGCTTCTATTCCATTTCTTATGTTCTTTATGTCTCCATCACATAGAATTTCTACGACTGCTTCTTTATTTAATTTGAATTGAACATATACATAGTCCTTGCAAGCACTTTGTTTTTCAATATATCCAAGTTTTGAAGTGTCTATTACTATTTTGTTGTATCCGTTTACACTGGTTCCGAATTCTGTTATTTTTATTTCTTTATTCGGATCAGGGTTTGTTGGGTCTGCAACATCACTTAGTTGAGTTCCAACTTTTATTTCTTCTTTAATATATCTTGAGTCATAGTAATCTACTATTTCATTTATTTGCGCTTTAAGGTTAGCAGAATTGTTATTTAGTATTATTTTATATGTTAAATATACTTCTAATTCCCTATTCTTATCTGCACTTTCAAATTCAACATCTGCTTTGTAAATTGCTCTTGTATATGGTTGTGCACCACGCCTATTTTCGAATTTAACACCAACATTAAATCCACCTTGGTAATCACCTGCATTTAAGTATCTTGATTCATATTTATAAATATGGTTATATCCATTTATTTTGATTTTTACGTTGTCTAGTTGTTTTCCATATTCAGCTTGATTTGTTTTTTCATTATATTTACCATTTATTCCAAGGTCTGGTTGCTCTCTTTCATATAGTCCCAAATTTACATTGTTTATTACTTTGATGTCTTTTTCTCTTATCTCTTGTTTTGATTTTATTTGGTCTAATCCACCATTGTATGCTTTTCTTGTGTTTGTTGTTTCTTTTCCTTCTGATTTATTATTTGGACTCATTAAATATTGGTCTTTTGTGTAGTTTATTGGGAACCTTGCTCCTGAATATCCGTATTTTGGATTTCCTTCAAAGTTTAATGTGCTTACACGGTTTGCAAAATCATATGACATCTCTAATTCTCCAACATCACCTTTTGCTTTGTTGTTTTCAATTACTTGATATTTGTTATTAAAGAATGTTCTTGAGTTGTTTTCAAATTTTGTCTGCCATACATTTTCTTCTATTGCTTTGCTTGTATTTAGTGTTGCCTCTGCTAAATATCCGTTTTTTAGTTCTTGATATGAACCATTTGCCAAGTCTATTGCTTTATAGCTTAGTCCATTGTATACGAATTCAATATAGTACTTGTCTAAGTCTCTTATTAGTACATTTCGGAATTCATATTTTCCGTAGTATTCGTCACCACTTCCTTCAATTCCTGTGTCTATTGTTCCGTCTACGTCTTTTACTCCGTCTTTTGTATTTGCTTTGATGTTTTTTACTATTTCTACATTTCCATTTTGGTCTATGCTTTTTAAGTTTACTGTTACATTTCCTAATAGCCTGTCTTTTGTGTCATCTGTGTCTTGAGTTTTTGTATTGTATACGAAGTTTCTTATTGTTTTCTTTCCGTCTGGTAAGTCTTCCCATACTAGACCTTTAATATCTATGTATTTTCTTTCATTTTTTATTGATATCTTGTCTGCTGGGCCTCCTATTTTTTCTGTGTCTTGTGATTTCTGTCTTGTTATTTTTACTTTAGGTAAATTTTTTGTTCCATTATTGTTTACACTGTTTGACCATTTATTGTCATTTACATTGCTTGACCATGTAATGTAGTTATCGTCTACATCAAAGTATCTATTTTCTTCTCGTTTGTCTGCCCCTACTGATACTTCCATTATTGTATATGTATCTATTAGTAAATTGTAGATTTCTATATGTCCTTTGCTGTCTGTTATGAATTCTGTTGCTTGGTTTATATCGTTTGTTGTTTCTATGTCTGTTAGTAATATGTACTCTTTTACTTTGTCTCTTTTTTCCTTCTTTTCTCCTGTTTTTGCTATTATGTATCTTCCTTTTGAATCTCTTAGTTTAAAACTGAAGTCTTCTAGTGGCTTTCCACTTTCTTTACTTGTTTTTTCTATTACTAAATTTCCTGTTACTTTTATGTTTTTCTCTATTGGCGTTCTGTATTGTCCTGTTGTTACTCCTATGTTATCTGATACTGTATTTATGTTGATTATGTCTGATGAGACTGCTAAGTATCCATAGTTTGTGTTTGATGTTTCTCTTATGCTGTATGTTCCTGGTCTTATGTTTTCTAGGTATATTCTTCCATTTGCGTCTGTTGTGTGTTGTCCTAATCCTGATATGTCAAATGTTACTCCACTTAGCTTTTTGTTGTAGTTGTCTGTGTCTACTTTTTCTATTTCTAGTGTTCCATTGATGTCTGTCCATTCTGTATAGTCGCTTTGGTCGACATATGTTACCTCTTCCCAACCACCAGCATCTTTAGTAATTCGTACTGGTTGCTCAAAATGCTTTCCGAGTTAGTTTTGATGCATATTGTCCGGGAGCGCCAGGAATTGGTCTACTATAATCAGGTTCATACTCATACGTTATGTTTGCATAATATAATCTTTCTATTGATCTCATATGGTGTACTATTTCTTGTTGTCCTGCAGCATTTAATTTAACTCTAGAAATTCCATTTTTACAATTGCTTTTTGGTATTGTTAAATAAAAACTATTACTTCCGTGTTCCTAGACCACCACTAATACTAACTCCACTTATTGCATTTCCGCTATGATCATATACTTCATATGAATATCTTACATTTTTACCATCTGATGCGTATGAAAATGGTCCATATACAAAACTGTTTCCATTTGAATGCATTTCTATTTGTCCGTTAGTTTTTTCAACATATACATCTGATGCTACTGAATAATATTCATACGTAGCTGATTCTCTATGTCTAAGTATCCAATCTCCGCTCAGGACTTATTATTCCACCATTTAAGCACTCTGCTACTCCTATTTTTGAACTCCAGCTATGTTCTGTTAATGGCGTCATGTGAACGTGTTTTTCTCCAGCATCAAAACACTCACTAGGAATCTGCCCCATTAATATTGTCACAAATAATAACATTAATACTGTTGTTTTTGTGAACTTATCAATTTTTAATTTTCCTTTTTTTACAAGATATACAAAAATTGAAACAAGTACTGCTAATATAGTAACAATTATTGCAATATATACATATATACCTGTACTAATTGAAATTATAACTTCTGCTTTTGATATATCATTTTGTGAATTTGCATCTTGTAGTCCTGCTATACTTGAAGCTGACTTGATTGTAGCTTCATTTATATATGTTCCTACTGTATCTGATGTCATTTGCTTTGTAGCACTTATTGTTAATGTTGTACTTTCTCCTGGCTCTATTCTTAAATTAGATTTACTTTTGTTTACAAATTCTCCTTTTGAGTTTCTTGGCCAGCTTTTATTTGATTCTTCTGAAATTACAAACCCTTTTGGCAATTTGTCGCTTATTTCTCCTACTGTTCCTGCTACATTACCTTCATTTGTTACTACTATTTTATAATCTACCGTAACTACTGCACCGTTAATTTCTTTTGCTTTTACTTCAACTTTTGCAAGATTCTCATTATTATATTTATACTCCTTTACTCCACTTGCAGTTTTTACTGTAACTTTAGATACATACTTATCTATTTTTAAATCACAAAATTCCTTTTTTGCTTGTTCTCTATCGTCATTATTTGGCCTGTCTGGTATATTGGGTACATCTGGTCTGTTTGGTTCATCAGGATTATCTGGTACATCCGGCACATCAGGAATATCAGGTATGTCAGGTATATCCGGATTATCTGGCACGTCTGGCACACTTGAATTTTCATAATTATATGGAAGTATTGTATGAGAAATTTTGTTGCTTGTTCTATCTTGTGTCATATCATCACTTTTAACAATTACCATATTTTCTACTGTTGTCTCTTTATACACAAAACCTGCTTTTGCTTTTACTTTTATAATTGCTGTTTCTCCACTAGGTATTGTAAGTGGAACATCAATATTGGCAAGAACATTACCTTCTTCATCTATTCTTTTTCCGAAAATATTTTTAACATTCTCTTCTGTTTCCTCTAAATAGAACTTTTGCTCTACACCTAAGTCTTCATTTTTTACAAGTTCCCAGTTGTTATATGTTATGCTAATTGGATTTATTTCTTCTGGCATAAAATCTAATACATTTACATATATATAACTAGGTATTTCCAAATCTTTTTCAGCATTAGTTTTACCAATATTTTTTATAGTTATTTCATAGTCTATTTCTTCTTCATATTTAATTTTTTGCCCTGCATTGCTTGATGTCATAGATACTTCTACATCTTGGTATTGAACTTCCATTCTATTTTCATTTGACATATATCCATTTTCTACTGTTTCCGCATAAGTTATTACATTATCTGTTATTTCTTGTGATTTTCTTTCTGACTTTGTTTCATCTAAATCACCTTCAAAATAATAAGTATGATTTGTTTTAAGTTTTACTGTAAGTACATTGTCTTCTGATAACTCAAAAACTTCCCATTCATTCAATTTATTTAATAGCTTTAACTGGTTCTCTACATCAAATGCTTCATTAGCATCTCCACCCATTGCTTCTATCTTTTCATATAATTCTAAGTCCTCTGGGCTCAACATGGCTTTAAAGTCTTCTATTGTATATTCTTCTCCATTTAAACCATACCATACAAGTTCCCCATTGCCATTTCCTGTCTCAATTCTATCAAGTTCTGTAAATTCGTCTTTCGTATAGGTAACAAAATTTAATCTAAACCCTTTTGGAAAATGTATTTTAACCTCAGTTTCTTCCTTAGTATCTGACTTAATATTTAAACCGTAGTGTTTTCCACCATATTCAGTAAATGACCCAAGAAACAGTTGCGTATCAGCTGGATTTATCACGTTTCTTAATTGGTAACTTTGAGCTATTTCCTCGCCAATATATGAACTAATATTAGCAACAATTGCCTTTTCTGTTTCTCCCTCTGCTAAATCTTTGGCTTTTACTTCATAGAAAAACTCTTTACTTTGTCCAGCTTCTATTGTGCCTACATCTATCGTCTTTTCTGTAAGTTCTTCATTAAAGCTATAAAAATATGGTTGTCTAAACTCTTCAAAATTTGAATTTAATTCTCCGTATTTCACACCATCTGGTATTGAAGCAACTATTTTAACATTATCAATATTCGTTTGAGTTTTATTTGTTAATCTGAAATTGTATTTAATATATTCTCCTTCGTATACAACTCCACCATCTTCAAGCTCAGCTCCACCTTTTGATAGTGCAACTTCTGTGCCCAAACTTTCTGTGTTTGATGCAGTTAGTCCTGTGGTTTTATAAATAACCGCTTTTTGCTGTTCAGGCTCACTTGCAAATACAACACCATTATTTTTTGCTTTTCCTAATAGCATTATACTTATTGCAGATGATATGCATAGCAATATCACTAATATTGTTAGTAAAATTTTCTTTCCATATTTTTTTAGTTTCAACATACGCCAACTCCCCAATTTATTAATATTTCTCTATTATCAATGATACAATATTTTTTAAATTTTTCAATATCCCATTTTTCTAATATTTAAGCTGACCTTTCAATTCATCTAGGGCTAGTTGTTTGGCGTTTTATTTATCTTTATGTTTACATTCATATTACATTTGTGTGTCTTTTTTTCTTTTTCTAATTGAAATCTCTCTAATGTCTTAATTGCGTAAGCTTTCCCTGCATTATCACTATCCTGCCAAAAAGATCCGTCCCCGTTGGCATGCTTGAAAAAGAACGAGATAAGTTTATCCCGTTCTTCAAACTTTTGTATTTAAAACTTTTTTGGCCTGTCCCAAAACATCTTTTTATTTAGAACTTTTTTGGCCTGTCCCAAAAAGTTTTTTTATCAATAGTACACCTGCACCTAAGATTACTAATGCACCTATTCCAATAGATATTGGTAGTACGTAATTTAGGTCTTCACCAGTATTTGGTGATACTTTAAATGTTTGTGCCATATCATCATCTGGCTCTACTTTTTTGCCTGAGCCTGGTACATAGTTTCCTGGTATTGATTGTTTAAATACTCCGCCACCGTCTTTGCGTAAAGCTATAACTTCTGCTTCGTTTTGTAGGTCTATGTCTCCTGATATTGTTGTTAATACTTTTGTTACTGTTAGTTCTAGTGGTTTTATTTCTGTTGAAAGTCCTGCTACTCCTGATTTTTCTGCTACTAGTCCACCTCGGTTGTCTATTTTTGTTGTAGTTAGTATTATTCTATTTGCTATTGCAGATTGACTTTCATCATAAACTTTTTCTGCTACTTCGTTTGCTTCTTTGTATTCGCTTAGTTCTCTTTTTGTCCATCCTGAGCTTGTATATGTAGCTTCGTTTTCGTTTACTGCCCATTGGCTATCTGCATAGTCTGCTATTTTTGTTATGTTCATTTTTACTGGGTTTGTAGTGTTTAGAGTTCCATATGTGTAGAATTCTTCGTTTCTATAGTCTCTTTCACTTGTGTTCTTTACTTTTATTTCATATTTTACTTCTAATGTTGAGCCTTGTAGTATTTCATTATCTATTTCTAGTTTTACAAATCCTGGGTCTTTATCTACGTTTCCTTCTGCTCCTTTTAGTCCTGTCAATGGTCCTTTCAACTCGCCTATTGGCTCACCATTTTCGTTTAAGTCTGCATCAGCAAGAACTTGACCATTTGCTAATGTTGATTTAACATGTTTCATTTCTTTTATTAGCTCTATGCTTTGATGTGGTCTTTCTATTAGTCCAAAGTCTACATTTGGTATATGATATGTGTATTCTTCAGCTGGCTCTCCGTCTAATACTGATGGTGTTCTTAAGTTTTCTATGTCTATTGCCATTTCTGGTGTTGATGATGTCATTTTCTTACTTGTGTCTGTTGCTGGGTTATATTTTATTTCTTTAGCATTTAGTTCATTATCTAGTGCTGTTCTTGTGCTATAATCGTCTGTTGCATCTGAGTATCTTGGCTCTGTATCTTGATACCATTTAGTTCCATTATGTTTGCTTCTATCAAATATTGTTGCTTTGTAGCTTTGTACTGAATATGTTTCGTCTCCCCAAGTAAATCTAACTTCATAGTCTCCTGCTGCAAAGTCGTTGAATTCATATTCTCCATTACTTTCTGTTTTATCAAGTTCTTTTACTTTTGTCCACATATTGTATTGTCTTGTTTCTGGGTCTACTTCTTTTCTCCAAAGTTCTACTTTAACATTTGGAATTCCATTTTCTTCTGTTGTATCAAATATTCCGTTACCTTGTCTTATATTCTCTTTAGTTAATTTATCGGCAATTGCTTTATCTTCAAAGACATTTCCTGATATTTTTCTTCCAGCATCTGGCACTTTAGTTTCTAATTGAATTGATGGTGCCCAGTCTGTGTCATCTTCATATGTATCCTTGCTTCCTGGCACTGCATTTCCTGGGTTTGAGTTTCTGTCAATTCCTGCATATACACTTCCCCCATTTTTGTCAAATATACTATATGACGTTATTTCTGTTACATTGTCCAATGTTTCTTTTGAATTCATAATTTCTACAACTGCTTCTCTGCTAAGTTTAAATTGTACATATATTTCTTTTGAGTTTCCTTCATTTTCTGTTACACCACTTATTCCTTTAATTAAGCCAAGCTCTTCAGTTTGTATAAGTAGTTTGTTGTATTCATTATTATAATTCTCTTTTGTGAAACTTATTTGGTTTGTAATATTTGCGTTTGTGTCTATACTTCTTCCTACTATAATTGAATCTGTTTCATATCTACTATCATAGTAATCCACAATTTGATTTACACGTGCTTGTACGTTGCTTGAGTTGTTTTTAATTCCTATTCTATATGTTAAATATACTTTTAATTCTCTATCTTTATCTGCACTTGTAAATTCAGCATCTGCTTTATAAATTGGTCTTGTGTACCTCATATTTCCATATCTGTTTCCAAATTTTACTCCAATTTCGTAACCGTCCCCGCCACTTTCGCTTAAATTTGTAAATCTTTTATCATATTCATATACTTGTCCACGTCCATTTACTGTAAGTTTTACACTTTGCAAATCTTTTTTTACAGATAGGTCTGGTTGTTCTCTTTCTTCTATTCCTAGATTGATGTTTTCTAGTTCTTGTATTTGTTCTCTTCTTATTGCTTCTGGTGTTTTTATCTTGTCCAGATATCCACCATATCCATTATATGTTGTTGCTTTTATCATATAGTCTTCTCTAACTCCATTAACTGGGAAGTTCGCTCCGTCATATCCTTTTATTGGATTTGCTCCTTCTAAGTTAAATGTACTTGTATGATTTACTATTCCGTCATATCTTAAACCTATATTGCCTGAATCACCATTTGCATTATTGTTTGTTATAACTTTAAATTTGTTGTTAAAGTTTGTTCTTCCATTTACTTGTCTTCCGTTTTCTGCTGCTTTACTTGTGTTTGCTGCTAACATATCTTTTAATGGTATTGACTGATAGCTCATTCCGTTATAATTAAATTCTACATAGTATTGTGTTATTTTGTCTATTTCTATATTGTAAAATTTATATTTTCCTTCTGCTAGTTGTTCTGTTTTTTGTACATTTTTTCCATTTTCTAGTCTTGTATATTTTATAGTTTCTCCTGTTCTTACTTCTTGTACAACATTTCCTTGAGCATTTTTTAATCTTACTGTTACATGGTTCACTAGTTTATCGTTTGCATCATTTGTTCCGTCAGTTGGTGTTTTATATAAGTAATTTTTAATCCAGTCTTTTCCTGCTCCTTTGTCTTCCCATACAAGTCCTGATATCCTTATGTATTTTTGTGTGTTGTTTATTGTTATGCTTTTCGTTCCGCCTACTGCTTCAAAGTTTACTCTTCCTACTTCTAGTGGTTTTTCTTTGCTTACTTCTTCAAAGCCATTTTCAAATGCATTTGGGTGTATTACTTCGTATATTATGTATGTTCCTTTTTTTGTAAGTTTGTTTACTGTGAATTCTCCATTCGCATCAGTTATAAATGTCTCTGCGTCTTTTATGTTTTTTACGTATCTCTGGTTTGTTGGGTTATTTGTGTTTACATATGCTTGTTGGTCTACTGAGTAGATTACAAATCCCATGTTTCTCATTGGTCTTCCTGTTCCACTGTTTATTTTTTTGATGCTTAGTCTGCTTTCTGCAACTCCTGGAAGTGTTAGTGGTTCTTCTGCTTCTTCTTCTTTTGAACCTGTACCATGGAAAATCGCTATTGATTGATTTGACATAAATATTGGCTCTCCTAACACTATTCTTGCTCTAATTATATTTTGTTTTAGTTTACTTGTTATTTTTATATTTTCTACTGAATCTATTTCACCTTCATATACTATATAAAAATCATTACCATCGTAATCTCCAAGTTCTGATAATTGTTTTACATTTTTTCCGTCTATACTATATAAATTTGTGTCTATTGTTGTTTTCTCTTTTGTTGTTATTGTTGCTGGTCCTTCGATTTTTCCGTCCTCGTGCTTTAAGTTGTATGGGCCTATAAATGTATATTTTCCGTCATAATTTATTTGTTGTGGTTGTCCCTCTCCATATTGTGATGTTGTACTAAATTTACCTGATTTTTGGTTTAGAGCCTCTTTTGCTTTGGTTTGAGCTATCTTATATAATGGTCTTGAGAAATCTGTATTATTCTCTCTAAGTCCTGAGCTAATTGAATCATTGTCTGTTCCTAGATTATATCCATGTTCTCCTAGCCAACATGCTATTTGTGCTTTCCAAGTTCCCCAAGTACTATTTCCTGATTCTCCAGCTGATGATTCACTTATATAATATCCTAATCTATAGTAGTCAACTTTTTGACTTGAGTCTGTTATGCTTTGAATTACATTATTATTGTGTTTTACTATTATATCTTTGCCAATGTCTATAATGTATTTTATTTTCATTCTGTATCCGCCATCAGTCTGGCTTCTATGTCCTATACATTGGGCTCCTACATCCCATATTTCTCTACCTGGATTTGTTCTAGATTGTTGGTTAGTACTCCAATCTCCACTGATATCTGGTAATTCTGAATCTAGCCATGCATCTCCTTGACGTTTTATTGCATCAAAGATACCATAGAATGAAGGATTTTCATAATAGCCTTCTGTACTATAAAAGTATGCTGCTGTAGAAAATACTGGAAGCATAAATATTATGGCTATAGCTATTAAAATTGTTGATATTATATTCTTTTTCATATTTATCCTCCCCTTTCTATCCTAATACCTTTTTCTTTATAAAATATATTCCTGTTGCAAGAATTGCAATTGATATTATTGTTATTGTGGTGTAAAGTATTATGCTACCTGTTTTTATTGATATAATAACATCTGCGTTACTCATATCATCTTCTTTTTCATCCTTATTTCCTGGTGTAGAGTCTATGTCATCTAACATACGTTCATTATAATGTTTATTAATTTCAGCTTTGTTTAGTATTCTTCCTGTATTGTCTTGTGTCATATCTTTTGTTAATATTAAATTAATAGTTTTTGTTTGTCCTGGTAATATTACTTGGTTTGCTAATGCTGTTGTATACAAGTTTCCATTTGTGTTTTGCTTCCAACCTGAATTTGACTGATTACTGAATTTTAAATCGCTTGGTAAGTAATCTACAATTTCATTTGCATAACCAGCAACATCTCCTTCATTTGTAACTTCTATGCTATATTCTATTGTAACTTTACTATTAGCTATTTTTTTCGCGTCTATTTCAACTTTAGCAAGTTTTTCTTTGTTGTATGAAATTACTCTAGTTCCGTCGCTATTTTGTACTGTTATTTTATTTATATATTTCTCTAATTTTAAATCAAATGTTTCTGATTTGATAAATCCTGCATCTATATTTGCTAAATTTGTATTTTCCAAGTTTAGCTCTTTTGTTTTTGCACATTTAATTTTCTCATTTTTTAGTGTTATTGTAGCACTTATTACATCTGAATTTTGGCTTTCTGCTATTCCTTCTTTTTGATATTCTGTTACATAATAATTTTTGCTATCATATATAAATATTACACTATATTTTCCTTTTTCTATTTCTTTGAACTCATACACACCATTTTCGTCTGTAGTTGTAATTGCTTCGTTTCCGTCTTTGTCTTTTGCAATATTTTGAGTTTTTTCATCTAACAGCATTACAGTTGTATTTGGTAATCCTTTTTCTTGGATATCCCTATTTCCGTTTTTGTTCTCATCAATCCAAGCTCTTCCACTTATGCTCTTTAGTTCTTTTTTAGTTGGGTCGTCTGGGTCATCTGGGTTAATTGGCTCTTTGCCCTCTATAATAAATTCCAAATTATTTATATTTGCAATAACTCCATATCCATTTATATTTACTGTATTAGTTATTTTGTTACCTTCTACCATTCTACTATCCAAAGTTGTATTTATAATTATCTGTATTTTTTCTTTTGCTTTAATGTCTATTGAAGTTGCAAATATTCTATCTTTTTCTGCAAGTGTTTCTTCTTCGTTTTGTATTATTTTGATGTTATTAATATTCAATCCTTCTGGGATAACATCTGATATGTTAATTCTTGCATCTATTATTCCTTTGTTTTCTACGTCTATTGTTATGATTATATTGTCTCCGTCTTTTACTGTTTCTCCTTCTATATTAGTTTTTTGAGTTCCTACTATTTCTACCTTGTTTTGTTTAGCATATCTATCTTGATAATTAGATGTATAATCTGTTTCTTCATAATTCACTTTAAAGTATTGTGATATCATCATTCCTAATTCAGTATATGGTATAGCTTTAATATAGAATCTTACATAAATTGTTTCTGTTTGTCCTTTTGCTATTTGATTTATTTTAAATTTTGCTATTCCGTTTTTATATTCTAAAAATTCACCATTTTCTATATATGTATTTTCTGTTGAGAATGTTAAGTTTTCTGATATCGGTACTTCTACTATTACATCTTTTACTTCTTCATTAGAAATATTTTTAACTTTAAATTCTAATGGATACCCGTCGTCTCCATTTAGTGCTATATCTAATGATGTTGTATCTGCTAATGTTAGTTTTAGTTTTCCTTTATTTATTTTATTTGTTATGTTTTGTATTGTCTTTTCTTCAATACCTTCTGCTGTTATTTTTATTTGTCCTGTTATTGTTTGGTTATTATCTGCTACTTCTTTTGTAGAAACTTGATAACTTATTTCTTTTGTTTCTCCTACTTTTAGTTCTTCTATCTTTATTTGTTTTGAACTTAAAGTATCATCTTCCATATATTCATATCTTTTTTGCATTTGCCCAAATACTTCTTCTTCATGTTCCACTTCTCCATAATAAATAGCATTAGTATTTGTAGCTTCAAGAATGATATTTTTAATATCTTTATCTGTATTATTTGTTAATGAAAGCACATATTTGATAGCTTGGCCTTCTTGAACAACATCATTTTCTTGTAAAGTTTTATCTCCACTCTTAGCAACTATTGCAACACCAATTCCATTAACATCTTCTGTAATTTGAGCTGGTTGTTGTTCTTGTTCGCTTTCTTCTGCGCTTAATCCCATAGCAGAAACTGTTGACTCTTCGCTACCTTGATAATTGTACTGTAATTGTGTCTTTGTATATAAACTTTCCCCACTTTCCACATTTTCTGGGATATATAAATTATATTCTGCACTAAAACTTTCCTTTGGTTGCAATTCTTCTTCTAAAATTACTTTAAATGCTTTTACTGTATCTAGCTCTTCTGTTGTTGGTTTCCATTCTTCACTTTGTGCTTCTAAATCGCTTCTGTCTGTATAATATATACTTGCTTTTTTGTTTTGCGCTGTTATTACATTTTGTAAATTTGCTTCTATTGTTGTTTTAAATGTTTGGCTGTCTATTTCTTCTTCGTCCCCAATTTTTCCTAGTATAGATACATCTTTTATTGGTTCTTCATAGTTGTTTATTACATTTATTGTTCTTTTTGCAAGTTTTGCTTCTTCATTTGTGTCTAGTTTTGCTTTAACTGCTTTATCATCATTTGTCTCAATTGTTTCCCCTGAGTTAGAGTAATTTTCTAATTTATTTGTCATTAGCACACCTTGTTTTGAGTTTATTTTAATTGCTATTTCGTCTGTAAATTGCTCTGTTGGTCTATTTTCGTTTGTATATAACAACTCAATTTTTTCGTCTTTTGTTGGTACTGTATTTGATATTGTTATGTCTGCAATTATCGCTATTTGAATTCCTTGTGCAAGACTACTTGCAAAGTTTTTTTGCTCTCCTGATAATTCAAGTATTATTGCCTTTTTGCCGTCTTCTCTTTTTTGTAATCCTATTTTTGATACTTTTATTTCGTCTTCAAAATTTAGTTGTGCTGTTTTTTTGACATTTATGTCTAATTCTTGTGGCAATACAATTTGTATTGTTGGGTTTTTATATAGGTCATATTGAGCATCATCACTTTTAAGTGTTAATATAAATTGTACATCATTATTTGCTTGTAATGTTGATAAACTTGTATTGCTCATTTCTAATTTTGCTTCTGTTTTTGTGTCATTTAAAACTATTTCTGCACTACTTGTAGATTGTTTGTCTCCATTTGTTACTGTTCCGTTTAGGTTTAATTTAGTAAAAGTTTTTAGTTGAGCTTTTGTGTAGTTTGCATTTCCTTTTATTGCTTTTGTATTTTTTATAACAAAGTTTCCTTCTGTTTGCGGTTTGCTTGTTACAACTTTTATATAATCAGTTGGTTCGTTATAATTTACTACAATATTTCCTGCTTCATCACATTGTGTTTCATTTGTTATTTTTGCTATTTCAGCATTTTCTCTATTTAATATTTGTATTTCATAGCTTTCGCCAAAAATTCTCTCTAAGTCTGCTTTGTTAAATGTTGTAGATTTATATATTGTTACGGCATTGTACATTCTGTCTCTTTCATTTGCAAATGTCTCTTCTTGATTTGTTAACTCGATAGTTTCTGTCTCTGATGCTTTAGATATTTTTATTGTGTTATTTTCTTCAAATATTGTTTCATTTTCTGGATTTGCATACATATATCCTTTGTATAGACTATCTGTTGCTTCTTTTACTAATTCAACAATATTCCCTTTTTCTTCTAATTGTACTTCTACATTTTCTGCTTTTACTATCATTTCAGCTTTTGTATATAGTTGTGTTGATACTGTTGTATCTAAGTTTATTGTTGAGTTTGCTGTTTCTATTTCGTTGTATGTATAAATTATATTGTATTCATTTTTGGCATTTCCCCAACCTGCTTCGTTGTTTTCATTTATTACATTTGAATTTGCAATTTCTAGACTTCCGTCTTCTGAATTGTATTTTACTTGTTCAGCATTTAGCTTTACTCCATTTGCTAATACAATTGCTTCTTGTGGATATTTTCCACTTATTTGTTGCGCTTTTATATTTATTGTCTCTTGTTTTCTTGGCAATATATTGTTTGGAACTTCTGTGTATATATCTTGTTGTACTAAAATTTCTCCTTCGCTTAAATTTATGTATTTTCCAACTTCTTGAGTAAAACTAACCTCTGTATCTGCTGTCCAATTTAATTTTATCTTTCTTTGCACTTCAACATTTGTGTCTATTTCATTATTGTATGTTCCTGTTAAATTTACATTTATCTCTTTTTCGAAATAATCTTCTGTAAAATTGTTTGGTTTTTTAAATTTTATTGGAAGCTCGATTATTGTGTTATTTGAATATATAATAGAATTTAACTCTATTTCATTTTTATCTGTATCAACTTTCTTTATATATTCACTTGCTATTTTCTCTTTAATAATAGTGAAATTTGGATTTTCTATTCTTATCTTGGCATCTTTTAAAACACCCTGATTTTTAACGTTTACATTTAAAATCAAAGTTTGTTCTTCTTCTAAGTTTGCATTTTTTTCATGCCCTTTATTTTCTCCTAAATTAAAGTACACATCAAACTTAACATTATTTGCGTTAGTATCTTCGCCTTGACTTTCTAACTCTACTGAAAGTGCAATAGACATTGTTTGACCTATTATCACAAAA
The DNA here is from genome assembly GCA_949538735.1 of uncultured Clostridia bacterium. Classification (GTDB taxonomy): domain Bacteria; phylum Bacillota; class Clostridia; order TANB77; family CAG-508; genus CAG-269. Next base: position 70,726 of record CATGLK010000005.1, read on the forward strand.
TATGTTGACATTAGTGTGATTATTAAACTTATTATTACTGTTTTTTTGATTGCTGTTTTCATTGCAACGCCTCCAAACTATTATTATTTTCCTATTATTAATGATACAATATTTAAAATTTTTTTCAATAGTAGTTTTTTCCTTAATATTAAAATCCTGCCAAACTCCCTTACGGAAAGACATCCGCCGCTTTTCTTCTCCGTTATATTACTTTTTTATTACATTTTTGTTACACTTATTGCCACTGGGGACGGACCTTATTGCCACTGGGGACGGACCTTTTTGGCATGGCATAAAAAGAACGGGGTAAGTTTACCTCGTTCTTAAGACTTTTACTTTTAAAACTTTTTTGGCCTGTCCCAAAATGTCTTTTTAGTTAGAACTTTTTTGGTCTGTCCCAAAAAGTTTTTTTATCCAAACTATTCCTACTCCTAAGATAGCTAATGCTCCTATTCCTATTGATATTGGTAGTATAAAGTTCATGTTGTCACCTGTGTTTGGTGTTATTGTAACTGTTTGTGCCATATCGTCGTCTGGTTCTGTTTCTACCTTATATCCTGTTCCTGGTACATAGTTTCCTGGTATTATTGTTTTACCTGGATTCTTAGGATTTTCTGGATCTTTGGTTGTTGGTATTCCTCCACCAGTCTTTGTTATTCTTGTAATTTCTGCTTCGTTGTCTAGTTCAACATCGTCATTATTTATTGTTGTTAATACTTTTGTTGATGTTAGTTCTACTATTTCTGACTTTTGTTTTCTTGCTATTGGTTTACCACTTAGATAGTCTGTTTGTATTATTATTCTATTGTCCGTTTCTTTTGATTTAGATACTTCTTCTGTTACATCTGCTGCTATATCAGTTTTTTCCTTCTTGTCCCAAGCATATTTTCCATATGTTGGTTCATTTTGATTAACTGCCCATTCTTTGTCTAAGTAGTCTGTAATCTGTTCAACTGTCATTGTAATAGGTCTATTAGTAGCTCCACTTCCATTCAACTTAGCTGTTCCATATGTGTAGAATATCTCATTTGAATAGTCTACTTCACTTGTGTTTTCTACTGAAAGTCCATATGTTACTTGAAGTGTTGAACCTTGTAATATTTCATTATCCATTTCTATTTTTACGTTTCCGTTTGCATATCCTGGAGCTCCAACTATAGTTGGTCCAAGTGATGTAAGACTTGATGTTTCTTTTGGTATTACATTGTAATTTTCGTCTATGTCTGCATCTATTAGAACTTGTCCATTTGATAGTGTTACTTTAACATGGTTTATCTTTTTAAGTAATTCGTAATTTTGTCTTGGTCTTTCGATTATACCAAAGTCTAGATATTGTATTTTGTGTTCTCTATTTACACCATATGTGTTTTCTCCTGTTTCTCCTTCACTTGGTCTTTCTTGTCCAGGATTTGGATTAGGATTATATACTTCTGTTGGATTGTATTCTACGTCTATTGCCATTTCTGGTGTTTCTGATACCATTTTCTCTATTGTGGTTCCTGTATTATGTTTTATTTCTTTTAATTCATTGTCAATTGCTTCTCTTATGCTATAATCGTCTGTTGCATCTGATGGACGTTCTGATATGTCTTGATACCATTTAGTTCCTTGGTGTTTTGAGTCGTCAAATATTGTTGCTTTGTAATTTTGAACTGTGTATTTGTCATCTCCCCAAGTATACCTTATTAAGTAGTCTCCTGCTGCAAAGTCGCTAATTGTGTATGAACCATTTGAATCTGTTGTTGTTGTATATTCATCTTTTACTGTCCAGTCTCCATATGTTCCGTCTGCTTTTGCTTCTTTTCTAAGTAGTTCGACTTTAACATTTTGGATTCCTGGTTCTGTCGTTGTATCAAATATTCCGTTACCTTCTCTTATTCCATTGTTTAGTAAATCTTCACGTGGTATATCTTCAAACACATTTCCTGATACTTCTCTTTTTACATTATATTCTAATCTTAGTGATGGTGCTGCGTCTGTATCTGCTTCATATGTGTCTCTGTCTCCTGGTACTGCGTTTCCTGGATTTGAGTTTTGATCAATTCCTGCATATACTCCACCATTTGCGTCAAATATTGAGTATGATGTTATTTCTGTTACATTATCTAGTGGTTCTTGTGTTGTTCCTTCTCCTCCAAGAATTTCGTATACTAGTTCCCTACTTAGTTTGAATTGTATATAAACGGTTTTAAATGTTTGTTTTTCAATTTTACCTAATACTGATGTGTCTATTGTCATTTTGTTGTATTCGTTTCTGTTAGCATTATGGTTGTTTCCTAAATCATTGAATGGTATTTCGTTTGTTACAATCGCTTCGTTAGTTAATCCTGTACCTACTTTAATTTCTGCACCATAACTATTTTCTGCATATCTCTTATCGTAGAAGTCAACAATTTCATTTATTTGTGCAGATATGTTACTTGAATTATTTTTTATTCCTATTGCATATGTTAGGTATACTTGTAATTCTCTGTCTTTGTCATTACTTTCGAACATTACGTCTGCTTTGTAAATTGGTCTTGTATATTTCATACTTCCATATTTATTTGCAAATTTTACACCAATATCATATCCGTCTCCACCACTTTCGTTCATATGTGAAAATCTCTTGTCATATTCATATATTTGTCCTTTTCCATTTACAAGTATTTTTACATTTTTTAAGTCTTTTTTAACTGATAAATCTGGTTGTTCTCTTTTGTATACACCTAAGTTGATGTTCTGTACTTCTGTTGTTCCTGCTTTTCTTATTTCATCTGGTGATTTTACTTTATCTAGGTTTCCATTATATGCATTTACTGTTGTTGCTCTTATTATGTATTTATCTGCTACATAATTTATTGGTAGTGTTGCTCCGTCATATCCATATGCTTTATTGCTATTTGTAATTTCGTAATTTAAGTCGCTTCTATGGTTTATAATTCCATCATATTTTAATGGTATGTTTCCTGCGTCTCCATTTGCGTTGTTGTTTGTTATTACTTTAAATTTGTTATTAAATGTTTGTCTAGCACTTCCTTCTGCTGCTTTACTTGTGTTCCAAGCATTTAAATCTTTTAATTCTACCCCTTCATAACTCATACCATTGTAAACAAATTCAATATGATATCTGTTTAATTTATCAATTTCTATTCTATCAAATTTGTATGTATGTTCGCCTTCTTTTAGTTCTGCATTTCCTACTACTGTATCCATTGTTTTTAATACTGTATCATTTTCTTTTAAGTTTACTGTTACATTTTTTAGTAGTCTATCTGTATCTTCGTTATTTGCTCTGTATATTCCATTTCTTCCTGTTTCTTTTCCATCGTCTGCTGGAGTATCGTCCCATACAAATCCTGATAAATCAACATATTTTTGTCTGTTTTTAATAGTTACTAAGTTTACACTGTTACTTGATGTATTACTTGTGTTAACAGAGCTTTGCCTTCCTACTTGTACTGCTGCTGTATTTCCATTTCCTGAACCTTTATTGCTTGTCCATGAAATGTAATTTGCGTCCACTTCATAATATTTATTATTTCCTACTGATGTTTCTGTTATTCTGTATGTGTCTACTAATATGTTGTAAATCTCTATGTTTCCGTTGCTGTCTGTTATAAATGTTGTTGCTGCATTTGGATCTGTCGTTGTTCCTTGATCTGTTAACTGAATTTTTTGTCTTACTTCTTTTTGTACTGTTTTATTAGCTCCTGTTTTTGCTATGATGTATTCTCCTTTTGAGTTTGATATTTTGAAGCTAAATCCACCTAATGCTTTTCCATTATCTGTGTCTTGTTTGTGTATTTTTAGGTTTCCTGTTTGTTTTGTGTTTTTTATTGTTACTGTTACTAGTTGCCCTGATTTTATTGTTGCGTTTGATGTTACTGTTGCAGTATATCCATAGTGTGGGTTTGATGTTTCTTTTATTGTGTATGTTCCTGGTGTTAAGTTTTCTATTATTATTCTTCCATTTGTATCTGTTTTGCGTGTTTGATTATATCCATTTGGTCCTGTTATTTGGAATTCTACGTTTGGTAGTTTTACTCCTGAGTTGTCTGCGTCTACTTTTTCGATTTCTAACATTCCGTTAAATTGTGTCCATTCAACTTTTTGATCTTCTTCAATAGGAACCTCACGTTTTTCAGTTTTTCCACGATTTTCTACTTGATTTGCACTTACAAGTTGGCAATCCAGATTTTGAAGTCGATATAATCCTTTTCCCCATATTGTAGCTTGATATACATCAATTCTAGTTCCAATTCCTTGAAGTTCTATCTTTGATATCCCATTAGCCCATATACTCTTTGGGCCTGTTATATAAAACTCTTTATTATTTCCATTATCATTACCGTCTTGTAGGTCTAGTCCATTTCCATTGGCATCACAAGTAGACCAATAATCAATCGATTTTCCATTTGCATCTTTTATATATACAAGAAATCTGTTTACATTAGCTGAAGAATATCTAAATGGTCCATATATTAAATTTCCGCCATTTATTCGCATTCCTATTCGATCATTTTTATTGTTAGATACTGTTACTCTATTCTTTGACTCTATTTTTTCTTCTGCTGAATTCCATTCACTAGCACCAACATATACAGCGCTTCCTTCCATTGATAAGGCCAAAGGCTCTTCGCACCAACCGCCTTCTCCTCCTGGTCCGCCATCCCAATTTCTATTTCCTTCTATTATTACACCATTTTCATAGCTAAAATATGTACTAGAAGGGTATGCATATACTTGAGTTTGTACAAACATCATTAATGCTATAAGTACAAATAAGCTTATTCCTTTGATTCTTTTTATATTAATTTTTCCCTTTTTGTATAAAACTATTGCAACTATCGCAAGAATTGCTACTGCTAAGATTGCTATTGTTATATACACATATGCTCCTGTACTAACAGCTATAATCAATTCTGCACTTGAAGAATTGTTTCCTGAATTAGTTTCTGATATTCCTGATATACTCATTGCTGTTTTTATTTCTGCTTCATTTATAAAATTTCCTACAGTTTCTGATGTCATTTGTTTAGTAGCACTAATATTTAATGTTGAACTTTCTCCAGGTTCTATTCTCAAATTAGATTTGCTTGTATTTGCATATTCCCCTTTTGCATCTCTAGGCCAGCTTTTATTTGATTCACCCGTAATTGCAAATCCACTAGGTAATTTATCGACTACTCTAGTTATTGTACCTGCTACTTGCCCCACGTTTGTTACTACTATTTTATAATCTACTGTGACCGTTGCTCCGTTTAATTCTTTTGCTTTTATTTCTGTTTTCACAAGTTTTTCGTTATTGTAATTATATTGTTTTGTACCACTTGCAGTCCTTACTGTAACTTTAGATATATATTTATCTATTTTAAAATCACAAGTTCCATTTTTGATTTGTGTATCATTTCCAGATGGTGTTTCTGGATTGCTTGGATTTGTTGGATTTACTGGGTCAACTGGATTCGTTGGATCGATTGGGTCAACTGGATCAACTGGATCGACTGGGTCAACTGGGTCGACTGGATCAACTGGATCAACTGGGTCAACTGGATTTTCTGGATCAACATAGTCATATGGAAGTATTGTATGTGAAACTTTTTCACTTACTTTATCTGATATTTCTTCTCCCATTGCAATTGCACTATTTTCTACTAGTGTTTCTTCATATACCATTCCTGCTTGTGCTTTTATTGTTATGTTTGAAGTTTCATTCCTTGGTATATTAATTAATAAATCTACATTAGCAAGTTTATTACCATCTTCATCTGTTCCAATACTTGAAATATCTTCAGTAACTTCTGTTTTTTTCAAGTCCGATAAGCTAGTTACTCCATCTTCTTCTTTTTCAACTATTTTCCATGTTTCATATGTTACACTGACTGGCTTAATTTCTTCTGGTAAATAATCTAAAAGTTTTACTTGCAAAAAGTCAAAACTATCTGTATCACCTACGTTTTTAATCCTATTGTTTTCAATTTTAAGATTATATTCAATTTCTTCATCATATTTGACTTTTCCATTTGCATTTGGTGATGTCATTGATATGTCTATATTTTCTAAATATCTCTCAATTCTATTCTCATTTGAAACATATTTTCCATCTACTGTCTCTACATATGCTTTTAATATCGCTTCCTTACCTTCGTTCTCATCCGCTAAAATATTTGACATATGGTATACTAAAAAACTATATGAACAATTAGTTTTTAATTTTAGTGTGGCAACATTATCTTCAAAAAAGTCTACATCTACTGTATTTTCTGTGTCCGGCATTAGCTCTGGATTATTATAAACAATAACAGCCTGATGTTCACCTTCTTCAACTTCATTAATGTTATCAAGTGCAAATCGGTCGAACTCTTTTATTTCAGGTAAAATCTCACTTATAGAAACTATTTTCGCTGATTTTGGGAAATGAATTTTTACATCTACCTCTTCTTGTCCTTGTTTCTTTGATGCTATATTTAATCCATATGTTGTACCGCCATAGTCTTCAAATGCTCCCAAAAAGAAGTTAATTTCTGCTGGTTCTATTGTATTTGTCATCTCGAATTTTTGTATTAATTCTTCACCTTTATATGAATTGATTTCTGTAGTAATTTGTTTTGAATTTTCTCCTTCTTCTAAATCTTTTACTTTTACTTCATAATAAAGGTCTTTTGTTTCTCCTGCTTTTATACTCTCTATTTCAATTATTTTTTCTGTAAGGTCTTCTGAAAACATGTATTCATATGGCTGTGTAATTTTACTAAAATCTGCTTGTAGTTCCCCATATTTCACACCTTCTGGTATTGTAGCAACTAATACAACATTATCAATATCTTCTTCTGTTGTATTCTTTACCCTAATATTATACTTAAGATATTCTCCTTCATGCACAACATCATCATTATAAACTACAGCTCCACCACGTGTAACCACAACTTCAGTTGTTAGGTCAGCTTGTTCTTCTGTAGTTTCTGTTGTTGCCATTCTATCTTCTTTTGCCACTATAACATCATTTTTGCTTAAAGCAATACTTAATGATATGTTAGTCATAGTTATTAGGCATGTCACTATCGTCAATATCAAAAGTGCGTTGATTAATAGTTTAGACTTTCCACTTACATTTCCGCTTCTCATATGTTCCCCTCCAAAATATCATTATTATCTAATATTAATAATACAGGATTTTTTATTTTTTACAATAGTAGTTTTTTCCTGTTCTGTTAACTTCCTCCTCAAATTGCTTAGGGAAGGTAGTTTGACATTTGCTGTTCCACTTATTTTTACATTTTCATTACATTTTTGTATGTCTTTTGACAATTTTTTTAAAGAAATCTCTAAACTAGTTATTTACGTAAGGTTTTATCTTCAGTTGCAGACATTTTGCATACAGTTCATTTTTTATATTAATGACAAGTTTTTCAAAACTTTTTTGGCCTGCCCCAAAAAGTCCAAAAAATCCAACTCCTATTTCAAGAGTTGGATTTTTTTATTTAGCTATTTAGTTTTATTTTTGTCTAAAACTTCTCTTTTTATAAAGACTATTCCTGTTCCTAGAACTATTAGAGCTATAACTCCAATTAGTACTGGCATTAAGAATGATAAGTTATCACCTGTATTTGGAGCTACTACAAATGTTTCTGCCATATCATCATCTGCTTCTACTTTGTAGCCTGAGCCTGGTACATAGTTTCCTGGTGTTGAGTTTTGTAATGTTCTTCCACCTGTTTTCTTTAATTCTATAACTTCTGTTTCATTGTTTAATTCTATGTCGCTGTTATTTATTGTTGTTAATACTTTTGTTGCTTTTAGTTTTAGTGGAGTAGTTAAACTTTGTTTTGGTTCTAGTGTTATTCTGTCTTCTTCTATTTTGTTTGTATATAATATTATTCTGTCTTTTATTTTTGTGTCTTGGCTTTCATATACTGAGCTTGCAACTTCACCTTTTATGTCGTTTATTTCTTTATTTTGCCATTTATTTTCTTGGTTTATTGTTTCGCCTTGAACATATGCCCAGCCTTTGTCTAAATAGTCTATTACTTTTGTTGGCATTATTACTACTGGTCTTCTATTTGGTATTGTTCCATATTTGTAGAAGCCTTCGTCTACGTAGTCTAGTTCACTTGTATTTGTAACATTTATTTCGTATGTAATTTCTACTGTTGCACCTTGTGTTATTTCATTGTCTAGTTCTAGTTTTGCCATTCCGCTTTCATATCCTGCGTTTGAACCTTTTACTGGTCCTAGATATACAAGTTTGTTTTGTTGTCCTGTTATTTTCCCATCTTTTATTGTTGCGTCTTCTATTACTTGACCATTTTGTAGTGTTACTTTTAGGTTTCTAATTTCTTTATCTAATTCGAAGCTTTGTACGGGTCTTTCTATTATTCCAAAGTCTACGTCTTTAATTAGATATTGATATTGGTCTCCTGCTGATGCTGTGTATGCTGAGTCATATTCTACGCCAACTCCAAAGTTTGGTGTGTTTGATTTCATTTTGTCTATTGTTGTTTTTGTGTCATGTCTTAGTGTTTTTATTTCTTCATCTATTGCTAGTCTTGTGTTGTAGTCATCTGTTGCATCAGATAATCTCTTGTCTACGTTTTTATACCATTTATCTCCTTGGTGACTTGCTTGATCAAATATTGTTGATTTGTAGTCTTGTACAGTGTATGTTTCGTCTCCCCAAGTGTATGTTATTACATAGTTTCCTGGTATAAATCCTTCGAATTCAAAGTCTCCGTTTTCGTTTGTTGTTGTTTTTACTGGTTGTATTTGTGCGTTTTCGTCTATTGTTGCAAGTTCTACTTCTACATTTGGTATTCCTGCTTCGTTTTCGTCTAATTCACCATTACCTTGTCTTATATTTTCTTTTTCTAGTTTTTCTTTTAATGCTTCGTCTTCAAATACTTTTCCTGTTAATTTTCTTGCATGATCTGCTACTTCTAGTTGTAGTGCTGGTGCGTGGTCTGTATCGTCTTCAAATGTGTTTGTATCTGTTGGGTTACAACTTCCTGGGTTTGAGTTTTGGTCTATTCCAGCATATACTCCGTTTTCGTCGAATATTGAGTATGATGTTATTTCTGTTACATTGTCTAATGTTTCTCCTGAACCTAGTATTTGTTCTACCGCTTCTCTACTGAACTTGAATTGTACATATACGTCTTTAGCACTTTGTCTTTCTATTTCTCCAAGACCATCTGTATTTATAACCATTTTCTTGTATTCATCATTGTAGTTTCCTTGTTGTGTTGCATTTAATTGTCCTGTTATATTTCCTGATTGGTCTATTCCTGTTCCTACTACGATGTGGTCTTCTTCGTATCTGTTGTCATAGTATTCTGCAATTTCATTTACTTTTGCAAGTAGGTTGCTTGAGTTATTTTTTATTCCTATTCTGTATGTTATATATACTTTTAATTCTCTGCTTTGGTCTAGTTCGTTTCTGTATTCATAGTCTGCTTTGTATATTGCTCTTGTGTATTTCATTTGTCCATATCTATTTCCAAATTTTACACCTACATTAAAGCCGTCTCCATATTCACCTTGGTTTAAAAATCTTTGCTCATATTCGTAAATATGGTTATATCCGTTTATACTAAGTTTTACGTTTTTGATATCTTTTTTAATTGATAAGTCTGGTTGTTCTCTTCTATATAGTCCTAAGTTGATGTTTGTTAGTTCTTCTGTTGCATTTTTTCTTATTTCTTCTGATGTTTGAATTTTGTTTAAATATCCATTATATACATTTTTTGTGTTTGCATCTATTAGATATTTTTCAGCTGTGTTATTTATTGGTGCTGTTGCTTCTGGATATCCATATGTTGGGTTTCCTTCAAAGTTTAATACACTATTAAGAACTGTTCCATTTTCTTGGCTTGGTACTCTGTCATATTTTATGTCTAATTCTCCAGCTGTTCCATTTGCCTTATTATTTGTTATTACTTGGAATTTGTTATTAAATTTAGCTCTCATATCTCCTTCTGACGCTTTACTTGTGTTTGGCGCTTTTAGGTCTCCTATGTCTACATTTTGATAACTCATTCCGTTGTAGATAAATTCTATGTAATATTTGTCTAAGTTGTCTATTAATACATCTGCAAATTCGTATTTTCCATTTTCATCTGTTGTTTTTGTGCTTATTATATTTCCGTTTACATCTTTTAAGTTTACTGTTACATTTGCTACTAGTCTGTCATTTCCGTCTGCTGTTTCTTCTCCTGGTGTGTTGTATTTGTGGTTTCTTATTGCTTTTTTACCATCTATCATATCTTCCCATACAAATCCAGAAAGTTTTATGAATTTTCTTTCATTTGGTGCATTTATATTTGATGTAACATTTGGTAATACTGGTTTTTGTTTTGTTGTTGTAAATCCTTCTGTATATATTTCATATCCATAGTGTGGATTTTTTGTTTCATATGCTTTGTATTCTCCTATTAGTAGGTTGTCTAGTGTTATTTCTCCATTTGCATTTGTTGCAAATTCTGTTGCATTTTCTTTGTTTTCTACATATGATATTTTTCCGTTAGCTTCTTGTTTTATATATTTACCTGTAACTGTGTTTTGGATTATAAATCCAACTCCGTCTAATCTTACTTGTGTATCTTTGTCATATTTTATTACAACTAAATTTCCTTTTAAATTGTATGTAACATTTAGTTCTACTGGCTCTTTTCTTTGTGATGGTTTTGCACTCATAAGTGTTTGGAATGCATTTGAGTATATGTTTTTCCAAATCCATAAGTCTGCACCATATACGTTTACACTTTGTTCTCCTTTTAGGTTTAATGTTCCTGTTTCAAAATCTTCTAATGGTACTGATACATAGAAATCTTGTTGTGATTTTATTTGACTTGCACTTACTTCTTTACGTGTTGTTCCTTCATATACGCTATATACCGCTTCTTTTATTTCTCTTGTTCCGTTAGATACTGTCAGTTTATCTAGTTTTTCAAAATCCCATTTATATGGTCCTGTTACTACATATTTTGCATTGTTTCTTGTTTCTGCTGTAACTCTTATATTATTTTTGTTTGTTAAGTCTTTTAAGTCTGATTTTTTGTAGTTTGCTTTTGCTTCTTCCATTGTGAATATTTGGCTATCATATGCTGTTAGTCCATATCCACCACCATTATGAATGTAACAGTTACTTGACCAGTTTCTGTATGCTGGGTTGAATTTTCCTAACCAATCTTGTGCTTTTCTCCACATTGTTTTTTGTGTTTTTTGCATATTTTTTGCTACTATTGAATCTAAGCTATATGTGTTTGATATGTTTGTTGCATTGTTTATTGCATATGCCATTAATATGTTATCATCACTTGTTACTGTTCTTATTGGTTGCATATTTTTATTATATTCTGTTGCTTTGTCGCCTTCTATGCTTATTTTAGTCATTATTTTGTAGACTTGACCACCTGTGTAGTCTGTATCCATTTGTAGACAGTATATATAGTTGTCTGTGTAGTGTTTGTAATAATCTATTACTATTGGCGAACCGCTTCTGTAATATGAATCCCAGTCTACGCCTTGTGACCAATTACCTGCTAGTGAAGTTGTGTTCATACCTATTATTGCAATTATTGCTATTATACAAATTGCTAATATACTTCTAATTTTCTTCATCCTCTTTTCCTCCTTTCGCCTATATTTTGAATTTCTTGATATTTATTTTTTCTTTTTTAATTAGAACTGCTACTACTGCAAATACTGCTAATACAATTATTGCAATTATTACATATGTTACTCCACCTGTTCCAACACTTAAGATTACATCTGCTCTTCCAAAGTCGTTTTCTGTTTCAACTTTGTTTGCTGGTGTAGAGTTAATGTCTGCTAGTCCTTGTTCGTTGTACGCTTCTGCTATTTCTGCTGTGTTTACTACTGTTCCTGTATTTGTTGCTGTCATTCTCTTTGTTAATGTAAGTGTTACTTCTTTTGTTTCACCTGGTGCTATTCTTTCATTTGCTAAACTTGTTGTGTATAATGTGTTTTCTGTTTGATACCATGTTCCGTTTAGCTCAGAGTTGAATGTCATTCCTGTTGGTAAGTAATCTGCTACTTTTCTTGCATATCCACTTACTTCACCTTGGTTTGTTACTTTTATTTTATATTCTACTAATACTGTTGTCTCTGCTAGTTGTTTTTTGTCTATTTCTGCTTTTGCTAGTGTTTCGTTATTATATTCGTTTACTTTCGTTCCTTTTGAGTTTTGAACAATTACTTTGCTTACATATTTGTCTAATTTCATATCAAACATTTGTGATGTTACTAGTCCTAAGTTGATGTTCTCTATACTTCTGTTTGTTATTTTTATTATGTCTGTTGACGCTAGTTTTTGTTGTTCTTCTCCTATTTTTAGGTCTTTTAGTATTGCATTTGAGTTTTCTTCTTCACTTGCTCCTGCTACCTTGTATGTTGCTAAAGTATATTCTTTATTGTCATATTTGAATATTACTATATATTCTCCTGCTGTTAAGTTATTTAATAAATATCTACCTTCGTTGTCTGTTTTTGCTTCAAGCACTTTTCCGTCTTTGTCTTGTACTAGTCTATTTGTTCTTGCATTTAATAGTTGTACTGTTATGTTATTTAATGTTTTTTCATTTTTCTCTTTTTTACCGTTTTGGTTTTCGTCTAGCCATGCTACTCCAGAAATTGTTCTGTCTCCATTTGCTATATTTCCTTCTTCTGGTTTTATTACATTTGGTTTATTGTCTTCTTCTCCGTTTGTTTGTTCTACGTCTTTTTCTATCATATATGTTTGTTTTGCAGCTGCTACTTCTTGTCCTGCAACTTCTACAACACTTTCAACTGTTACTTCTTGTGTTTCATTTCTTGTTTCTGAATAATCTACAACTGCTTCTACTTCAATTATTCCTTCGGCTGTTCCTTCCATTGTACGTGTTATTGAAAATCTATTTCCGTTTATTGATAGTTCTTCTCCATTATAGCTAATTTTCTTTACTGTAAATTCGCTTGGTATTGTTGCTTTTGTTGTTGCATTTACTATAACATCATCTTTACTCATGTTAGATTTTACGTTTATTGTAAATTTAACTTCATCTCCTGATTTTAAGTATGATGAGTTTTTGTTTGATGTTATTGACATTGAGATGTTTACTGGTGTTAATCTATCTTCTATTTCGTTTGAACGATATGTATTTCTTCCTTCTGTTGCATTTGCTGAGAATTTTATTGTATTTGCTGTGTTGTTCTGGTCATTTATGTTACAAGAATATTCTAATACTTTTACTTCTCCTGGTTCTAGTTTACCTATGTTTAATTGGTCTTTATATTCTAATGTTTCTTCTTGTAATTCTTGTTTTTCTGCTGTTCCTTTGTATTGGTACATTCCTGCTACTTGAGCAAATTCTGGTAAGTTTGTATTTACTACAACATTGTTTTTTGCTTTGTCACTTGTGTTTTCTACTATTGTAAAGTAACGTATAAATCCACCTTTTGTGTATATTGGGTTATTGCTTTTTGTAATCTTTTTAACTGTTACTCTTAGGTCTGAGCTTTGTGTTTTTAATGTTATTTCATTTGTTTGTTTTTCTAATTCCCCACATTTTACTGTTGTTTTGCTTGATAGTTCTGTGTCTTTTATATCTTTGTTTATTCTTATTTCATATTCTTTTACTATTGTTTCTCCAACTTTTAGTAATTCTATTTTTGAATTATAGTTTGTTCCTGTTAGTTCTTTGTAGTAAACTGCTCCTGCATATTCAAAGTTTTCTACTGGTTCTACAAGTGTTGCACCTTCTGGAATTTTGCTTGATAATTCTACATTTTCTACATCTACTGAACCTGTGTTAGTTACTCTAACTTTTAGCTTTAATACTTCTCCTGCTCTTATTGTTGCACCATTTTCCACAGTTTCTCCACCAATTGTGGCTGATAGGTTTGTGTCTATTTCTGGTCCTATACCTGTATTTAATCTGATGTATGTAGAGTTTATTTTACTTGTATCTTTTATTTGTTGTTTGGTGTATTCTACTTTGTAACCAATATATGCTTCTTGGTCATATATTAGTTGTGCTGGTATTTCTACATCATATTCAAATTTTATTTTTTCTCCAACTTCTTGTTCTTTTACAACAATTAAGTAACTTCTTACTTCTTGTATGTTTTCAACTTCTTTTGTCCAACCATTTTCTGCTTTGCTTAACTCGCTTGTTGCATTTGCATTTTTAGAGTAATATATCTCTGCTTTGTTTCCTTCTACTACTATGTTGCTTCTAATTATTGCATTTAAGTTGTTTTTTAGGTTTTCGTTGTTTAGGTTTAGTTCTCCATTTGTTGGGAATCTTCCTAGTATTGCTGTGTTGTTAATTGTTTCTTCTGTGTTGTTTATAACTTCTGATGTAACTCTAACTAGTTTGTTTTCAGCTCCTACTTCTAGGCTTGTGTCTATTTTTGTTTCTTCACCAATTGTTTCTATGTTTAGTTCATTGATGCTGTTTATTGTTATTATTTCTTTTGGTGATATTACTTTTATTTCTTTTTCGTTTTGATATGTATTTTCATTGTTTACTATTGTTGTTGTTATTGCTCTATTTGCATTTGGAGCTTTTTTGTTTAATTTCATATTTGCGTTTATTACTAATAATGCTCCTTCTATTCCTTCTTCTCTATATGATGTTTGTTCTCCTTCTATGTCTATTGTTATTGTTCTTCCATTTACTTCATAGTTTGCAATTTTTAATTCTTCATCATAAAGTAGGTTTATTGCATTTATTTTTAGTTCTTCTACTTCTTCTGGTAATTCTAGTGTAATTTTTGGATTTTTATATAGGTCACATTGGTTTCCATTTGTTTTTAGTGTTAAGCTCATTTCTAAGTTATTTTCTATCATTGTTGATAAACTTGTTTTGTTTAATTCTAGTTTTGCTTCTGGTTTTGTGTCTAGTAAATCCATTTCTGTATTACATTCTAGTTCATTTAGGCTTATTGTTTTTGTTAGTTTTTGTATTGGTTTTAATTGCTCTTTTGTGTATCCTGTTTCTGCTTTTATTGCTTTTTGATTTTTTATTTCTAATGTTCCTGCTTTTACTGGTTTCGTTGTTTCTATTTCTATTTTGTTTGGAAGGTCATCTTCATAGTTTATTACGAATTCTTCTGCTCCATTTGTTTCTGTATTTTGGTCTATTTTTATTTCTTTTTCTCCATATTTTATTGTTATACTTCCATCTTTACCTAATACTTCTAACATATTATCTTTTCTTATTGTTGTTTGTTTATAATATGTGCTGTCATTTACTGGGTATGTTTCTTCTCCATTTATAAAGCTTTCTTCTGCATTTGCGATATTTAGTTTTTCAAGGTTTTCAAGATTTGTTATTTCAATTTGGTAGTTCTCTTCATATGGTGTTTCTGCTTGTTCACCTTGGTATAAATACCCTTTGTATATTTCTTTTGTCATTTGCACATTAAAAGAAACATCTTCACTTTTTTGTTCAAATGTTCTCATATTTGTTTCTTCTAATTTTTCTTCTTTGCTGTCTTCTACGGCTTCAACTGCTTGAGAGATGTTAGCCCCTAAGAATAAAAAGTCACTTGATAATAGTATAGTGGCCATTATTAATATCATTAATTTTTTCATTGTTCTTTTCATAAAAATATTCCTCCCATTTATATTTTTTATTATTGTATGTCCATTTTTTTATTTCTTTACAAAATTGTATTTTATAAAAATGTCTCTATTAATTATTATACTCCATTTTTCCATATTTTTCAAGGCTTTTTATGGATTTTCTTAACTTTTTATGTCAATTTTCCCAGTATTTTTTTGTGTCTTTTTTTATTAGTTTTGAATATATTTAGTTAGAGGTGATTTTTTTGGATAATTTTAATATTGATGAGAATATGGTGAACAAGTTAAAAGGTATGATGGATAATGGTGAACTTTCTGATGTTATTTCTAAAATTCCGCCTGAAATGATACAAAATTTTTCTTCTATGATGAACAACAATAACAATTCTAATCACAGTAATAGTTCCAGTAGCAGTAATGGAAATGCTAACGGAAACAATGCTTCTAGCGGTTTTGATTTTAGTAGTATTGATATGAATACTATTATGAAAATGAAGTCTGTTATGGATAAGATGAATGCTAAAGATGACCCTAGAACAAATTTGCTTCGTTCTTTAAAACCTTATTTGAGAGATGAAAAAAAGGAAAAGCTTGATCAATATGCTAATTTGATGAATGTTGCAAAAGTTGCTGAGTTGTTTAAAAATGATGGCAAGGAGAATAATGGTAATGGTTTATCCTAATTATTACTATCGCTATAATAATTATTATAATCGTAGACCACAAAATTATAATTTTCAAGGGCACAAAGAAGATACAGCACCTGCGGTTGTAAAATCTGAAATTGAAAATGAACAGTCTGAAACCGAAGATGAACTAATCATAGGAGCTGACACTAATACTAGAACTGCTAATTCCAAAAAAAGAATATCACCTAAACGCAATTCTTTTGCCAATTTGAATTTTTCTAATTTATTTTCTTCCAATTTGGAAGAGCCTATTTTAGAAATTTTAGGCATTAAATTGTATTTTGATGATATTCTTATTATTGGTTTGCTTTTCTTTCTTTATAATGAAGGTGTTAAAGATGATTTTTTGTTTATTAGCTTAATTTTGTTACTTTTGGGTTAAAATTATTCTATTACGATGTTATCTTCTATAACACTTATGTATGCTTGTTTGTGCTGTGGTTCTTCATCTCTGTTGATTTCTTTTACTATGTTCGCAATTCTTATTTGCACAGCATCAAATAGTCCGAGCTGATACTATTGCTTGTTTGTTTCCTTTTGCCCCAGCATGTGCCAAGCCTCTTAGCGCACCTAACACTACTATGTTGTCTGATGCTACTACTTCTGCTCCTGAGTTTACATCTCCTAATATTACTAGGCTTCCTTCTGTTTCTAGCTTTTGTCCTGAACGAAGTGAACCTCTATGGAATTTTGTTTCTGATACTGCTATTTTTCTTTCAAATGTTCTTCTAATATTGTGTAACCCTAGGCCTTTAGGAGATTCAAAGTTTATTTCTACATCTATTGTTGATTTTATTAGGTTTTGTATTTCATCTATTTCCTTGTTTTTTAATACTTTTCCAACTACTTTTATTGGTGTTTTTTCGTCTTGATATAGTTTTTTTAATTCTGGTAGTTTCTTTCTTAATCTTCCTACTATTTCCCTTTGTTCTGCATCTTCGCTTAATTTTATAATTATTTCATCTTTTCTTAAATTAATACTAACACTATTTCTCATTTTAACATCCTTTCAAATTAATTCATTATTTGAACATATGGTATCGCACTCATATTTTCTTCTACATTTTGTGTGTTCATTCCAAAGTATTCTGACATTATTTCCCTTACAACTTCTGCTGTATAGTTTCCGTGTGCACCGTTTTCTACCATAACTACTATTGCTATTTCTGGGTTTTCAAATGGTGCAAATCCTACGAACCATGCATTTACCTTATTTCCTGGTGCTTCTGCTGAACCTGTTTTTCCACCTACACTTATGTTGAAGTTCCTAAATATTGAATATGCTGTTCCTGACCTATCTGATGTAACAGATTTCATACCTTGTAATACTGCATTTAGATAGTTTTGGTTTATGTTTATGTCTTCATATTGTTCTTCTTGTATTCCTAGTTTTGCATTTACAAATTTGTCTATTTCTTCTCTTGATACTTCTGTTCCATCTGCATTTCTTATTGTTTTTACTATGGTTGGAGATACTCTGTGTCCGCCATTTGCTAACATACTTATGTATCTTGCCATTTGTAGTGGACTAAATTCATTGTCTCCTTGTCCTATTGCTGCATTTAAACTGTCTCCTGGGTTCCAGTTTGGTGAGTCTGTATGTATTTTTGCTTTTGCTTCTCTGCTTGCTAGTACTCCTGATGTTTCTCCTTGTAGTTCTATTCCCGTTTTTCCTCCTAATCCAAAGTATTTTGCTACTTGCACTAGTTTGTCTATTCCCATTCTGTCTGCTGTTTCGTAGAAGAAATAGTTACAAGATTGCTCTATTGCTTGAGATACGTTTATATTTCCATGTCCCCTATGGTAGTCTGTCCATACCCAACAGTTCATTGATATTCCAACTTTTGCATATTTGGTATATACACCTGTGTCGTTTATTCTTGTGTTTAAGTTTATTACTCCTGACTCTAGCCCTGCTATTGCTGTTATCATTTTAAATGTTGAACCTGGTGAGTATGAGTTTTGTATTGCTTTATCTACTAGTGGTTTTGCTTCATCATCTCTATATTTTGCCCAATTTTCTGAGCTTATTCCACCTACGAAGTCTGCTGGATTGTAATCTGGATAACTTGCCATTGCAAGTATCTCTCCATTTTTTACGTTCATTACAACACATGCTCCTGCTTTTGTGTCATGTACTGTTCCAAATCCACCTGTTGCTATTTTTTGTATATTGTTTTTTAATGCATTTTCTGTTACTTTTTGCAAGTTTGCATCTATTGTTAATACTACGTCTGAACCTGCTATTGCCTCTTTTGATATGTATTCTGCTGTTGTACTTCCGTCTACACTCATATCTATTTGTTTTGTACCTTTTTTTCCTTTAAGGTATTCTTCAAATACATATTCTATTCCTGTTTTTCCAATTAAGTCATTTTGGTCATATGTGTTTTTTCTTGTGCTATATTCTTCTTGGCTTATTTGTGAGGCATATCCTAAAATGTGTGATGCTAAATTTTCTGATGTGTAACTTCTTACTGGTTGTACTACTATGTTTAGTCCTGAGAATTTGCTTGAATTTTCGCTGAATTCTGCTACTGCCTCTCTTGGTATGTTTTTTGCAATTGTTATTGCTTTTGTGCTACTATATCCTTTTTGTGATATTTCATATCTTATTGCTATTATTTTTCTTAGTTCTTCCACATTGTTTGTGTTTTGAATTTTGTATTTAGTTACAAATTTGTTAAATGCCTCTTCCGCTGTTGCACTTGCCTCTAAGTTGTTTGCTTTTTTCCAGTTTGTTAGTGCTTGTTCTGATATTTTGAATTCATATGGATTTATGCTGATTGGAAATGAGTCTACATATGATATTTCGTATTTTTCTAAAACTTTTACCATATTTAGAATGTCTCTATTTAATGTGTCCTTGTCTACTTTTGTTTTGTACATTTCAAGTGAAAATCTCATTGATGACGTTACTAGTGGCGCTCCTGTTTTGTCTAAAATTGCTCCCCTTGATGCTTCTAGTGTACTTTCTCTTGTTAATCTTGTATTTGATTGTTCTCTATATTCTGCTCCGTGTACTATTTGAAGTGAAAATAGTTTGACAATCAATATAATTCCCACAATATATATTAATACTGTTAATATGTTAAATCTTAAATTAACATTGGCTTTTTTTGTGCTTTTCATTTTATTTGTCAAACTCTTTCCCTCCTTTGCTTTTAGAAATATCTTGTTAATATTTTGTTTCCTTTGTATTCGTTTTCAATATAGTATCCTGCTTTTTGAATTAATGGATATAATATTATTGTTAGTATTACATTAAATACCATTTCTATTGCTAAAATTATTGCAAAATTTACTATTTCCACTTGGCTTCCTATAAATATATATTTTAATATCCAGTTTAGTATTTCGTATATCGATGTTGCCCCTAGCGACATAACCATTATTGTCATTCTGCTATCTTTTGAAAAGTTTTTATCAAAAACTCCTGCTAAAAATCCAATTAGCCCTAAAGATACAGCATATATTCCAGCTTGTTTTCCTAGTAATAGGTCTAATGTTATTCCTATTCCTATTCCATATGCTGTTCCCATTGTTTGGCTTGCAAATAGTCCTACAAATAATATTAAGATTATATATAGGTTTGGCATTACTCCTGAAATGTTGAACCAACTAAAAAAGTTTGATTGTAGGTAGTATATAATTAGTGTTGTTATGATTAATACTATGTTTATTATTAACTTTTTCAATTCGTTCACTCCTATCTAATGTTTATTGATTTTTTATTACTAATACTGTGTCTAATTTGTCAAAGTCCACTGCTGCTTCTACTATTGCGTATCTGTCTGTTATGTTTTGTGTATTTGTTACTTTTTTTACAGTTCCTATGTGAATTCCTTTTGGATAAATTCCACCTAGTCCTGATGTTTCTATACTGTCTCCTTGAATAATGTTGCTTTCTGTTGGTATATACATTGCTTTTAATGCTGATTTTTCGTCTAGTGTTCCTTTACACACTATGCTGTCTTTTGTTGTACTCATTGAGCAGCTTACTGAACTTGCTGTGTCTATTATTGTTTGTACTTTTGCTGTTGTTTCTGTTACTGATATTACGTGCCCTACTAGTCCTTTGTCTGCTATTACTGTCATATTTTCTTTTATTCCGTCTTTTTTTCCTATGTTTATTACTATTGTTTTTGAGTAATTGCTTATTTCTTTGTTTATTACATATCCAGGGATTGTTTTGTATTCTCCATATTTCTCACTTAAGTTTAGGTATTCTGTTAGTGTTTCATTTTGGTTTTTAATATTTTCTAGTTCTCTTAGTGATTGTTCTAGTTCACTGTTCTTTTGTTTTAGTTTTTCGTTTTCGCTTTTTAGGTTGTTTATGTCTGTAAAAAATGTGTTGTTTCCACCTAGTTTGTTTTTCAAGTATGTTAGTCCGTTTTGTATTGGCATTACTAGGTTTGATGCAGCATTTTCAAAAAAGTTGCTATTTTTTTCTCCATTTGAAAATATTACAATTAATATTAATAGTATTATTGTTATTACAATTCCTATTATTCCGCCTTTTTTGTTTTTGTACATTTTCTACTCCTTCTTTTCTTTATTTTGTTTTTTGCATTCTGTATATTTATTTTAAGGTTTTATGTGCAAATCAAAAATTTATGTGCTTATATTTTGACTTCCACATACTTATCTTCTTGTTCTTGCATTTTGTAACACTACTTTTAGTCTTTCTAAATCTTCTAATGTCTTTCCTGTTCCCCTTACTACGCAGTCTAATGGCTCTTCTGCAATATATACTGGCATTCCTGTTTCTATACTAAGTAGCTTGTCCAAGTTTTTTATTAATGCTCCTCCACCTGCTAGTACTATTCCTTTTTCCATTATGTCTGATGCTAATTCTGGTGGTGTTTTTTCTAGTGTTACTTTTACTATTTCTACTATTTTACTTATTGATTCTTTTATTGCTTCTTCTATTTGTGCAGAAGTTATTGTTACTGTTCTTGGTAGACCGTCGTTTAAATCTCTTCCTCTTACTTGTACCGCTGCTTCTGACATTAATGGCATTGCACAGCCTATTTCCATTTTTATTTGCTCTGCTGTTGTTTCCCCTATTGCTAGGTTCATTTCTCTTTTTATATAGTTGACAATGTCTTCATCTAGCTCGTCTCCTGCAATTCTTAATGAGTGACTTACTACTATTCCACCTAATGAAATTACTGCTACTTCGGTTGTTCCTCCGCCTATGTCTACTATTATGTTTCCACTTGGTTCTGCTACATCTAGTGATGCTCCTATTGCTGCGGCCATTGGTTCTTCAATTAGATACACTTCTTTTGCTCCTGCTTGTAAAACAGATTCTTCTACTGCTCTTTCTTCCACTTCTGTTATTCCTGATGGTACTCCTACTACTATTCTTGGTCTTCCTATGTTATATTTTTTTGCTACTTTTTGTATTATGTTTTTTAGCATTAACTGTGTTGCTGTAAAGTCTGCTATTACTCCGTCTTTTAATGGTCTTACTGCTTTTATTTGTTCTGGTGTTCTTCCGCAACATCTCTTTTGCCTCATTTCCTGTTGCCATTATATTTCCTGTTTTTCTATCTATTGCCACAACAGATGGCTCTTTTAGTATTATTCCTTTTCCTTTTAGTGTTACTAATATGTTTGCAGTACCTAAGTCAATTCCTATGTCTTTTGATCCTAATGTAAAAAATTTAAACATCTTAATTTTCCTTCCTTCCAATCTTTATCAAATTTTAATTGTCCTTCACTTATAAGTTTAGTAAATATGCTTGTGTAATTCATATCTCCTATTACTATGTGGTCTACTAGGTCTATTCCTACCCATTCGCCTATTTTGTACACTTTCTTTGTAAACTCTATGTCTGCATTACTTGGTGTTGGGTCTCCAGTTGGGTGGTTATGCACTAGTATTATCTTTGGTGCTTTCATTTTTATTGGTTCTGATAATATCTCTTTTGGTGATATATTGGCAAAATTTGCTCCCCCTGCTGCTATTTCAAGTATTCTTAGTATTTCATTCTTTGAATTTAATATTACTTCTTTTATTACTTCTGTTTTTTTGAGTTTCATTTCGCTCATTAACATCTCTGCTATGTTATCTGGATTTTTTATTTTTGTTCTTTTATAATTCGTTTTTTGAAATGTTCTTTTTGCAATCTCTCCTACTGCTTTTAGTTGTATTGCTTTTACTTTCCCAATTCCTTTTATTTGCATTAGTTCTTCTATTGATAGAGTTTGCAAATAGCTTAGGTCTTCATCTGTTGTATTGTTTAGTTTTAATAATCTTTGTGCTAGTTGTACTGATGTCTCTTCCTTTGTTCCTGTTTTTATTATTATTGCTAATAATTCTGCATTTGATAATGTTTTTTCTCCATATAATTCTAATTTTTCATATGGTCTTTCTAGTTCTGGTAATTCTTTCATTTTCATAGGCATTTTCTCCTGTTCTTTATTTTAATGTTTGCCCCTATTTTATATGAATATTGCTACTTTATTTTGCAAATATCACTTTGTTTTATATTTTTTTGTATATGAATATTGCTAATACCATTCCTATTATGCTTGATACACTTATTTTGAACATAAGTGCAAAAGTTATTTGCATTATACTCAAGTTTAATGTTACTGGACTGTTTAAGCCAAATTCTTGACTGTATGATAGCCACCATAGCCATGGTACTCTTGCTGCTAATTCTCCAAGTAATCCGCCTACTACTAGTCCTGATAAAATGAATATTAATAAAATCCATATGTTTTTTTCTTTTGTTGCCATCTCTATTTCTCCTCCTAAAAGTTCAATTTTTCCTTACGGCTATTTATTTTTACCACGTTCCTATTATATATTGTATTAGCAAAATTTTCAAGTCCATTTGGTTATTTTTTACATATTTTTTCCTATTACTTAGAATGGAAGTTATTGCCACTGGGGACGGACCTTTTTGGCAAAAAATTGCCAAAAAGGTCCGTCCCCAGTGGCAATAACTTTCGTCCCAAAGAGCAATTTTTTTGTTACCAAATTTTGTGGATTTAAATATAATGATATTAGTAGTATAATATAATTAATAAGTGTTTTAAGGAGGCCCTATATTTATGAAAATAGAAAAACTAACAGAAAATAAAATTCGAGTACTTATTAACCCCTCCGATTTTGATATAGAAAATCTATCTCCTATGACTTTTATCGATACAGCTTTGGAAAGCAACTTTTTGCTAGCTGATATCTTAAAAAAGGCAGAGTGTGAAGTTGGGTTTAATACTGATGGTTGCAAGTTGTTGGTTGAATCTTTCTCTTCTTCTGAGAATATTTTGGTTTTTACTATTACTAAATATTCACCAAAAGTGCAAAAAAAGAAAATAACTACAAAGAAAAAATTTAATGGCTGTGCAAACCCAAATTCTGTTTTTAAATTTGACAATTTTGAAGATTTTTGCTTGTTATGTGAACGAATAAATCAAGTTGCCACATCCAAAGCTGATATAAAGAAATTATTTAAAGATATTTCTTTGTACCTATATGATGATACATATTTTTTACTTGTTAAGAATGTTGATGCTTGCTGTGATATTTCAAGGGCTTTCATTTGCTTGGTTTCTGAATTTGCCAAACCTTTGCCTTTGACTTTGGGATTTGAGAGCAAGCTATTGGAACATGGCAAAGTTGTTATGAAAAATAATGCCATTTTGACTGGGATAAATTATTTTGTGCATTAGGGAACATTAGGGACCATTGGGGACGTTTCTTTTTGGACAAAATGTCTATCAGGAAACGTCCCGGATGGACATTTTGTCCACTTTGGGACACATCTCTTTATTAAACTTTTGTATATGTGTAAAAAACCTAAACTGCAATTAGTTTAGGTTTTTATTTTAATATACGTAATTTTGTGGATTGTATGCAACCCCATTTACTCTTACTTCCAAATGTAAGTGTGGCCCTGTTGAGTTTCCCGTAGACCCAACTGCTGCTATTGTTTGTCCTTGTGATACTTGTTGCCCTGCTGTTACATTTAAACTATAACAGTGTGCATAATATGTTTGAACCCCATTTCCGTGTGATATTACTACCATATTTCCATATCCACTTGAATTTCTTCCTGAAAATGTTACTGTTCCACTAGCTGCAGCTTTTATTGGTGTTCCTTGTGCTGCTGATATGTCTAATCCAGTGTGTGCAGAACGTCTTATTTTACTTACTGCACCAAATCTTGATGTTATTATTCCTGATATTGGTCTAATTAAATTTATTCCTATATTAGCACTTCCACCAGATATTGTACTTGCTGTATTTACTTTTCCAGTGGCTTTATATGTATTTGCTTTTTTGGCTACTGTAACGACTTTTGGCTTTTCTACATATAGCTTTGATACTGCTTCTTCGCCTGTTACTATTGATGCCATTTCTGTTTCGTATTTTTCTAAAATTGATATGTCATTAATATTGTTACTTTCTTTTTCTTTTAGCTGATTTACTACTTTTTCTGCTTCTTCGAAGTTAGAAACATATAGTTTCTCTTCTCCTTTTTCAGCTATTGCATAATATCTATAATACGCAATTCCTTCTTCTTTAACTTTCCCTAGTATTTCGTCATCATTTGTTACGATGTCTTTTTTCAATAGACACAATTTATATTCTGGAAGTTCGTTTACTTGCACAAATGCAATATTCTCTTCTCCATTTCCGTTTTCAACATAATTGTTTATTGTGTGTTGCAAAGTGGATTTATTTTCTGTATATCCTATTTGCTCTTCCCCTAGCCATACACTATATGTTGGCTTATATAAAAATGCTATTGTTCCTACAATTAAAAATGCTGCAATTACAAATAATACTGTGAATTTTATTCCTCGTCTTGTATGTATTAATATCTTTTTTAACATACTTACTTTATCTCCTTTGTATTTTTGTTTTGTATTTCTTTTGTAATAATATTGTAATATTTCATTTTTTGCAACAATATCACTTGTTTATATTTTATAGTTTTTGTGCGTTTTTTTATTATTTACTCGTTTTTTCTCCTTTTATCTCCGTTTTTCGTTTTTAAAACTTTTTGGGACAGGGCAAAAAAGTTTTACTCGCAGACGTTTTGGGACAGTCCCAAAATGTCCAAAACCGAAACTTTTTTGCCCTGTCCCAAAACGTCCGTTAGTTTGACATTTCTGTTTTTACTGTGTTTACTTCTGTTACAGTTGCTTTTTGTGCTGGCACATAATAACCTTTTGCTTGTGCTATTTTGAATAATTCATATTGAAAACTTTCGTCATTGTTTCTTATTTGTTGAAATGTTTGTCTTAATTGCATATTTTCTGCTTCTGATATTGCTGTTTGATATGCTAATAAGTCTGATTTTACTCCAGCTAAAATGTCATTTACCATTATTTTTTCGTCCATTTTTATTTCCTCCTTTTAATTATTTAGAAAGCTCATTAATTTTTGTTTTGTATTTAATGCGTCTTGCGCTGATTTCGCAAATACTTGCTTTATTTGTGGGTCTACTGCTTGTGATGAGTAAGTATTTAATTTTTGATATGCTGTTTCGTGTGCTCCTATTAGGTGTCTTAGGTGTTGTAATTCCATTTGGTTTAAGTCTGCCATTTTTTATCATTCCTTTCTTTTTTCATTCTTTTTTATTGTTTGCTTTTTTTGATTTTTTATTCAATTTCTTTACTAAACCTTGTAAAAATTCGAACTTAAAAATTTAGATGCTAACAAATAGAAGAAGCTTTATGATATTTAAATCATTGCTCCTTCTTATTTATAAAATTTTTTATCTATTTTTAATTAGTTTTTCTATCTCTTCTTTTGATAATTCAGTAACTCTTCTTATTGTTTCTATATCTACATTTTCTTTCAACATCTTTTTAGCAACATCTTCCATTTCATATCTCTTTCTGGTATTTTCATCATATTTAGCGACATCTCTTAAAAATTGTGCCCAATCTTCTGCTTCACTCAATTCCTTATTTTCTTCGTTTACTCTAGCTATATCTGCATTTCTTTGAATCGCCATTTCAATCGCCCCCTCATTCCCCAAAATTAGATTTAGCCAATCTGCTAATTCTCCTTTGGGATTTTTCATTTTTTTAAACTTTTTTAAATCAATTATATGTACTTCTATTTTATCTGTTATATATTCGTCTTCTTTTCCTTTTAATATTGAACTTACTATTTCATTTTCATCTTTGCACTCTTCAAATTTTAGATGTGCTATTTGGTGATATTCTTTCCTGTTAAAGTAACTAAAATCTATTATTGCTATTGCTATAACTTTATTAATTTGCTTGTAATCTTGTTTCTTTTTTATATCATTAAAATATATTTTACATATATAAAATGTTATTCTTTCTCCTATGTTTTTTTCATTCTTCACTTGCATCTCAATTGTTGCTATTGTTCCGTCTGATAGTTTCGCTTTAACATCTACCACTCCCAATTTTGCCTCTTTATTATCTCTTGGTAATTCCGAATTTTCTATTTCTAAGCTATCTATTTTTATTTTTAAAATTGCTTGCAATAGTCCTTTTAAATTTTCTTCTTTTCCATTTACTCCAAATAGATTTTTAAACATATAATCGTTCTTTGCTGGAATTCTTACTATTTTGCCATTTTCATAGGTTATCCCATATTTGTCTTTTTCGTATACTTTTCCCTTCATGTATCTTCCTTTCTTATTTTACCACAAAGCATATGTTTATTCAAGAGTTAATTTGTGTTTTATGGTAAATTTTTTGTGAATTATTAATTAGACATAAATTTTGCTACTTTGATTTAATTTTGATATAAATATCTTGTTTTATTAACTAGTATTTGGAATTATAAACTTTTTATAAAAAAGTCGTGTTGACACAAATTATAATTTTATATTATCTTGGAATTTTTTAGATTTAATTAGAATTAATATTTTATTTGCCCTAAGCTTGAGCTCTTGAATTGTCATAAATATAAATAAATTTTTATATAGTGGAATTATGACTTTGGGTTTTAAAACTCTTGAATTAGCATTTTTTATGCTAATTAATTTGAAACTATATTACTACATTTTTATAAAAGTTTCAAGTATTTTTACTTTTCTTTTTAAAATTTTCGCCTAGGCGAACCAACGGCCCACCATAGGCGATTACTTCTTATTTTAATATCCAAGCCTTTCCTTGTTCACTTCCATCTTTTGTTGTATCACTTGTGTCTATTTGGACACTAGATCTTAGAGTTACAATTGGGCGGACTGCAAACGCACGCGTAAGCCCGTTGGCGCTACCGCCGGTACCAGCATTGAACAAGTTCCAGCCGAGAACAACTCCGCCGCCTACACGGTGCACATCGAAGAGCGAATTGTTATCGCCCGCAAGCACGCTGCGAGAGGCCAGCCAATAGAACATTGGATAATTTTCTTCGCTATAATCACCTGTATAAGTTTTTGATTCTTCGATTAATGTGTCATATAGTGGTATATTTTCATTAACTGTATAATAATAGAACGTATTATCTACTGTTACAGGACTTTCTGTTGTTGCATTTCTAAAAGTATTTGTATTTTTATCCCAAAATGGTCCACCTGATGTGTATGTTTTGGTTCTATTATTTAAATAGTAATCCTTTTCGTCCCAATCACTTGTCTCAGGATTAAATCCTGTTAAGTTATTTATATCATCAACATTTATACTTCTTGCTGTTCCATATGTCGGATTTGCATATAACTTTGAACACAAATTATTTAGTATTGTTTCAGAATTTAAAAATCCATTTTGTGATTTTAAATATAAACCAGTAGTTCCGTCACTTGATAAAGTATTATTAACTGCTACTATTTCTACATCTCCATTTGCTTTTTTATTTATAACTCTCCACAATGTAGTTGTATTTGTATTAAATGTTTGTGATGTTTCATATCCTGTGTCTGGCTCTCCGTCTTCTTTTGTTCTATAAGTTTGAACTGTTAATTTGTCTCCATAATTTACGTAATCTCCAACTTTTAATTCTGCTACTGACATTGAGCTATTTGTACCTTCTAATTTACCATTATAAATCTCAGATACTTTTATTGTATGTTTTTCGTCTTTTGTTTTTAATTCCAAAGTTGCAATATCTTCTGCTGTTATCTCTTCAGGTACATCTTTAAAATATTTATCTAATACTCCTTTTAAATCTCCTGTTGTAAGCTTTCCTTCTTTATCTGACTGAATTGCTAAAATGTCCAACTTTGCATTTTCAATTACTTCTGCTCTTTCTGTCTTTTCTTTGGCACTTGCTGCCTTTGTTAACACACCATTATCTCCTGTTAATGTTGCTATTGCTACACCTGCTAATATTAGTAATACTATAATTGTTATTACTAGTGCTATTAGCGTTATCCCCTTTTCTTTGTTTTGTTTCATCTTCTTAAAAATCTCCTCTCTTTTGTTTAATCAAATTTTATAATTTGTATGTACATTATGTCAATAAGTATACAATACTTCCATTTTTAGTATTTGCTTTTCTCATTTTGTTATTCACATTTATATTGTATATTAATTGACGTATAACGTCAATATAAGAAAAGAAGATTTTATTTAATTGCTTTTTATATTATTCTTGTTATTGAACTTGAAGAGTTGAGAAAACAAAAAGAAGAAGCTTTATGATATGTAATCATTGCTTCTTCTTTATAATTCCAAAAACATCATTCTATTATTTGCAAGTTTGCAAATTTTGCCATAAGTCGTTTATGTCCTGATTTGGTGAAATCTATATCTACCTTTAAGTCTTCTCCTTCTGCTTCTACTTTTCCTATAATTCCTTCTCCAAATTTTTTGTGCATTACCTTTACTCCTGCTTTGTATTTTGATAGGTCTACATTGCCTGAGTTTGTTTTTGTTGATAATGTGTTTAAAAAGCTTTCTGCTGTTCTAAACATAAACCCTTGGTTTCCAGATTTGTTAGTTGATGCAGCTGCTACGGCTGGCTCTTTTTCGTTTATTTTGTATGTTTTTATACTGCTATTGCCATTTCCAATACTATTATTGTTTTTACTTCCATATGTCCAGCTGTATTTTGAATCACTAAACATTTCTTCTTTGTTGCTTGTTTCTCCAAATGCTTCTTCATATCCTTCTAGTAGTTCTGCTGGTATTTCTGTTAAAAATCTTGATGTTGGATTATAGCTTGTTGAGCCAAATATTGTTCTTTGTTTACTACATGTTAGGAATAAGTTTTCTTTTGCTCTTGTTATTCCTACATAGCAAAGTCTTCTTTCTTCTTCTAGTTCACGTGGCTCTGATATTGATTTATATCCTGGGAATATGCCTTCTTCTAGTCCTACTAGGAATACTGCTGGGAATTCTAGTCCTTTTGCACTGTGTAGTGTCATCAGTGTTACGTAGTCTTCTGTTTCTTCTAGGTTGTCTATGTCACTAGATAGTGTTATTCCTTCTAAGAATTGGCTTAGTCCATTTTCTGCTTCTTCCTCTTCGAATTCTATTGCTACTGTTAGGAATTCGTCTAAGTTTTCTATTCTGTTTGTTGCTTCTATTGTGTCTTCCGCTTCTAATGCTCTTGTATATCCACTTTTTCTTAATGTCGATTTTATCAATTCTGATATTTTCATCTCGTCTTTTTTAGCTTTTAGCTCTTCTATACAATTTACAAATTCCCTAGAATTTAGGTATACTCTGTTTAATCCATATTGCTCTGCATTTTTTATTACTTCATACATTGATGTTTCGTTTGCTTGTGCTAGTTGCTCTATTTTATCTAAGCTTGTTTTTCCTATTCCTCTTTTAGGTTCGTTTATTATTCTTTTTAAGCTTAAATTGTCATTTCCATTTTGTATTAATCTTAAATATGCTATGATGTCTTTTATTTCTTTTCTTTCATAGAATTTTAGCCCACCTATAATTTTATATGGAATTCCTTCTCTTCTTAGCATTTCTTCTATCGCTCTTGATTGTGTGTTCATTCTGTATAGTACTGCAAAGTCTGAATATTTGTAGTATTCTTCTCTTTTTAAGTGATTTATTTGTTCTACTATGTATGTTCCTTCGTCATATTCATTTTTTGCTTGGTATACTCTTGGCAAGTTTCCTTGTTCATTGTTTGTCCACAATTCTTTTTTGTATTTTACTTCATTGTTTTTTATTACACTATTTGCTGCTTTTAATATGTTTCCTGTACATCTGTAATTTTGTTCTAGTTTGATTATTTTTGTTCCTGCAAAGTCTTTTTCAAAGTTTAGTATGTTTGATATGTCTGCACCTCTGAATGAGTATATTCCTTGATCGTTATCGCCTACAACTGTAATGTTTCCGTGTTTTGATGCTAACATTGTTACTAGTGTAAATTGAGATTTGTTTGTGTCTTGATATTCGTCTACTAGTACGTATTTGAATTTGTTGCTGTAATATTCTAGTATGTCTTGGTTTTCCATTAATATTTTTATTGTGTAATTTATAATGTCGTCAAAATCTATTGCGTTGTTTTCTTTTAGTCTTTTTTGGTATAACTCATATACTGTTGCTATTTTTTCTTTTCTGAAGTCTCCGTTTGCTCTTGCTTGGTATTGGGCTGGTTCTAGCATTTCGTTTTTCGCGTTACTTATTTCTGATAGTACTGCTCTGTCATTAAATAG
Source organism: uncultured Clostridia bacterium (assembly GCA_949538735.1). GTDB lineage: Bacteria > Bacillota > Clostridia > TANB77 > CAG-508 > CAG-269. The sequence continues at coordinate 101,562 of CATGLK010000005.1, forward strand.
CTTGTCGTCTATGCTTAGGTCTTTTAAGCAGCTTTTTACTAGTGATTTTTGATCTGATGTGTCAAATATTATGAATGATGTGTCAAATCCTATTCTGTCTATAAATCTTCTTAATATTTTTACACAAATTGAGTGAAATGTTCCCATCCATAGGTCTTTTGCTGTTTCTCCTATTAGGTTTGCTATTCTTTCCTTCATTTCGTTTGCTGCTTTGTTTGTGAATGTTATTGCTAGTATGTCCCATGGTTTTGCGCCTTTTTCTTCTATTAGGTATGCTATTTTGTGTGTTAACACTTTTGTTTTTCCGCTTCCTGCTCCTGCTATTACTAGGCATGGTCCTTCTGTTGTTACTACGGCTTCGTGTTGTTTGTCGTTTAATCCTTTTAATATATCTTGCATTTATTTGTTCCTTTCTTTTTTCATTTGTCTGTTCTATTATAGCAACATTTGTTCTCTTTTACAATGCTTTTTTTGAAATTTATCACAAAATTCCAGGTATTTTTATGTCAAAAATCACAAAATTCCTATATTGATGTTGCAAATATTCCAATTATAAATCCCAACATATTTCCTACCGCTGTCATTCTACCTTTATATAATTTATTAGATTCTGGCACAAGCTCTCCGTGACACAATATACAGCATTGCTCCTGCTGAAAAGCTTAGGCAAAAAGCTATTACAGCTTGTGATATTCCACCTATTATCGCTCCAAAAAACGCTCCTATTCCAGTTGTTATTCCTGATAAAACTACATAGAATATTACTTTTCCTATTTTCATTCCGCCATTTTTCATTGGTACTGCCATTGATATTCCTTCTGGTATGTCGTGTAAACATATTGCTATTGCTAGGCTTAGTCCTAATTTTAGTGATGCTTCAAATCCTGAACCTATTGCTAATCCTTCTGGAAAGTTATGTATCGCTAGTCCTATTGATACTATTATTCCTGTTTTTAATAGGTCGTTTGCATTTCTTTCTATTTTATTGTTGAATTTCTTTTCTACTAACAAGTCACAAAATATCATTGCTATTATTCCTACTATTGTTCCAAATACTACTGTTGTTATTTTGCTTATTCCAAATGCTTCTGGTAATAGGTCAAAACATATTACTGCCATCATTAGCCCTGATGCAAATGCTAGTATGAAACTTAGGAATTTGTTTGAATGCTTTTTTATTGTTACTCCTATTATTCCGCCTAACGTTGTTCCAAATGTTCCGAAGAATAATCCTAACAATGTTGTTTTTAGTATTTCCATTTAAATTCTCCTTACTATAAGTTAACTTTTATTATTTAATTTATGTAAAAATTTTTATTTTATTACATTTACTATAATAACTGTAAAAGAATGAGTTCTTCAATAACACAAAAAGACCATTGATAAAACAATAGTCTTTTAGGAATATTTTATTTAAAATACTCATCAACAATATCCTCTAATATCGGTATGTTGTTCGGAAACACTAATTTTTCCTCTAGCAGTTTCCTTATTTCCTGAATGGTAGCCCAAACTATTTTCTTAGTCTCGTTAGTATCATATTGACATTCAGTTTTTGTACACAAACTCCTGTCAATTTTATATACTGCGACACTGTGAAATACAATATCTCCCGAAGGGTACTGTGTTATGTGTTTTGGTCCTGCATAAATTTTTAGCAATTTCATATCTTGTGGATTTGCCAAATATGCAGTTTCTTGAAATAGCTCTTCTACAGCACATTCCTCATACGTTTGCCCTAACTCAATTCCTCCTCCAGGTAGTCCATAAAGGTTAAAGTCTTTTCTCAACTGTAACAATATTTCTGTTTGGTTTTGCTCATTTTTACGATAGACAATTACCCCTGTTCCTGGTACTTGCAATTCTTTATGGCCGTAATGCTCTCTTACTTTAGAGACATATGGTTCAAATTGAATTGCTTCCCCTGTTTCCATGGAATAGTATTTTCCATCATAGTAAATTGCATTTATTGAATAAATCACTAGTGCTCCTGTTTCATTATCCAATTCCCAACCAGAATTTTTATTACCTAAGTATTTCTTCCGTAATTTGAAGATTTGTTCTTTTTTCATTTTGTAGCCCTCCTTGGGTATTTACTTTGACAGTATACCATACTTTCCAACTTATGTCTACTCTTTTTTGTAACCTAATAAATATTTTAGGCAGGTTATATAGTTATAATTTAACTTTTAACCTGCCTTTTATTATTCTTCTTCGCCTTTTAGTCTTTCAGCTCTATCTGCTGCAATTAGGTTATCAACCATTTCGTCTATATCCCCATTTAAGAAATTTTCCATTTGATAAATGCTCATTCCTATTCTATGGTCTGTAATTCTTCCTTGAGGGTAATTGTATGTTCTTATCTTTTCGCTTCTATCCCCTGAGCCAACTTGTGTTCTTCTAGCATTTGCAACTGCGCTGTCTTGTTTTTCTTTTTCTATTTCATATAGCTTTGTTCTTAGCATTTTCATTGCGTTGTCTTTGTTTTGGAATTGTGACCTTTCTGTTTGACATTCTACTACAATTCCTGTTGGTTCGTGTATTAATCTTACGGCTGATGATGTTTTGTTGATGTGTTGTCCTCCTGCTCCTGATGCTCTAAACACTTCCATTTTTATATCTGCTGGGTTTATTTCTATTTCTACATCTTCTACTACTGGTAATACTGCTACTGTTGCTGTTGATGTGTGTATTCTTCCACTGCTTTCTGTGTCTGGCACTCTTTGTACTCTGTGTACTCCACTCTCGAATTTTAGTCTACTGTATACTCCTTTTCCTGTTATCATAAATGATATTTCTTTGTATCCGCCTAACCCTGTTTCGTTTTCATTTAGTACTTCTAATTTCCAACGTCTTTTTTCTGCATACATTGAGTACATTCTAAATAGTGTTCCTGCAAATAGTGCTGCTTCTTCTCCTCCTGCTCCTGCTCTTATTTCACACATTATGTTTTTATCATCGTCTGGGTCTTTTGGTATTAGTAAGAATTTTAATTCTTCTTCTAGTTTTGGCATTTGCTCTTTTGAATTGTAATATTCTTCTTCTGCTAATTCTTTCATATCTGGATCTTGCATTAGTTCTTCTGCTTCTTCCATTGATTGTTTTACTTTTTTATATTCTCTAAATTTTTCTACAATTTCTTCTATGCTTGCATGCTCTTTCATTAATTTTTGCCATTCTGTGTTGTTTGATATGACTTCTGGGTCTGCTATCATTTTTGTTAATTCTTCATATCTTTTTTCTACTGCTTCTAGTTTCTCAAACATATAAACGCTCCTTTTTTGTTATTTTCTTCCAAACTATTATACTACGTTTTAGAAGTTTTTACAAGTGTTTATAAGATAATCAGAAAATAAACCACTTCACTATTAATGAAATGGTTTGTTAAGTATTTAAAAATATCTTCCGATTGTTTCATCTACCTGTATCTCTCCAAAAAACATTTTTAACATTATATCTTTTCTTGTTATTCCCTCATCTTCTAAATTTAATTTTTTTGCATATTTATGAATTTTATCAATATATTCTAAAATTTCAGGATTGAAATTATATGCAAACATTTTCTCATTTTTTAATAACATTGCACTTATTCCTATATTTGCAACAGATCCAAGTAGCAATACTATATTGAATGCACCTAGCCCCATCCAAGTTAGAAAACTAACTATGATATTTATAATCAATATTATAGAAAATGTTAATTGTTTTTTGTCCTGCACTAAATGTTCATTTTCAATTTTATGCAATAGCATTTTCTCTAATAAAAGTTCACACATTTCTTCTCTTTGTTGATAATATCCTTCTTTTGCTTTTTTTATTAATTCTTTTAAACTAACTTCATTTTCAAATGGAAATAATATTTTTGTTACAAATAAATTTTCATATGCTGGAATTCCATTTTTAGAATATTCGTCAATCTTACTTTCTTCAACACCTTCTACTCCATTCATTCTTATAAACATATCTTTTTTTATTTTAAATATTGTTTCATTTTCTCTTTTTTCTACTTCCATTAATTCTCTTTGTATTAAACTCTCACATTCTGCTAATATTAAATTACTGTCTGCTATTATTTTATTTTTTTGAAAAAATTGAAGTATAATTGGGTCATATGCCTCATTAATTTCTAGTTCAATTTCTTCATCTGTATTTTGGACTTCTTCTTTTTTTAACATTAATACTATTAATATTATATCTACTATACCTATTAGACAATTTATTATTGTTTTTATTATTTTATTTATCAAAAATAAATCTGTAAAAATAAATATTAAAAAAATTATTAAATTTATTAATATTAAAATTAATAATATTTTTTGTATATTTTTTCTATTTTTTTGTTTTAAAATTTCTTCTATTTTTTTTATATTTTTAAATTCCATTTTTTCCTCTATTCTATATTAATTCTATATTATTAAAATTAATATTTAATTTTTTTAATATTTCTCTTTCTCTATTTGTACAAGTAAAAATTATTATTTGATGTCCAATAAATTTTTCGTTAATATATTTTAAAATATTTTCTAATCTTTCTGTGTCATAATATGCAAATGCTTCATCTAAAATTATTGGCATTTTTTCTTTTGATAATTCTTCCACCATTGATAGTCTTAATGACAAATATAATTGGTCTATTGTTCCAATACTTAATTTAGATGCTGGCACATAATTTCCATTTTCCAATTCTACTATTAGCCCTTCTTCATCATTAAACAAAATATTGTTGTATTTTCCGTCTGTTATCTTAGAAATATTTTTTGATAGCTCTTGTGTAAACTTAGGGGTTACTGTGTTTTTCATTTTTTCATAAGATGTGTTTAAAATGTCTTTTGCAAGTTCAAAACTTAAATTTAATTTTTGTAAGGTTGACATCTTTTCTTTATTGTTAACTAGTTCTTCTTCAATTTTTGATAAATCATCTAATTTTGGTTCTATATTTTTTTTGTCTAATTCTAAAGAATGTAATTCTATTTTTTTATTATTTATTTTATTTTGTAAATTTTCTATTTCATAATTTTGATTTTCTA
>CATGLK010000006.1 GCA_949538735.1 uncultured Clostridia bacterium
CTTTTATTTTTCAGTAAAACAACACGTGTTTTTATATTTTGTCTTTCTATCTTTCTTTTTCTTCTGTTTTCTTGTTTTTTGAAATTTTTAAGAATTAATCTTGAATTAAATATTCTAATTAAATATTTTAGCTTATTAAATTAAGCTTTTATAAATTTTTATAAGAATTTTTTGATTTTAAAGAATTTATAAAAGTATATAAATTCTGTGCTAGCACTTTTGTACTATATCAGATTTTATATACTTTTTCAATATTTTTATTCAATTTTCTTCAACTTTTCATCGCAAAATTCGACATTTTTCGACAATCTTGAAGTGCACCCCAAAATTAGGACAGAATGCCAACAGGGACGGACCTTTTTGGCAGGAAATATCGATGTTTTTGGCTCCGTCCCCAAAAACATCAGTCCCCAAAAATTTTCAAAAATTCTGTAACATCATTTAGAATTTGTCTTTCATTAGAAGAGCCAACTTCCAAAGTAATCATAGGCTTTAAGCCGTTAGAAAACTTAATTTTAGTGCCATACTGTTTAATCAACCCAACCAAATCTATTCCAAGTTCTTCTGGGCTGCTAACTGGTGCAAAAGTAAACACAACATTCATTTTTTTACTTGCAATCTTCTCTATTTTTAATGGTCTTGCTAAATATTTAATCCTTGCTATATCAATTAAATTTTCCAGCTCTAGTGGCATGTTGCCAAACCTATCAATTATTTCGTCTATGACATTTTGGATGTCTTCTTCGTTTTTGCATAATGCGATATTTTGATATATTTCTATTTTTTGGTTTGAGTCACTTATATATTCGTCTGGGATATAGCTTGTTACATTTAAGTCTATTTGTAAATCTGCTTCTGGTCTTACTTCTATTCCCTTCATTTCTTTTACAACTTCATCTAGCAAGTTGCAGTATGTGTCATATCCAACTTGTTCTAAGTGACCTGATTGAATTTCTCCTAGCATACTTCCAGCGCCACGTATTTCTAGGTCTCTCATTGCTATTTTGAATCCTGAACCGAATTCTGTAAATTCTTTTATTGCTTTTAGCCTTTTGTCTGCTACTTCTGATAGAAGTTTGTCTTTTTTGTATGTGATATATGCATATGCCTGTCTGTCTGCTCTACCAACTCTTCCACGTATTTGATATAAGGCTGCTAGCCCCATTCTGTCTGCATTTTCTACTATTATTGTGTTTGCATTTGGAATGTCTATTCCGGATTCTAAAATTGTTGTACATACTAGTACATTTGTGTTTTTGTCAACAAAGTCTTGCATTATTTCTTCAATTTGCTTTCCTGGCATTTGTCCGTGTGCGTATACAACGTTTGCCTCTGGCACTAGTTCTGATATTTGCTCTGCCTTTCTTGCTATTCCTTCTACATTATTAAATAAGTAGAATACTTGGCCATCTCTTTCTAGTTCTTTCGTTATTGCTTCTTTTACTACTTCTTGGTCATATTCTAATACATAAGTTTGAACTGGTTTTCTGTTGTATGGTGGTTCATAAATTACTGACATATCTCTTACTCCTACTATTGACATATGTAGGGTTCTTGGGATTGGTGTTGCTGTCATTGTTAACACATCTACACTCATTTTTAGTTGTTTTATTTTTTCTTTTGCTTTCACACCAAAGCGATGTTCTTCGTCTATTATTAATAGTCCTAAGTCTTTGAATTCTACATCTTTACTAAGTATTCTGTGTGTTCCAATTACTATGTCTACTTCACCCAATTTTAGTTTTCTTATTACTTCATCTTGATATTTTTTTGTTTTAAATCTGTTTAATATTTCTACTGTTATTGGGTAGTCTTTCATTCTTTCTTTAAATTCTTTGTATTGTTGTTCTGCTAAAACTGTTGTTGGAGCTAGATATGCTACTTGTTTCCCGTCTGTTGCTGCTTTAAATGCCGCTCTTATTGCAACTTCTGTTTTACCATATCCAACATCTCCGCAAAGTAGTCTGTCCATTGGCTTTGCATTTTCCATATCTTTTTTTACTTCTTCTATACATCTTAATTGGTCATCTGTTTCTTGATATGGAAATTTTCCTTCAAATTCATTTTGCCACGGCGTGTCTTGGCTAAAACTGTATCCTTGTGCTTTTTCTCTTTTTGCATATAGTTCAATTAGCTCTTTTGCTACTTCTCTTAAATTTTTCTTTACTTTTGCCTTTGTTGTCTCCCATTCTTTTGAACCTAGTTTGTTCATTTTAGGTTGAAGGCTGTCTCCACCTACATATTTTCTAACTGCGTCTAAGTCACTTGTTGGAACATATAGAATTGCATCATCTTTATATTTTATTTTGATGTAGTCTTTTATAGTATTATCTGCTTTTATTGTATTTACTCCAATATATAGCCCAACTCCATATTTTCTGTGAACTACATAATCTCCAACACTTAGGTCTGCATATACAACTTTTTCCGCTTCTTTAAATGCTGATGATACAAGTCTTTTCTTTCTTTTTTCGCTACTTACTAATTCGTCTGCTTGAATTACAATTTGATTAGTTTCATAGTTTTCAAATCCTGATGACAGTTTTCCTAAGGTTATTGTAACTATACTTTCTTTTGATGTTACAATTATTGTTTTATCAAGCTTTTCTTCTAGTTTGCATATTATTTCTTTTTCGTCTAATATTTTTTTTAATTTCTTAGCTTTCTCTTTATTTTCTAGTAAAATATAAACTTTTTTGTTTTCGTTTATTGCTTTTTCTAAATCTTCAAATAAATTTTCAATTTCACTTTTAAAATAATTTATTTCACGATAGTTGAATTTATATTTTGGTCCATTTATTTTACTTTCTGTGTCTTGCTTTTCGATATATACTAGTTGTTTTTTGTCTAAAATTCCCTCTATTTCGCTCATTTCTAGCATATTTGTTATAGCCTCAGGTGTAAACTTTTCTTTTTCTTTTAATGCTATTTGTAAGTTACGGTTATCTGCCTTGATGTTTTTAGCTCTTGTTTCTATTTTACTTATTTCGTCTAAAAATATACAATATGAAGAGCTTAAATAATCTAGTACTGTTGCTTGCTCTTTATAAAAAGCATCAAAATATTTGTCTATTTTACTTATATAATTTCCTGCTCTAATTTGCTCTACATCTTCTTCATCATCTATTTTGTTACATATTTCTTCTATTTTTGTTTCTAATATATATTCATGTGCTGGGTATATGGTAGCTGTTTCTTTTGTGTTAATTGACCTTTGGCTCGTTATGTTGAAATCACGAATAGAATCTACTTCGTCTCCCCAAAACTCAATTCTTACTCCTGTCTTTTCGTTAATTGCTACATCAACAATTCCACCTCTTACACTAAATTGACCTCTTCCTTCTATCAGGTCACATCTTGTGTATCCTAGGTGTACTAACTTTTGCTTGATTTCTTCTAAGTTGTAGATTTCTCCCACTTTGAATTTTAGTTCATTTTTATATAGTGATTTTTTTGTTGGCAATTTTTGCATTACTGCTTCTATTGTTGTTATTACTATTAAATTCTTTTTTGTGCTTATTTCGTTTAGTGCCTCTATTCTTTGATATGGTATGTCTTTACTTTCTGCTACATAGTCATATGTTACTATTTCTTTTTTTGGAAATAGTACTACTTTTTCTGTGAAGTATTTTATGTTTTCATATATTTTTTTTGCTTGTATTTCGTTGTATGTTAGTATACATATAGGCTTTTTTCCAAATTCGTTTATTGCTGTACCTATTTGTACCATTCCCACGTCATTTAAGCCCGATATTGCTACCGGGCTTTGTTTTTGTTCTATATTTTTTATTAGTTCTATGAATTTGGGATTTTTCCCAAGTTCTCCTAAAATTGTGTTCATTATTATCTCCTAAGTTTTTTCCTAGGTTTTATTATACCACAATTCTTTTTTTAATGCTACTATTTTTCTTCTACTTTTTCTTTTTTATTTTCTGTTTTAACTTCTTTTGCTTCTTTTGTTTTCACTTCAGGCTCTTGGCTAAGCTTTACAAGTAGTCCAAGGCAAAATGCAAATAATGCAAATCCTACAAGAACGTTTACTATAGTATAGTTAAATGTGTATTCTAGTCCTACTATCATTCCTAATATTGGACCTGCTGTTCTCTTTTTTAATGATAGCATCATAAATATTATTGATAATCCTGCCATTGCAACAGCAATAAATGATTGTACTAATTTTTGCATATATGTATATGCATCTGGGTTAACTCCTACCATAAATATCATTGTTATTGCTTGTATTATTATCATTATTGTTCCTAGTAGTACCACTACTGATTTGTACCATTTTTCGTTCATATAAATTCTCCCTTCTTTTGTATATTTATGTTATATCAATCTTTCTGATTTTTGTCAATAAATTTATTGTGTTATTTTTACATTTTTACAACTAATTTGTCGAATTTAGAATGTATATATTTTTCTAGTTTTCCCATAAAAACTTTTGGCTCAATCTCTTTTTTTGCAACCATATCTAGTCCTTTTTCCCAGCTGGCTGTAAGTTTTGGGTTCAGCATATCTGGCATAGAGCCATAAACAATATCATAAATAGTCTCGCCTTTTAAAGTTGGAGTAATTATTTGAGTTTTGCTATTTATTTCCATATATTTAATTCTTTCAAGTTTTTTAATAATCTCTCCCCTTGTTGCTGCTGTACCAATTCCAGCACCTTTTATTTGCTCACGTAGCTCTTCTTCTTCAATTAATTTCCCTGCGTTTTCCATTGCTAAAATGATGTTTCCTGAGTTGTATCTTGAAGGTGGTGATGTTTCCGCTTCTTTTAATTCAAAATTTTGTGTTTCTAACTCCTGTCCTTTTTTTAGTGTTTTCAAAATTTCCAAGTCTGCTTGTTTCTCGCTGTTTTGCTCTGAATTTTCCACAGTTTTTTCACTTGTTGTGGATTTTGCAAGATTTTCCATGTTTTTTTCGCTTGCTGTAGTCTTTGTCTGTGGTTTTAACACTTCTAAATATCCTTGATTTACACAAACTTTCCCACTTGCATTAAATGTTTCTGTTGTTTTCTCTTCTTGAATTTCTACTGTTACTTGTATTTTATTAAATTCTGCTGGTGGGTAAAATATTGCTAAAAATCTTGTTGTTATAACTTTATAAACTTGCTTATGCAAGTCTGGTAGTGAATTGAAATTTTCATATCCTTGTCCTGTTGGAATTATTGCATAGTGGTCTGTTATTTTGCTGTCATTTACATATTTTGTTTTTGTTAAATTTGTAGGATATTTTTCATCTATCATCTTTTTTATATATCCTTGAACTTCTTCGTCTTTATATCCCCTTGTAATTCCATTCAAATTTTTTGATATTTCTTTTGCAACTGCTGTTGATAACACCCTTGCGTCTGTTCTTGGATATGTTACAAGTTTTTTTTCATATAAATTTTGTATTATTTCTAATGTTTGGTCTGGCTTAATTTTAAATCTTTTTGTACATTGATTTTGTATTTCTGCTAAGTTGAATAGTAGTGGTGCATTTTCTTTTTGTTTTGATTTTTTTAGTTCTGTTATTTTTGCCTTTTTCCCTTGCAAGCTTGCTATAAATTGTTTTGCATCTTCTTCTTTTTTAAATCCTGTTTCATTATATAACTTTGGAGATTCGTACATTTTTGATTTTTCGTTTACTTTCCATTCTGCTTTAAATGTAGCGTTCTGTTCTCCAAATTCTCCGTAGTATTTTATAGTATTTTGTTTTTACAAAATTTCTAATTTCTCTTTCTCTTGAAACTATCATTCCAAGTACACAGGTCATAACTCGTCCTACTGAAATTGACGCTTTATCTTCATTTATTTTGCTTGCTAATCTTCTTCCATATATGATTGATAATAATCGTGAAAAGTTTATTCCTATAAGATAGTCTTCCTTCGCTCTTAAATATGCACTATCTGATAGGCTATCATATTCAGATTGGTCTTTTGCTTCTCTAATTCCTCGTAATATTTCTTCTTCTGTTTGAGAATCTATCCAAACTCTTTTTATTTTTGCCTTTTCATTTGGGTGTGCCATCATAAAAACTAATCTTTGTATGTATTCTCCTTCTCGCCCAGAGTCCCCTGCGTTGTAAATTTCTTCTATGTCTTCTCTTTGCATTAGACTTTTTACTATGTTGAATTGATTTTCAACTTGTGGGATTATTTCATATTTCCATTCTTCTGGTATGAATGGCAAGGTGTCTAATCTCCAAAATTTTAACTTTTCGTCGTATTTTTCTGGGTAACTCATTGTTACTAAGTGGCCTACACACCAGGTTATTATCCATTGGTCTGATTCTAAGTACCCGTTTTTTCTGTTTGTTGTTATTTTTAGTGCTTTTGCAAATTCCATCGCAACTGATGGCTTTTCTGTTATTAGTAGCTTTTTGCTCAATTTTATCATCCTTTATTTTAATTTTTGCTCTATATATTTGTCTGCTAGTTTTTGAATTTCATTAAATCGCCTTTTTGTTTCTTCATTTTCAAAGTTAAATCTGTTTAGCATTTTTTCTATAAAATTTTTCTCTTGTATGTATTTATAGCTTTGCTTAAAATTGAAATCATATATAAAAGATATCATTCCAACCATTTTATCTAATTCGCTTTTCTTCATTTCATTTTTTATTAATTTTTTGTTTAAAAAGCTTTTATATACTTCATCACATATTTCTTGTTTTTCAAGTTCTTCTTCCTTGTTTTTCCAAAAAATCTCTATGCCTTCATACATTATATCTATCTTGTCTGCATCTTTTATCAATTTGCAAAAAAGTTCTTCTCTTTCTGTTAATTCATTAGTATTTAGTTCATATTTGTTATGGTTCACTATTGCTTTTTTTATTACTTCATAGTCTTTTTCGTCTTCTGTATATTCTTTTATTTGATTTTGACTAAATAGAATTTCTGCTCCTAGGTCTGCATGGTCAATACTTAAATGGTCTTTATATGTTTTGTATTTCGTGTATTGGTCAAATCTGCCAATGTCGTGTAATAACCCTATTAGCTTTGCTAGCTCTATGTCTTCTTGGTTTAGTCCTATTCCTTCTGCTAACTTTTTCATTACGTTCATTACTCTTATGCTGTGTGTTTGTTTCATTTTTATTTTTCGTTCTGTTAGGTCATAGTTCTTAGTGAAGTTTATGAATTTTTCTTGTGCTTTTTTTATATCTATCAATTTTTTCACCTTTCTTATTTGACAAATTATATTTGTTAGTATAGTATATTTCTACTTTGTTGTCTAGCGAACAAAGTAATTTTTTTGGGTGTGTTTGGGGACAGTCCTTAAAAACACCCTTATTAAAATCAAAGATGTGTCCCTAAATGGACAAAATGTCCAAAAGGAAACGTCCCCAAATGTCCCACTTGAATTTTTTGGTATTTTGTTGTATAATGCAAAAAGTTAAGAAAGAACGTTGAAAGGAGCTTTTAAATGGAATACAAATTTAACGAAATAGAGAAAAAATGGCAAGAATATTGGGAAGAAAATAAAACATTTTTCACAGATGTTTGGGATTTTTCAAAACCAAAATTTTATGCCTTAGATATGTTCCCATATCCTTCAGGACAAGGGTTACACGTTGGTCACCCAGAGGGATATACTGCAACAGATATTATGTCTAGAATGAAGAGAATGCAAGGGTACAATGTTTTACACCCAATGGGGTGGGACGCTTTTGGTCTTCCAGCAGAGCAATATGCTATTAAGACTGGAAATCATCCTGCTGAGTTTACTTATAAAAATATTGAGACTTTTAAGAAGCAATTGAAAATGCTTGGTTTGTCTTTTGATTGGGATAAAGAGCTTTCTACTTGTGACCCTAATTTTTATAAGTGGACACAATGGATTTTTAAACAATTATATAATGACGGTTTAGCAAAGTTAGTTGAGATGCCTGTTAACTGGTGTGAGAGCTTAGGTTGTGTGCTTTCTAATGATGAGGTTATTAATGGTAGAAGTGAACGTGGAGATTTTCCTGTTGTTCGTAAGAATATGAAGCAATGGGTTTTAGATATTCCTAAATATGCTGACATTTTGTTAGACGGGTTAGATGATATTGATTGGCCTGAGTCTACTAAGGAAATTCAAAGAAATTGGATTGGTAAGTCTGAGGGTGCTGAAGTTAAGTTTAAAGTTGCAGGTGCTGAAAATTTAGAGTTTACTGTATTTACTACTAGACCTGATACTTTATTTGGTGCAACTTATTGTGTTTTTGCTCCTGAACTTGATTTAGTAAATGAAATTACAACACCTGAGCAAAAACAAGCTGTTGAAGAATATAAAAAGCAAGCTGCTTCTAAATCAGATTTGGAAAGAACTGAATTGAGCAAAGATAAAACTGGTGTATTTACAGGAGCATATGCTATAAATCCTGTAAATGGAAAAGAAATTCCAATTTGGATTTCTGACTATGTTTTATCAACTTATGGAACTGGTGCTATTATGGCTGTTCCAGCTCATGATGAAAGAGATTATGAATTTGCTAGCAAATTTGGTCTTGAAATTATCCCTGTTTTGGAAGGTGGAGATGTTTCAAAAGAGGCATTTACAGGTGACGGATTACATATTAATTCTGATTTCTTAGATGGTTTAAATAAGGAAGACGGAATTGCTAAAATGATTGAATGGCTAGAAGATAATAAAATTGGAACTAAAAAAGTAAATTATAAATTACGTGAGTGGATTTTTGCAAGACAACGTTATTGGGGTGAACCAATTCCAGTTGTTTACTTAGATGATGAAATGAAGGCTTTGGCAGATAGTGAGTTACCTTTAGTTTTACCTGAACTAGAAGATTATGCTCCTTCAAAATCAGGTGCTTCTCCACTTGATAAGGCTGAAAATTGGGTAAATACTGCTTTTGAAGGTAGACCTGCAAAAAGAGAAACAAGTACAATGCCTGGTAGTGCAGGGTCTAGCTGGTATTTCTTACGTTATATTGACCCTAATAATCAAGATGAATTTGCAAACAAGAAATTGTTAGAATACTGGATGCCAGTTGATTTATATGTTGGTGGTCCTGAACACGCAGTTGGTCACTTGCTATATTCAAGATTTTGGAACAATTATCTATATAATAAAGGCTATGTTCCAGTTAAAGAACCATTTGCAAAACTACGTCATCAAGGTATGATTTTAGGTACAAATGGCGAAAAAATGAGTAAATCTAAGGGAAATGTAATTAATCCTGATGATATGGTTAAAAATTATGGAGCAGATAGCCTAAGGGTTTATGAAATGTTCATGGGACCATTAGAGTCAGCAAAACCATGGGATCCTAATGGAATTGAAGGCTCTAAGAGATTTTTAGACCGTGTTTGGAGATTATATACATCTGATTTAATTAAAGATGAAGAAAACAAAAACTTAGAAAGAATTTATCATTATACAGTTAAGAAAGTAACTAATGATTACGAAACTATGAACTTTAATACTGCTATTTCTCAAATGATGATTTTTGTAAATGCAGTTAATAAAGAAAAGGTATTTCCTAGAGAATATGCTGAAGGTTTTGTAAAATTACTTAACCCTATCGCTCCACATATTACTGAGGAATTGTGGAATATATTAGGTCATACAGGTACTATTGCTTATGAAAAATGGCCTGAGTATGATGAGGCTAAGACTATTGAAGATACAATTACTTTGCCTATTCAGTTTAATGGTAAATTAAAGGCTACTATCCAAATTACTTTGGATGAGGATGAGGCTTCAATTAAAGAAAAAGTTCACAATGCTATTGCTGATAAACTTAATGGTAAGTCTATTGTTAAGGAAATTTATGTTAAAAATAGAATTTATAATGTTGTTGTGAAATAACTATATAATTTTAAGAGTTGGTATATTAATGTATCAACTCTTTTATTAATTATTGCTTGTAATTAAATTGTAATTAAGATTTAACACATTTGAAACACAATAATTGTCGCTTTATAGTATAATATGCTTAGATTATACTAAGGAGAATTATAATGAGTGTAGAATCAGATTTAAAAAAAGATGGAATAGAAGTAGTAGCAAAATTAGACACATTAAGAATAAACTCACTAGCAAGAGCTGTAGCTACTAAGTTATGTGAAACTTTTCCTGAGTTTAATTTAAACCAAAACGAATTATTTATAAAACTATCTAGACTAGATATGTATAGAGCCAAAATGCCTGAAGGCATGGCAGAAGCAAATTACTTTTACAAAAACACTTCAATATACTTTAATGAACACATACAAGACGAAGACCTAGAAGAATTTGCAATTCACGAGTGTATTCATTATCTTCAAGAAGTAAAAGATAAGAAAAACACTTTAATAAGAATGGGACTTTGTGATTATACAGAATTTAAAATTTATGGATTAGGCTTAAACGAAGCAGCTGTACAACTTATGGCCTCTAAGGTTAATGGTATTCCGAAAGAATTTGTAAAATACTTTGGAATTAGTTTTGAAACAAACAGCCCTTCTTACTATCCTTTGGAATGTTGTTTAGTAAATCAAATGGCATATCTTGTAGGAGAAGACCTTTTATTTAAGAGTACTTTAAATAGTGATGATGATTTTCAAATTAAATATTCTCAAATCACTTCTCCAAAAGTTTTCTTGTCAATTCAAGGAGCTATTGATGATATTATTAACGCAGAAGAAGAAATTATCAAATTAAATAATAGGATTGCGACTGTTGATGATAGGAATAAAAAAGTTGATACTATGTTAAAGAAAATTGATGAGTTAAAACACGAGATTGCTTTGACTTTTATGAGAACTCAAAATCTTATAATTTCTAGTTATTTTAATAGTACTTTTGCTAGTATTACAAATTTGGAAGAAGTTGAAAATTATAGGAAAAAATTATATTCCTTTAAAGATTATTTGGGTTATGTTGACGGATATACTTTCTTTAATGATTATTATGTGAGCAAAATGGAACAGTTGGAAGAAAGATACAATGCTTTGGAAAATGGCGAGGTTTTCTCTACTGCACTTAAAGTTATTACTAAAAAGGAAAATAAATTTGTAGCTTTTCTTAAGGCTATTAAAAGATTGTTATTTCATGAAAGCCCTGAAAAGTCTTTTGATACTTTTGAAAATCAAGTAAAAAAATAAAACTTTTTGGGACAGGCCAAAAAAGTTTTGAAAAAATTTAAAAATAAAACCAAATTATTAAACTTTTGTCTAATAATTTGGTTTTTCTACATATGTTTCTTTATTGATGTTTTTTTGCTCTGGCCCCAAAAACATCGATTATACTTTTAGCAGCTTCTCTTCCTGAATTTGCAGCCCAAGCAACAATGCCCTTTATTCCAGCCAAATCTCCACCAGCATAAATTTTAGGTCTTGATGTTTGATAATCTTCATTTATTTCAATATTTCCCCATTTATTTAATTCCAAACCTAAATCTTTTACAAATGGTGCAGGTTGTGAGCCTAAGGCCATTACAATATAATCAATTTCAATTTCATAATTGCTGTTTTCTATATTAACTGGTACTAATCTCGTTTCGCCTTCTTTTTGTTGTAATTCTGTTTTAATCAACTCTACTCTTTCTACTTTTTCGTTTCCTATTATTTTTACTATATTATTTTGAAATAGGAATTCAATATTTTCTTCAATAGCTTCTTCTATTTCTTTGTCCTCTGCTGGCATTTGCTCTCTTGCTCTTCTATAAATGACTTTTACCTCTTCTGCACCTAGTTTTTTGATTGTTCTTGCACAGTCCATTGCAACATTTCCACCGCCTATTACAGCTACTTTTTTGCCTTTATAATTTGGGTGCAAATTGAATTCTAATAGCTCATTTCCTCCATAAACTCCTTGTAGATTTTCGCCTTCTACTCCCATTTTTGAAGATATATTTGCTCCTATTGCTAAAAATATTGCATCATATTGATTTTCTAGTTCTTCTAGTTTTATATCTTTTCCTAGTTCTTGTTTATATTTCACTTCAATTCCTAGGTCTAATATATTATTTACTGTTTGCTCAACTATCTTTTTATTTAGCCTAAACTCTGGAATTCCATGTACTAATAACCCACCTAGGTAATCATATTTTTCATATATTGTAACTTTAATTCCGTTCCTTTGCCAAAAATGCTGCCGCTGTTAGACCTGCTGGTCCGCCACCTATTACAGCTACCTTTTTATTTGTTCTTTCGGAATTTGCAGTTGTGTTATTTTCTGTTTCTTTGCTATTAGCCCAACAATCTTTTAAGCTTTCATTTTGCTCCATCGCTTTATCAAACACGTACGCCTCTAACTCTCCAATAGACACAGGCTCTCCTTTTATTCCCCTTACACATGAACCTTGGCACTGCTTTTGATGTGGGCAAATTCTTCCACATACTCCTGGTAATACTGTGGTTCTACTTAATATTTTATATGCTTCTTTATAATTTTCTTGTTTTACTTGTTCAATAAATGCTGGAATGTCATTTTGTAAAGGACATCCTTTTAAAGAACATGGTTTTACTTTACAATTTAAACAATAATTTGCTTTTTCTTCTATTTCTGCATTTCTCATAATTATTCTCCTTTTATGTAGATGTGTCCCAAAATGGACATTTTGTCCATTAGGAAACGTCCCCAAATGTCCCAATGACCTGTTTTAGGTCTTTTATAAAATCTATTTTTTTGCTTTCGTCTCTTAGTAGAGCCGCTGGGTGCCATGTTGGCATATATTTTATTCCTTTTTTCTCCACCCATTTTCCCCTTGACGCTGTAATTCCATACTCTTTACCCAATATATGTTTTAAAGCTACACTTCCGGAGTAATACAACTATTTCTGGCTTTACTAATATTACTTGGTTTCGTAAATAATTCATACATGCTGTACATTCATCTTCTTCTGGATTTCTATTTGATGGTGGCCTACATTTTACTATGTTTGCTATGTATACTTCTTCTCTCTTAATGCCTAACATTTTGAATGCTTGGTCCATTAATTTTCCTGCTTTTCCTACGAATGGTTCTCCGTAGCCTATCCTCGTCTGCTCCTGGTCCTTCTCCTATAAACATTATTTTTGCTTTTTTGTTTCCTACTCCAAATACTATGTTTTGTCTTGTTCTATATAGTTTGCATTTGTTACAATTTTCTATTGATTTTTCTAGTTCTTCCCAATTGTCGTACATTTTTTACACCTTCTATTTTTTATTCTTCTATATATTATAATTTTATTTCGATTTCGTCAAGTGTCCATTGGGTTGGTCTGTCTCAAAAAGTTTTAAAAAAACCAGTAGAAAAGTTCTACTGGTTTTACTTTTTGAAAACTATTATTAATTAATATAATTAATTTTTGCTGGTGGTAAATCTGAAAGTTTGATTTTACCGTAATAAAGTTGTCTTGCCTGTTCTCCTGTAAGCGCTCCTCTTTCCATTAAAGCTTCTACAAGTATTTTGGCTTGTTTACGTTTTCTTTTTAGGACTTTTTTAGCTAGCTTTTCAGATTTTTCCATAATTTTGCTTGTTTGTTTAGCTAGCTCTTCCCTCTGCCTTTCGGTAAGTACTGTATAATTAATGTTTCCATTTATTATATAGCTTCCTCTATTTCCTAAATACTTTCCTTTTGTTCGTATTCTTGTTCCTAAAAGTATAGCATGAATTTTTCTTGTTGCCACTTCGTAATCTTCAAGAATTCCTTCATCCTTATTACCTAAGAATATTTCACACGATATATCACCTGCTAAATTCATGGCAACTGTTTTTATAGTATTTTCTAATGTATATATCTTATATTCTTTTCCTATTTCTTCCGAAGTTATGTTTACTCCATCAAAATCGTTTTCTAAAAAGGCAATAATTGATACGTTTATTACCTTCCCTTCAGACTCTCCCATTTCTTCGTTAAGAATAAAATGTCCTACTTCATGATAGGCAACTGCTTTTATGTATTCTTTGTTTAATTCTCTCACTTCCTTAAAGTTTTTAATTTCTTTATCAAAAACCCTTGTTATGTTGATTTCACTTAATTCTTTTTTGCCATCATTATTTGCAAAAATCATTGCTTTTTCTAATCTACTAATAATATTTTGTTTACCAGTTTCTTCTTCAACATTAACAACAATATCATGCATATACGAATACAGTGCGATTTGTAAAAATTGCCTTTTACTAACGTTTACTTTGTATCTCCGCATTAACTTTTTAATTGTAGGATACATTTCAGTATACATTCCCTCTACTTCTCTTTCCATAATAGTTTGCCTTGATTTCTCAGATACCACACCCCTATTTAATTTAGTTTTCATTTTTCTGCTCTCGCTTTCTAGCTTTATGCATATATGTTATATCACGGTTTACATATACTGTCAACTATTTTCTTCAATTTATACTCTATTAACAAAACTTTTTTGGCCTGTCCCAAAAAGTTTATTTAACACATTTTTCTTTCAATCTTATTTTTATAGCCTTGCTTGTATCAATCTCAGCTCTTGTGCCTATTGGTATTACTGTTTTTGTCTCTATATGTCCAAAATTATTTGACTTAATAATTGGAAATTGATATTCTTCTCCTAAACAGTCTATTACTAGCTTTTCAAGTGTTATTCCACTTTCGTGTTCATAATTTCCCAACCACAGTCCTTTTATTTTCTTGAATACATCATTTTGTTTCATATAATATAAGTAATTGCTTGCAAGTGCTGGTGATGTTTCAAATCCTAGCTCTTCCAAGAACAAAATTTTATCTGTGAAATCTAAGCTATATTTTCCTGCAACCATTCCTCTTATTAAACTTAAATTTCCACCAATTAATTCTCCTTGCGCTTTGCCCTGCCTTATTGTTTTATATTCTTCGTCTTCTTTTCCTAATTCTAAACTTCCGCCTACAAATCTTTTTATTACTTCATTATAGCTATAATCTGTTTCATCTGTTGCTATTGTTTTAAAGTTCGTCCCACTAAATGTTACTAGCCCTGTTTTTGCGGTTATGATGTTTGTTAATGACGTAATGTCGCTATATCCACATATTATTTTGGGATTATTTTTTATTAGTTCATAGTCCAAGTATTCAAATGTTGTATTTGAATTTTCTCCGCCTTTTGCACACCATATCATTTTTATTTCTTTGTTTTTGAACATTTCATTTATATCTTCTGCTTTTTCTTTTGCTGTGCTACTATATCCATTAGTATTTGAGTAGAAATTCTTTGAGAATTTTACTTTAAATCCGTCTTTTTCTACCTTTTCTTTTGCTTTTTGTATTTCTTCTATATTGTCTCCTATTATTGGGTTTGATGGTGCTACTACTCCTATTGTATCTCCTTTTTTTAGTTTTTTGGGGATTATCATTTTGACCTCCTTTTTTGTTTTCTATATGTTTTTATATATTTTTTGATATTATTTGTCAAGTATTTTTAAGTCCAAAAAAACTAGCAAGAATTACTTGCTAGTTCATTTTTTCGAGTTTTCTTAATCTAGTTCCAAAGGTTCTAATTCTTCAATAGTTAGCGTTCCATCATATATAGCTTGTGCTTCTTCTCCCAGCAATACTTTTCTAAATAATAGAGCTTGTGCTATTGTTTCAAGTTTATCTTCGTTTTCTTTTAATATCTTCTTGGCAATATTGCCTCCTTTAGTTATAAGTAACAGGGCTTGTTCTTCTTTGTCTTCTAATCCTTTTGGATAATACTTTTCAACACATTCTAAAGCACACTCATATGCTTCTATTAAGTCTTTTTCATAAAATCTTGCCTTAAATCCCATTTGCTCTGATGCAATTTTTCCACTAACTAAAACGGCAATTTCGTTTTCATGGTCTTCTTTGTTTTCAAGAAAATATTTATCTTTCAAGAAAATATTTGCACCAAAATGGTCATCTGTTGGTATAATCGTTATACACCAGATTTTTTTCCGATCTTGTAGTAATTCTTGATTTGAAACAAAATGTCCCGCTTCGTGAATTGCCAGT
This sequence comes from uncultured Clostridia bacterium, assembly GCA_949538735.1. Lineage (GTDB taxonomy): Bacteria > Bacillota > Clostridia > TANB77 > CAG-508 > CAG-269. Next base: position 15,877 of record CATGLK010000006.1, read on the forward strand.
TCTCTTTCTTCTTGTTCTGTCAAAGATATTTTCTTTGAACCATCTCCAAACACGTGCAGTTCTACCCATTCGCTCCGGCTATTGACTTGTGTCATAAAACTCTCCTTTCACAACTTTATGTGCCAGTATTATATTACGGTTTACATATTTTGTCAAGCTGTATCTAATTTTATTACTTCTATGACACAATATTTAAAACCAGTAAGAATTCTTACTGGTTTCGAGTTTTTTCAAATGTAGTTGTTAAGCCTAATTGTAACCACCTTCACATCCAATAGGTTCTTCTAAAAAGCCTTCTTCCGTCATGTTTTCTTCACAAAAATGTGACAATATCATCCCATTTGCAATGTCTTCCACATCATATACATCTAGCATTTCCCAAATAGGGTTATTGCATTGTACTAATGCAATTGTAAAAGCTTCTTCGTCAACTATCTCTTTGCCTAATCTTTCTGCAATTTCTCTTGCTTGCAAGAAAACATATCCCAACGAAGTAGTAATTGAATTTTTATCGTCCTTAATGTAATATTCTGTTTCTAAAATATCAATTCCGGATTCGATCATTGCTAGCAATAACATATAACAAAAATCTTCTTCATCTTCTCCAATTGGACAACATTTTAAATCTTTTTCTCTAATGTAACATGAAAACAGTCTTTCATTATACATATATTGAGAAATTAAAGATTCCCCGTCTTCTATTAAAATAAATAATAGAAATTCAGAAGTCAAGTCATGTCTTAGATACATTTTGTAGTATCTTTCCTGTGCTCTTTTCAGTATTTCGCACACCCGGTCGCTACATACAACTTTAATTCTTGTGTCTTCCATTAAAAAGTCCTCTCTTTCTACTTTTGACATAATGCATTATATATTGTTTCTAGTTTTATGTCAAGCATTTTCGCAATTTTTGTGTTGACTAAGGCTACTAATTAATAGTTTCTATTTAAGCTCTATTAACGCTGTACATAGCCCATATTCCTCTTTTTCAACTCTAAAAGAATGGACTAAATTTGAATTACAAACACTACAAATACCACTGTCTATGATGTTCTCTTGCTTTAAACCTATTCTTTCTAGTATTATCTTGTTAATCAGAACTGTATCTATATTCCATTTAACATTAGGAATTTTTTCTTCGATTATATCATCTAAATTCTCTAAATCTTGGAATTCTTTTTCAAATAGATCTTTTACATCTTTATCTACTTCAAAATGACATTTTCTAATACTTGGACAAATACAGCAAATTATATCTTCTGGATTACAGCCAAATTCATTTTTCATTTTTTGCACTGCCTTTACCGAAATCCTTTGTAAAGTTCCTTTCCAGCCTGAATGCACATTTGCAATTACTTTTCGAGTTGGATCAAAAAATAAAAGTAAAATGCAATCTGCATTTGTCGTGGCAAGCATTATATCTTTGCATTTTGTGATCATTCCGTCTGTTTTACTATATTGTTCTAAATTAAAATCTGGCTTATCTACGTTTATTTTCTTTGTTATTGTCTTCACTTCATCTGTATGGTCCTGGTTTGTCTTTACAAGATGTGTATAACTAGAACCAATTGCATCACTTAGCTCTTTATAGTCTTGCATAGCCTTCTCATATTCAGGTTTTTCTAGTGGTTGTTTATTCGCTCTCGCAGTTCTATAATTTCTATCTATTCCTAGACTATACGCATGATTTATATAATCTTTATATTCTAGCAATCTTCTAAATTGCAAAAATTCAATTCCATTCTTTTTTACGTGAATAACGTTTTCATTTGATAAATCCATACTTCCTCCTTCTGATGTTTTGGGGTGTTTTTGGGGACAGTCCTTAAAAGCATCCGTTCTAAAAAAGATGTGTCCCAAAGTGGACAAAATGTCCATTAGGAAACGTCCCCAGTGGACATCTTCATTAAAATTTCGTCTTTTGTTTTTTGGTCTATATAATTGTAGCAATTATCATTTTGTTTAGAATTAAACCCACAAATTGCGTGATATTTGCAATATGTACATGGTGTGTTTCCCTTTTTGTTATAAGGTTTTAAGTCAATTTTTCCGCTTAGTATTTCTTTTCCTATGTCTTTTATTGTTTTATAAATGTAGTCTTGTAGAATTTTGAATTCTTCTTGGGTTACTCCATTTGTCCATTTTTCGTTAATTGCTCCTGATGCTGTTAGTGCTGCTGGTACTAGTTTTGAGCTTCCTGTTTTTAGGGTGTTGTCGTTCATTTTTATTATTTTTACATCAGCTATGATTAACCCTTTCATTTTGAAGTTTTTCCTGATTAGTTCTTCTATTTCTTCTTCTGACATCTTTTTCTCTGCTTTTACCATTTGTTCTAGTAGTGAGAAATAAAAAATTCCTGCTGGCATAATGTCTGATTGCTTACATATTGCGTCTGTGTATGTTAGTAGCTGTATTTGTAAGCCTGCATATACTTCGTTTAAGTCTATGTTTTTTGCAGATGATTTGTAATCTATTATTCTTAAATACTTTCCGGTCTTCGCTGTTTGCGGTGTCTATTCTGTCTATCTTTCCTGTTATTTCTATTTTTTTACCATTTTCTAGTTCTAAAATGATTGGCTTGTATTCGCCTTTTTTTCCAAATTCTATTTCTGTTCCTGATATACTAAAATCACTATAAATGATTGTTTGTATGATGTATTTCAGTGCTTTTGCTACAATCTTTTTCAATCTTCTTACTAGCACTTTGTATTTTGCTGTTGCTGTGAATACAAAGTTTTTGCTTAAACTTAGGTTTTCGTCAATTATTTTTGATACAAGTATTGCAATTTGCTCTTCTTCCAACTCAGCTAAGTTCAAGCCTTCTTCGTTTACTTGCTCAAAGAATTGGTCGATTGTTTCGTGCATAAATGAACCTGTGTTAAAACTTTGTACTCTTAATGTTTCTCTTTCTTTTAGGTTTAATCCATATTCTAGGTAATATGAAAATGGGCAACTTCTGTATCTTTCTAGTCTTGATACACTTGTGCTTAATGTGTTTCCATATAGTTTTTCAATATTTTCTTTTGATATTTCTTTTGGTATGTTTGTATATTTTAGTGCTTCTAAGTCTTCTTTTAATTTATTATTCCACTCTATTTGATTTTTATAATAATTGTAAATTTCGTACCAAATGTCGTCTATTTTTTCCTTGTTTTTTAGCTTTGCTATGTTTTCTATTAGCTCTTCATATGTAATTATATTGTTTACTATTTCATAATTTTTATTAATTACATCACTTTTTTCTTCTAGTTTTGGAAATATTCTTTTTATTTTGTTTAGCAATATTGAAGGTCTTTGTGTTTTTCCTTCACTATCTGATGATGTATATGATAGGTATAGCTTATTTTCCGCTGTTGTGAATGCTTTGTAAATGTTGAAATTGTCTTCATATAAGTTTTCTATCGTACCTTTTGCAAGTTCGATGTTGTGTTCTTTTAGCTTTTCCCTATCTGCATCATTTAAAAAGCCCTCATCTTTGTTAACACTTGGGAAAACTCCGTCATTTAGCCCTATTATGAACACAACTTGTACTTTGTGACTTCTTGACCTTTCTACATCACCAAATATCACTTGGTCTTGCGTTCCTGGAATTTTTCCAAGCCCACTATTTTTTAGCCCAATTTTTAGGATTTTGCTGTATCCGTCTATTGTCATTTTGTCGTTTTTAAATATGTTTATAATTTCATCTAAAATATTTATTATAATTTGATAGCTCATTTTGTATTCATTTGCTAAATCTATTAAGTTGATTTCTTCTAGCTCTTGTATTTTTTTCAATACTTTTTCTTCTATGTTTTCCTGCACCATAAATTGATATAATGCCTTTGTGATACCTGTTGCTGTCTTTTCCTTTTTTATTTCTTCTTGCAATTTTAATAATGGATTTATTATTGATTTTCTTAATTCATTTAATCTTTCAACTTCTTGCTTTTTATTCTCATTTTCTAATTCATATATAAAATCTTTTTTCCATTTATTTTGCTTTATTCCCCATTTGTTACAGTAATTTTCCAGTTTGAAAATTTCGTCATTTTCTATATCACAAAATCCTAATTTTATATAGCTAAACACCGCTTCATTTGCAAAATTCTTGTTTAGAACTTCCAATGTTGCTAGTATATATTGAATTATTATATTTTGGTTCAGGTCTCTTTTTTCGTCTATAAATACTGGTATATCATATTGGTTAAAAATCGCTCTAACTAATGATGAATATGTCTCTATATTTTTTGTAATAATTGCAATATCTTTATATCTCAAATTTTCTTCTCTTACTAGTTTTTTGATTTTTTTAGCCACATTTTCTATTTCCGAATACTCATTTTTTGCTAAAAATAACTCGATGTTTTCCACATTTTTTTCATATTTTGTGGATTTTATGTTGTAAATATTTTCGCTTAAATGTTTTAACTCTTCTGTTTTAAATCTATGTATTTTGTCTAAGTTTACTGGCTTTTCTATTTTTAAATCATTTTCTTCTACTAAGTTTAACAACTTTCTCACTGTTATTTTATTCGAATAATATATATCTTGATCTGGGTTTGTGTCTGTTTCCAAGTTATTGGTACAAATTGTTATATTTACCTGTTTTGCTTGTTTTATAAGCTCTTTTATAACTTCATACTCTTGCTTTGTAAAACCTGCAAATTCATCTATATATATTATGCTATCTTTTACAATATCAGTATTCTCCAAATTATTTGCCAACATATCTAATAAATCTGTCTCATCAATATAATTACTTGCAATCTTATCTTCAAACTTTTCATAAATTAACGCCATATCAGCTAACTTTGTCCTTAGGTATGTATCCTCATTTTGGCTTGCTTCTTCCTTTAAAGTCTCCACATCTACCTTATGTTTTTTGAACTCTGTAATAGCCCTCATACTTAAATCTATATTCTCATCAGACTTACCCAAAAACTTCAACTCTGACTTATATTGATTTAAAATTGAATATATCAACATAGCCTTTCCACATTTAGAAAGACTACTTTTATTATTTCCACCAACTTCGCCTAACACCCTATAAGCCATTCTACTCAAAGTAATGACTTCCGCATTCATAACAGCCTTCGTGTCTATTGCCTCCATAAGCTTTTGCTCAGCCGTGAAAGAAAACTGCTCTGGTGTTATCACATAAATCTTTTTCTCTTTATCAATTAGTTTTGCTATCTCAGAAAAACAGTAGCTACTTTTACCGCTACCTGGTTTTCCATATATAATTCTTAGCGCCATTTCGCCACTCCTTTCTTAAAATTGCCACTGGGGACGGACCTTTTTGGCAATTTTTTGCCATCGGGGACGGACCTTCTTGGCAGATTCCTGCCATCGGGGACGGTTCTTTTTGGCAGATTCCTGCCAAAAAGGTCCGTCCCCAGTGGCAGGCTTAAAATGCTCCGCCGCCTCCGCCGTGAGCCACCACCGCCAGAGAAACCGCCACCTCCTGAGAAGCCACCGCCGCCTCCGCTTGAAAATCCGCCGTCTGAGCCTCCTGATGATGACATTACTTTTCCTAGTGTCTCGTTATATGTTTTTAAAAATCTTCTGTCCAAGCTTGCATACATATAAAATGTACTATAATCTGATGTTATTATGTCTAATAGTTCTTCGTTCGCTAATAGATTTTCTAAGTCATCATCTAAGTTTAGTCCTTTTATTCTTTTTATTATCTTTTTTGATATTCCAAAACTTACTGCATATGCTAGGTATTTTTCCCATAGTGTTACGTGTTCTACATCTCTTTCGTCTAGCAATGTGTTTTCTAGTTTGTATTTTAGTGTGTTTAGTTTGCTGTAATCTCCTATTAGGTTTGCATTGTTTTTTAGCATTAAGTTGTCTGTTAGTATTAGTATTGTAGCAATACATATTAAGAATTCGTCTGCCACTAGGTAGCTTCCCTTTGTTAAGATTGCTGTTATTAGCATTATTATTCCGAAAAGTACTAGTAAGCTTATTGTTGTTGTTACTATTTTTTGTCCTGATACTCTTTGGACTGCTTTGTTTAAACTATGTCTTATCATAATTATTACATTTAAGAATATGCTTATTAAGCCTATCGCTAATGGCCAAATACATACTAACGTCATAAAGATTGGTGCTTGTGTTTCGAACATATTTAATCCATTATATCCTATATGTTTTATTACTACAATTACTGCTATTATGAATAAAAACATATTGAATACTCGTATTACTTTTGGTACACTTTGCTTGTTTGCTCCCAATCTTGCCATATTCTCTTCAACTAATCTATTTAGCTCTTTAAATTTTGTATTTGCTTCTTTTTCCTTTGGCATTTCTTTTAGTCTATCAGATAATTCTACTGTTTGCTTTGTGTCAAATACCCAATCATATACGTATTTTTGTATACTGTCCATTTCATGCTCTTTTTCTGGCACTTTTTCTATTCCATATAAATATCTTCCACCTGTTAGTTTATCTCTAATTTCTAATTTTATATTTCCTTTATCAATTAGGTTTAATATTTCTGCTATGATATCTCTTGCAAGTATGTTTCTACTTCCTTGGATGCATCCAGCCATTATTGCATTATATTTTTCAAATAGATAATCTTCGTCTATGTTTTCTACCATATATTTTTTGTCTTTTTCATATACTAATAACAAAATAATCCAATATATTAGCAAGCAAACTCCCATAATTATTACGTTTCTAGTAAATGCTTGTTTTTCTTCTTTATGTTCAATAATATCATTTTCGTTTTCGCGTACTATTGCTGTTGCTTCTATTCCTGATTTTTTTGTTGAATTTGGTATGTTCGAATTATCAAATAAAACTCTTGCTGCAACATATTCCCCAGCCTGTACATTATTTACTTTGAAATTGGCGTGTGTATTTGATATAATTTCTGATTTTCCATTATATGGTCCATGTCCCCATACTTTGATTTCTGACTTATTTGCTGGTATGTAGACATCTATATTTAATTTGTTTATTGCACATTCCCAGTCTCCACCTATAAAATTGTAGTATAACTCTGCCGTATCATTGTGGCTTACACATAAATTCTTTATTGTGTAATTTATTTTAAATGTTTTTGTTTCACTATTTGAAGGTGAATATACTTTTACTTTATATACTTGTGATGTATTTTCTATTGTGTAAATTCCGTCTTGTCCGTTTCTTCCATATGATGAATTATTATATGGAATTTCGCCATTTCCCACTATTTTGCTTACACTTTCCACAGTTATTCCTGAACCTGTGTATAAGTTGTTGTTTATTTTATTGTTTTTTATTATATCTGCATATTGGCTGTCTGTTTTGTTGTATGGAACTGTTATGTATATTCCGTTATATTGTCCATTAAATTTGTATGTAAGTGTTTGTTCTACTGCTACTGAACCGTCTTGGTTTATGCTTGCTTGTATGTCCATATCTTCAATGTGATAGCTTTTTGCTTCTACTTTGTTTTGTATAAATATTATTCCTATTGCTACTATTATTATTAACATTAGTTTTTTCATTTTATTTCTCATTTGAATTCTCCTTTCATGGGACATTTGGGGACGTTTCCTTTTGGACATTTTGTCCATTTTGGGACACATCTTCTTTCAAAATTTTTGATAGAGATGCTTTTTAGGTCTGTCCCCAAAAACACCCAAAAACATCAGGCTTCTCTTCTCCAATAAAATAGGTATTGTTGTGCAAGTCCTGCTAAATTTCCAAACTTTTCTTGTGCTATTTTTTCTATTTGTTTTTTACTTACTTTTGTTTCGTCTTCTTGCTTTATGTATAAGTCGTTCATTACTCTTCTAACCCATACATCTATTGGGAATACTTCAAATCTTTTTAAGTCTGAAAATAATAGTATGCAATCCGCTACTTTTGGTCCTACTCCTGATAGTTTTAACAATTCTTCTCTTACTTCTTGTGTATTTGGGTTTTGTTTCATTTTTTCTAAGTCTACTTCTTTTTCTAATATCATTTTTGTTGTTTCATATAGTCTAATGTCTCTAAATCCTAGACCTAGTTTTCTGTATTCTTCTACGCTTACATTTTTTAGTTGTTCTGGTGTTGGGAATGTGTAGTATTTCTTTCCATTGTATTCTATTTCGTTTCCGTATTTTTCCGATAGTCTTTCTATTATTCCTTTTATTCTTGGTATATTGTTGTTTGCTGATATTATGAATGATATTATTGTTTCCCATAGGTCTTGATTTAGTATTCTTATTCCTTGTCCGTATTCTATACTTGTTTTCATATTTTCATCTATTTTTGATAAGTTTGCTTTGATTTCTTCGTAGTTTCTGTTTAGGTCAAAGTAGTTTTCTATTGTTTCTTCTATATCTTTTTCACATATTCCTTCAAATGTGATTTCGTTGTTTTCTTTTTTTACGTTTACTACGTTGTTTTTGAATATTCCTGTGTAACTTCCGTCTTCTTGTGCATTCCACCTAAAGCATTGCCCACAGTCGAATATGTCTTTTAACTCAAATGAGTTCATATTTTTTATTGTGTATTTTTGTTTTTTCATTGTTTTTCTCCTCTTTTTCATTTTACAATATATGTGTGTTTTTTTCAAGGAATATATGTCTAATTTTTTGTATGCAAAAAATGTATTCTTGGAAATTAGCTTTTTACTATTTATTCCTTGAATACATTTTCTTTGTTATAAAATTATCTTCGTTTTATGCTGTTCTTAATTATGGCAGATTCCTGTCATAAAGGTCCGTCCCCCTTTTGGCAGGCTCTATTGGTATTTATCTAATAGAATTAGCATTAAATTTAGTATCTGCTAAAACTGGAGCAATTAAAATTTTTCCTGTACCTCTATAAACATTAACAAATCCCTCTGATGAAATAGCTGAGCCCACTAAACTTTTTGTAGATTTTTCAACTGTAAATTCTAATGTGTCTGACCAAGCAACAGCGAAATTACCATCTATTTTTATTTCATCATTTTGTAAATTTATTTCAATTAATTCTTCTCTAGGTACTGGACTTTCTAATACTGCTAATCCTTTTCCTGATAATCTTAAACTAAATAATCCTTGGTTTCCAAGAACAGCTGATGAAATATTTGATCTCATTACAACATCATATTTAACACTAGATTCACAAGCTAAGAACATTCCGTCATCTAAAACAATTCCTGTTCCCCAAGATGATACATCTTCTATTAGTAAATGTTTGTATGTTGGCTCTAACATTAGTAACCCGTTTCCTTTGTATTTAGGCTTAACTGTTGATTCTTTTGTTACTGAGCCTTTGATTGCTTTGCCAATAAAGTCTCCAACGCCTTTAACGTCTGCAACTGCTTGAACGTTTCCAAGCATCCATTGCATTGCTCCTGCACTTAAAATATATTCGTCATCTTCTAATTGGATAAGAACTTGTCTTTTTCTTATATTCATTCTTGCAGCATAATATTGTGTTATACATGTGTATGGATTAACACTTAGGTCTGTTAGATATTCTATAATCCTAATATTTCCTTTCTTTTCTGCAACTCTAATGTCATCATTATCTAAAAAATTCTTTACTTCGTACATTTGAACTCCTCCTATTAATATATATATTCGAATTATATCTATTATCTAACTTATTGTCAACCTTTGATATTTTTTATCTATGGTAAAATGGGGAATGTATGTAACGTAAAATGTCATTGACAAAATCAAATAATCTGTGTATAATAAAGATAGAAAATGAGAAACCACGAAAGTGGTTGCCTGAAATAAATTGTAATAACCATTCACTCCGTCAAAAGCAGAATGGTTATTTTTTATTGTTTATGTAGTAACCAACAAATGATGCCTAACAAAACAATGTTTATGATAGCTACATTTACTAATCCAAAGAAAAGTAATTTAATAATTTCTAATAATGCTGTTTCTATCATATAGCACCACCCCCATATATCAGTCTTACAACTAAAAGTCGTAGAGGTTTATGTATTTACAAGATGTCAAAGGTGGCAACACACTCCGCTTATTCTCATTTTCCATGTTCCAATTATATTGTTATTTTACCTATTTGTCAACAAGTATTATTGAGTTTAAATCTAATGAATATGCACCCAATTTCGTCCACGAATAATTTTCTTTTTTCCTAATCCGTAATTTTCTTAAACCCCAATCCCACAACCTCTCTCGAATTTGTCACAATCATAAAACAACGTGGGTCTACCTTTCTAGCAGCAAGCTTAATTCTAGAAACATCACGTCTAGAAGCAGCACACATAAGCACTAATTTCTCTTGATTTGTATACATTCCTTTACCATAAAGACCTGTTGCACCACGGTGAATTTTCTCTTCTATTTCTTTTGCTATTACTTCATTTTTATCTGAAATAATAATAAGTAGTTTTGTAAAATAAATTCCTTCAAAAGCAATATCAATCAATTTTCCCATTAAATATATTGCAATTGCAGAATATAGGCCTATTTCAATCTCCTTAAAAACAAGCATATTTATTATAACAATAATCGCATCAATAATAATTATTATATTGCTTGTCCTTATTGTCGGATTATATGCCCTTGCTATAAAGCTTACCAAGTCGCTTCCACCTGTTGATGTTCTGCATTTTAGTAATACTGCTGTCCCCAGCCCAATTATTATTCCGCCATAAACACATGCTAGAAATCTATCTTGTGTTAATGGTTCAAACTTATCCAATATATCTATAAATAGCGATAATGACACTGTCCCAACAATTGATTTTGCGAAGAATATCTTGCCTACTTTAAATATCGCAATTACGAATAGTGGTATGTTTACTAGTAATATCATTGTTCCCATTGGTATTTTGAATAAGTAATACGTAATTGTTGCAATTCCCGAAACTCCGCCGGTTGATAATTGATTCGGTAGCAAAAATAAGGATACTCCAATTGCCATTATAAATGCACCTAGTACAGTTCCTCCTATTTCTATTAATATCTCTTTCATATTGATTTTTTCTTCTAAATACATAAAATCACCTTTATTACAATTATTTGTAAATTTAGGTGATTTTATTCGTTTTTAATTGTCATATGTTTTTGTTATTTCTACTTTTGATTTTCCTTGTTTCATATTTTCATCTTGTTTTAATATCAAATCCACGTCATATGTATCTTTTAATTTTTGAACATTTTCTTTTTTGTGCCCAATTACGTTGTTTGCGTCTATTGGTGATACTGTAACTTCTACTTCTTTTACTTTCATATTTAGCTTTTTGATTTTTCCTACTATCGCATCATACCACATTCCTGATTCCACTAATTGCCTAAATGCTGGGTGATATGGTCCTGCAACCACTTCGCTATCTTTACTTCCTGGTTCTGATATTTCGTCAGTATTTTGAAGTCCTATTCTTATTATATCTATTTTTTTATCTGCAAATAGTCTTACTATTTCTTTGCAAATTTCTACTGCTTGTACAACTGATAATGGTTGATATACTCCTTTTTCATACTCTTTTTCTAGTTTTGTGTTTTTTACTACTAACACAGGATATATTCTTACCATTTTAGGTTTTAGTTTTATCAACGCCTTTGCTGTGTTAATTTCGTCAATTCTAGTACTTTCTGGCAAACCAACCATCATTTGATGTCCTAGTTTAAAGCCGTTCCATCTAATCATTTTTGATGCTTTTTTTACATCTTCAAATGTGTGCCCTCTGTTTGCCCTTTTTAGGATATAGTCATTTGCTGACTGTACTCCTAGCTCTATTGTTTTTACTTTGTATTTTTTTAGTCTTTTTAATGTCTCTTTGTCTATGCAGTCTGGTCTTGTTGATACTCTTATACTTTCGACTTTTCCTTGTTTTATATATTCATATGCTACTTGTAATAATTCTTCTTGTTTTTCTTTTTCTATTGCTGTGAAGCTTCCTCCGAAAAATGCTATCTCTATTTGTGCGTCTTCTGCTTTGATACTTTCTAGGTAATTTTCTATTATTTCTTTTGCTTTCTCTTTTGTCATTTGTTCCTTTTGCCCACTTATTGATTTTTGGTTGCAAAATATGCAATCATTTGGACATCCCAAATGTGGTACAAATATTGGTATTATGTATTGCTTTTTCATAGATTTTACCTCTTTTCTATTTTAAATTTTCTAGCGCCTTTTTTGCAGCTTCCATATGTGCTTCTTTTTTGCTTTTTCCCTCTCCTTTTGCTAACACTTTTCCATTACATTTCACTTCTGCCTCAAACGTTTTATTATGATCTGGCCCTTTTTCTTTTAGTATTTCATATTCTATTTTCACATCCCCACGTGCTTGAAGTTTCTCTTGTAATACTGTTTTATAATCTTTATCTCCTACGTGTTTTGTCGCTTCTTCTATTTCATTTTTTAGGTTATCTACAATAAATTTTTCTGCTGGTATTATTCCTCCATCCATAAATATTGCTGCAATTACTGCTTCTACACTGTCTGCTAATATTGCTGGTCTTTGTCCTCCACCATTTCTTTGCTCTGACTTTCCTAAATATAAGAAATCACTAAAATTATGCAATTTAGCTATTTTGTAAAGGCTTTTTTCGCATACCACTGTTGCTCTAACTTTAGTCATTTCTCCTTCTTTTAGTTTAGGATATTTTTGATATAAGTATTTGCTAGATATGAATTCCAAAATGCTGTCTCCTAAAAACTCTAATTTTTCGTTGCTTTCCACATTGTGCTCATATGCATATGATGTGTGTGTTAGTGCTTTTTTTAATAATTCTTTGTTTTTAAATCTGTATCCTATGCTTTCTTCTACATCTCTTAATTCCACTTTTTCACCTTCTTTCTGCCACTTATATTATATACTATTTTGCATATTTTGCAAGTTATTTGAATATTTTTGTTAAAATTGCCAATGGGGACGGACCTTTTTGGCAATTTTTTGCCAGAAAGGTCCGTCCCTGTTGGCAATTTCATCCTTATTGAATTTTTTTGTCTTTTTTTGTAGACAGACTAATTTTCTTATTATATAATATTGGTGTATTATTATAGAAAGTGAGTAAAATTTTATGTTAGATGATAAATATAAAAATAGAAATTTATCTGAAGTTTTTAAAGAATTAGAAGCAATTAGAAATGATTCTATTGCAGCGCAAACAAAGTCAAAACGTTCTAATCATAAAACTAGTAATTTAGACCAAACCAATTCTGGACAAACTATTTCTTGGCAGTCTAGTAATTGGGGAACTAATATTGATTCTGAAGCTACTATATATGGTAAATCAAAAGATTTGAAATTGTCACATATTATAGTTGGTTGCAGTATTTTGGTTGTAGCTTTGGCTGTCTTTTTCCCAAAGAGTACTTCTTTTAATGCGAGTTATGCTAAGTCTGAAAATTTTGCAAGTATGTCAGAATTTGAATTGAACAGACATAGAATAAATATTCAAAGTATTATTTCTGAAAATTCAAATATGAACAGGGTTAAAGAGCAAGTTGTTGAAGAACGTGATGTTGAATTTGAAACTACATATAATAATAATCCAACTTTACCAAAGAGCGAAGAAATCGTTACACAAGAAGGTGTGCTTGGTAAAGATAGAGTTGAAGCTGTTAAAACTTACGAAAATGGTGAGTTTGTAGAAGAAATTTTGTTAAATAGAACTATGATAACTGAGCCAACTCCAAAGGTGATTGAGCTTGGTACTTCTGAGTTTTTGGCAAAACATAAGGTTCATTTGAAAGATACTATGTACTTTACAAAAGCTACTTCTATTAGACAAGAGGCGGATTCATCTTCTTCTGTTGTTGCAGATGTTAAACAAAGTTTAGATGTTAAATTATTGGAACTTCCAAGTGAAGAGTGGGCTAAGGTTTCTTTTGATAGTATAGAAGGTTATGTTCCTACATCAAACTTGACATCAGCTACTTCAACACCAAATATTGTAGAGAAAAATAGAATTCAAAGAATATTGCTTAAAGTTAATATAGATATGGAACTTAACAAGCCTAGTGGTTTGACTTTAAATGATTATAAGAAGATATTTACTGGATTATCAAATGACACTAATAAGATATTTGAAAACAATTATCAAGCTTTTTATAATGTTGAGAAAAAATATAATATAAATGGAATCTTTTTAGCATCTATGGCAATTCACGAAAGTGGTTGGGGTACTTCTCAAATAGCTAAGGATAAAAATAATTTGTTTGGCTATGGTTCTTATGATAACACTCCTTATGAATCTTCTTTCGAGTTTGCTGATTATTCTGAAGGAATTGAGACTGTTGCTAAATCGTTAGTTAAGTATTATTTAAATCCTGCTGGAACTAAGATTTATGATGGTGAAACAGCAAGTGCTTGGTATTTCAATGGTCCTACTTTGGCTGGTGTTAATGAGAGATATGCTTCAGATAAGGAATGGCATAAAAAAGTTTACAGTTATATGGAAACTTTATATAACAGACTTTAATTTAAACTTTTTTGATGGGAGTAACAAATGAGTAAAATAAATTTTAAAATTAAAAATGTAAAATTGGCTTTTGTACTATTAATAGTAGTTGCATTTATTGTTCTTATACTTTACAATGTGTTTGTATTTTCTGGACTTGATAAGAAAAATGCTTTTACTAATCAGATGTTAGAAATTGCTAGCGAAAATGAAAATCCTATTTTTAATATTCAGAAAATTTCTACTTTTAGTAGTGCAAATGCTTTTAATGAAGAAGATAATCATTCTTTGCAAAATATGAGTATTTCTCAGTTTTCTGATATTGCTATATATCTTGATAATAGCTTGTCTTCTTCTGATATAACTGCTGAAAATACTGTTAGCGAGCTTTATATTGATAATATTAATATTTCGACTGCATCTGATAAAGGTACTAAAATTTTGAATTATAAGAATTCTTTAGATTTTGGTAAGTATAAAGATTTGACTACTACTAATAGAATTAATTTTAAGGTTGTTAGGTCTAATGAAGAGAATGAGAATAATAATTATGATGAGCCTACTTTTTATACGGATTGTTCTAATCCTATTACTTTGGGATTTTTGAATAAGAATATTTTGACTGATTATTCTGTTTCTGCTGATGCTAATTCTGTTTCTTTTAATGGAAAGGTTCTTCAAGAGGCTGGCATTAGTTTAGACGATATTAATTATACTTTGAGTTTTACTATTCATCTTGTTAATAATGTTGGTCAGAAGTTTGCTTATAATATGAAGCTTGATGTTAATCTTGATGATGAGAATGGTGGTATTTTTAATGGTTATACTAATACTACTAATACTACTTCTGGTGATGAGTTTAAGTTTTTTAGAGAATTGAATTAAGAAAGTAAGAAAACGTTGATAAAATCAACGTTTTCTTGTTTCTCCAAACAATTTATTGAGCACATTTTTGGCACGGTGTTAATCCACTGGCTATTGCCTGACTTAAAGTTGTCGCTGTTGAATTTTTTCCTCCACATGTTGATATATAATGATATCTTTTCCCTGTTGGTGTTCTGTATACCGTTCTACTATTGTTAGTATTTTGAGTAGTTGTACTCTGATTTGTTTGCTTTTTTATTGTTTGCTGTTGTTGGGCTTGTCGTTGAGCTTGTTGTCTAGCTTGTTCTGCTGCAGCTGCTTCTTCTTTTTTTCTTTCTTGCTCTTCTGCCAATTTTTTGGCTTGCTCTGCTGCAGCTGCCTCTTCTGCCTCTCTTTGTATTCTTTCTTCTTCAAGTTTTTTCTCTTGTTCTATTCTTTCTTTATCAATAATAGTTATTTTTATCCTATTGCTCTCTATTTCATTTGAACTGACATATACTTCTGCCTCGCCTTCAGCAATTGGCTGAATTTTTGCATATATGAATTTCTCATTACTCTTTTCTGTATTTTTATTGAACTCTACTATTTGAGAATTTGTACTATTAAATTTTATCTCACTTATATCAGCAGTTGTTGGGTCTATATTTAATAATATGTCTTTTGTTTCTTTTATATCTATTTCAATATCACTCTCATCAAATTTTAATTTTTCTATTTCTATTTTTTCTTCTATTTTTGTATTTGTATATGTCTCATTTTGTGGATAGTTAGTTTTAACATTTTCTTTTTGTAATGTCATACCACATATACTAAATAAAATTATAGGTATTATAATTTGTACTAATTTTTTGTCCTTTAATTTGCTTTTTTCATATATGGCTGGTATTAGACTGATTCCGCATAATATACAGAATATTGCTGGAATTATGTCTCCTGAGGTAATTCCACCTATTCCTCCTATAATTATAATGCTACCTAAAATTATTCTCAATTTCTTCATATTTGTATTCCCCCTATTTGTTATATAATAACAAATAGGATTACTTTTGTAAATACATAGTTGCATAAAAAACCGAGAAAACATTGACATTTCAATATTTTCTCGGTTTTAATTTGGAGGCGACACCCGGATTCGAACCGGGGATCAGAGTTTTGCAGACTCGTGCCTTACCACTTGGCTATATCGCCGTATATACCATACTATGATACAAAATAGAATTTTGTTACAAAAAAATAATGGAGCAGGTAACGGGAATCGGACCCGTAACTTAACCTTGGCAAGGTTACGTTTTACCACTAAACTATACCTGCATATATAAACACGTATATACGCATTTAATATATTAACAAATTTTACTAAAAATGTCAAGAGTGATTAACTATTAATTTCCTATTGGAGCATAATTATCTGTAACAATTTGTTTTTCACTTGTAAAATCTTGAATTTCATTATTCAACAAACCTTGATATTCTTCTTGTTTGTCATTGTTTACGCTTTTATTTCCTTTAAAACCTACAAGTATCAAATTTTGTGTTTCTTTGCTATCTGCATTAGTTCTAACCTTAAACATTTTTACATCATCAAATATTGCTTTGTATGTATTATATTCATATTTTATAAAGTCTGATTTTTCTCCTTCTATTGATGATATTATGTTTGTAATTACCATTCCATTTTCATTCAAATTATTATATGCTTTTTGCATTGCTTCATATGTTGTAAGTTCAAATGGAGCATTTAATCCTTTGAATGCATCTATTAATATTGTATCATATTTAGTTTCATTATAATTTAAAAAGCTTCTTCCGTCTGTTGTATATATTTTTAAGTTTGGATTATTTGTATCTAATCCAAATTCTTCCTCAGATATTTCTGTCATTTTCTTGTCAATTTCTACAACATCTATTGTTTTGTCTTGGTATTTGTTTAAGTAGTGCATTGGGTATGTGTATGCTGCTCCTCCTAGCATTAATGTGCTTTTGGCTTCTTTGTTATAGTATTCAAATAAATCAAAATATGTGAGATATTGTGCTCCCATTTTTCCTGTTTCTTGATTTATGTAAGATTCCAGCCCTGTGTCTACTTGTAATGTTTTGTATTTTGCTTGGTCTACTTGAATTTCTTTTACCCATATTCTACTATATTCAGAATCTACATCTTTTATGATATCTATATTTTTATTTTTAAATATTTGCGCACCTAAAATGTTGAGCCCTATTATTGCAATTAGCTCTATAATGATTAATACGTAATATTTTTTGTCTTTATTTTTGAATAGCATAAATGACAAAATCCATAATAGAATTGAACATCCTAATATTATTGTTCTTACTCCTAAGTTTGGTATTAGTATAAATCCTGCAAAAAATGTTCCAAATATACTTCCTATTGTTGATAGTGAAGATATTTTTCCTGATGTTGCACCTACATTATCTGGTGCATTATTTTTTAGTTTTACTGCTATTGGCGATACTGCTGCTAGTAGAAAACTTGGTATTCCAAATACTATTGTTGCTGATATTATTGCTACTATTATTAATTGATTTACTGCTTGTGCTAACGTGTTTACAAATACTGTTTCTAGTATTGGTATTAGGCTTGTTGCTATTGCTGCAATTAGCAAATAGTTTGCTAAAATGTTGATGTCGTTTTCTTTGTTTTGGTCAGCTTTTTTACCACCAAGCCAATACCCTATACTCATACTTGTTAGCATTATTCCTATTATTGTTGTCCATATTAGGTTTGAACTTCCTACATATGGTGACAATATCCTTGAAGCTATTAACTCTAATACCATTGTTAATGCTCCACTTAAAAACACTGTTATTTCTAACTGGTATTTTTTCATTTATTGCTCCTTTTATATTCCAATTTGCTTTATTTATTATTTACTTATCTTTGTAGCACTAAATTTATGCTTTTTGATATTTTTATTTCTTTGTTTTTTTCGCTGTTTTTTTGGTTCTAGTTGTTTTGCGCTTTGTAGTTTTCTTTTTAGTTTCTTTTTCGAATTCTGCTTTTTCTTCTGGGTCCCATTTTTCCCCTGGCTTAGGCTTGTTCCAAGAAATGTAGTCACAAGATTTTGGATTATTTTCGCATATATAGTAGTTTCTTTTTCTTTTTGTCTTCCTTACTTGTACTGTTGCCCCACATTTTGGACATGGTACGTCTATTGTTTCTACTATTGGTTTTGCATTTTTACATTCTGGGTATCCTGGACATGCTAAAAATTTTCCATATCTTCCATATTTGTAAACCATCATTCTTCCACATTTGTCACATTGAACGTCTGATACTTCTTCTTTTAGTTCTACATGTTCTAGCTCTTTTTCTACTCTTTCCAATTCTTTTTCAAATGGTCCATAGAATTCTCTTAACATCTTTTTCCATTCTTCGTTTCCTTCTGCTATTTCGTCAAATTCATTTTCTATTTTTGCTGTGAATTCAACATTTATAACATCTGTGAAGTTCTCTGTTAGTAGTTTGTTTACTACTTTTCCTAATTCTGTTGGTATTAGCTGTTTTTGTTCTTTTTCTATGTATCTTCTTTCTAGAATTGTTGTTATTGTAGGAGAGTATGTACTTGGTCTTCCTATTCCTTTTTCTTCTAATGCTTTTACCAAACTTGCTTCTGTGTATCTTGGTGGTGGTTCTGTAAAGCTTTGTTTTGGATTTATTTTTTGTAGGTCTACTTCTTGTTTTTCTTTTAAGTCTGGTAACATTCCTTCTTCTTCTTTTTCTTGGATGTCTGTTCCTTCTACATATAATGTCATAAATCCTTTAAATTTAAGTAGTTGTCCATTTGCTTTGAAGTTGTATTCTCCACTGTTTATTGTTACTGACATAGTGTCGTAAACAGCTGCTGCCATTTGGCTTGCCATAAATCTGTTGTATATTAATTTGTATAGTTTGTATTGGTCTCTTGTTAAAGAGTCTTTTATGCTGTCTGGCTCTAAGTCTGCATATGTTGGTCTTATACCTTCGTGTGCGTCTTGAGAGTCTTTTTTTGCTCTATAATATCTATTTTCATAATAGTTTTCGCCATATGTTTTTACTATTTGTGTTTTTGCTGCTGCTCTTGCTTCTTCTGATATTCTTGTTGAGTCTGTTCTCATATATGTTATTAACCCAACTGTTCCTCTTTCTGGTATTTTTACACCTTCATATAATCCTTGTGCTGTTGACATTGTTCTTTTTAGTGTAAATCCTAGTTTTCTTGAAGCTTCTTGTTGCATTGTACTTGTTGTAAATGGTGGCGCTGGTGTTCTTTTCTTTTCTCCCCTTTTTACTTCTTCTACGATGTATTTTTCTTTTTCTATTTGTTCTAGTATTTTGTCTACTTCTTCTTTGCTATGTATTTCTAGCTTTTTCCCATTTTGACCATAGAATTTTGCTTGGAATTGTTTTTTGCTTTCTTTGTCTTTTAAGTCAACATATATGTTCCAATATTCTTCTGGTTTGAAGTTTTCAATTTCTTCTTCTCTTTCTACTATTAGCTCTACTGCAACTGATTGTACACGTCCTGCTGATAGTCCTCTTCTTACTTTTTTCCAAAGTAGTGGGCTTATTTTGTATCCAACTATTCTATCTAGTACACGTCTTGCTTGTTGTGCGTCTACTAAGTTGACGTCTATGTCTCTTGGTTCTTTTATTGCTTTTTGTACTGCCCCTTTTGTGATTTCATTAAATGTTACTCTTGTTATTTTTGCTTCTTCATCTTTTAGTATTGTTGCTAGGTGCCATGCTATCGCTTCACCCTCACGGTCAGGGTCAGTTGCAAGATATACTTTATCTGCTTGCTTTGCTTCTTTCTTTAATAATTTTATTAGGTCTCCTTTTCCCCTTATGTTTATATATTCTGGTTCAAAGTCATTTTCTATATTTACTCCTAGTTTTGATTTTGGTAGGTCTCTTATGTGCCCCATTGACGCT
Organism: uncultured Clostridia bacterium; assembly: GCA_949538735.1. Classification (GTDB taxonomy): domain Bacteria; phylum Bacillota; class Clostridia; order TANB77; family CAG-508; genus CAG-269. The sequence continues at coordinate 36,025 of CATGLK010000006.1, forward strand.
ACTACTTTTGTACTACCACCTAGGAATTTTTTTATTGTGTTTGCTTTTGCTGGTGATTCTACTATTATTAATTTACTTGCCATAGTTTTCCTCCTTTTATTGCTATTTTCTTTGTTGCTATATGTTATTTTAGACTAATTTCCCATTTTTTGCAAGCTTTTTTGGAAACTATAATAAATATGCACTTTTTGATAAATCACAGATGACGTCTTGTACACATACTGGTGTAACTTCGTTGTCTTTTAATATTTTTAAAATTTCGTCTACTTTTTCTTCGTTATTTGATAAGTATTCGATAGTTTTGTCCTCTGTTTTTTTGTCATTTTCTATGTATTGGGTTTTTACAATTTTTATGCCATATTTACTGTTTGTTCCTTTTACAAATTCGTCTTCATTTATTATTTTGTAATACTCCAATTTGATTGGATTTTCCACTCCTGCTTCTTCTAATTTTTCTTTTTCTATGAATATACTTCCATAAAATCTTTTCATTTTTCTCCCTCTCTTTCGTATTAAACAGAAATTATAATACTACTATTTTCAAGGGTTTGCAAGATTTTTTCATCGCAATATTTTATGTTTTTTTATGTTTTTTTGCATATTTCGTTTTGTCTCGACATATTAGTTTTTTGTTTTATGTTTTTCTTGTTTGCTTTCGACAAATTTCGATAGATTTTTTTATTTATTTTTAGTAAAATATATTTAGATTGATTTCTTTCTATTTTATTTTATATATTTTTATTTTAAAATAGTAGTAATTTTGGATTACTACTATCTCTGTCTACTTTAATTTATTGCTCTTTTTCTTTCATTTCTATTTCTTCGTAATATTCACATTTATTTTCAATTGTTTTATTTCTTAAAACAACATACAATTCTGTTGATGTAGCTGCTCTGTATGGGTTTGCATATAGTAGGTTTATCATTCCAAATGTGAAAATAGAGGCTATCTCCCATCCTATAAATGATAGGTCTAGTACAAATGCTCTCCATTTATTGTGTTTCATCATTTCTTTTGAAAGTTTAAATGCTTTTTTTCTTTTTATTTTTGGATTTTCGGCTAATATGTATGGTATCATTCTATATTCATACATTTTTATTGGTCCACCTATTATTGTTAAATACCATAACATATTGTATATATTTCTTAAGAACATTGTTAATGCCACATTAAACCAATTTTCTTTTTTGAATATATCTTTTGCTATGTCTGTTATCTGCGTATTTTCTTCTGCTCTTGCTTTTAAAAAGTACTTTCTTCCTGCTACTATTAGTGGATCTCCTATCATTATTACAAATAGCAATGATATTAGTGCTGTTATTGAAAGTGTAACTCCTAAAAATGCCTGATTTATATTAAATGACGTTATTGCATCTATTATTTTGAATATATATTTTTGTGATTTTGTTGCACTACTTACATTTGCTTTTACTATTTCTATTACTTTTTTCTCTGAGTCTGTTAAGTTTTCAATTCCAATTTCTTCTTCTACTTCTGATATTTTTTCTAATATTATTTCTACTTTTTCTTGGTCTATATCTTCATTTTCTTGTATTTGCTCTTGCCTAACTATATAAGTTGGGTCTAATGAATCTTCTCCTTGTAGCCAACCTATTATTGATGTTCCAAATTCTCCTGTTAAAAGCGCAAGTAAAAAACATACTACTATTACTGTCCAGTAGTTTTTCTTTACTACTTCTCGTGCTTTAGCTTTTAATTCTTTTCTTTTCCACATTACATTTTCTCCTAGTTTTTAATTATGTAAAAAGTATGCTCTCTTCTTTATGTTCTATATAATTATAAACTAAATGTTCCTTCTAGGCAAGCCATTTTTTGCTTATTTATTTTTTTGTGTTATATTTTTAGTAGGTCTACCTTTTATATTAGCTTTTTATTTTTTTATGTCTTTCAGTTTTAGTATATCCCCTGCATTTAACTTTCCTGCCCTTGTTATTGTGTTGTATCCATATTTGTTTTTAAGTTCATCTACTACTTTGTCTAGTTTTTCTTGCTTTTTATCCTTTTGGCTATGAAATAATGATAGTTGTTGTTCTTCTTTTTCTATTAAATTGTCTACTCTTACTCCTATCAGCCTTATCTCGCTTGTTTTTTTGTACATTTGATTTAGCAATTCTTTTGCTTTTGCATATATTTCTTTTGTACTATCTGTTGCTATTTGTAGCTTTCCTTGATGTGAACTGTCTATAAAGTCTTTTGTTCTTAATTGTACATTTACTGTTGTTGCCAATAAATCATATCTTCTTAACCTGTAAGTTACTTGCTCTGTTAGTGCCAGTACTATTTCCTCTAATTTTTCTATTTCATTTATATTTTGTGGCAACGTTATGGAATTCCCTACTCCTTTTGGCTTTTCTTGTTTGTATTGTACTTCTGAATTGTCTATTCCATTTGCATATTCCCACATTTGTATTCCGTGTTTTCCAAACTTTTTGCTAATTACATTTTTGTCAGCTTTTGCCAGTTCTCCAATTGTTCTTATTTGCATATTATAAAGTTTTGGCACTGTTTTTTTGCCTAGCATAAATAATTCTGATACTGGCAATTTCCACATTTTTGTTGGTATTTCTTCTTCATATAATGTGTGTATTTTATCAGGCTTTGTAAAGTCTGATGCCATTTTTGCAAGTAGCTTGTTGTGTGCTACTCCAATATTTACTGTAAATCCTAATTCTTCTTTTACTCTTTTACTTATTTCTTTTGCTTTGTTTATTAGTGTATCTTTCATTAAGTATTGTGTCATGTCCAGAAAGCACTCATCTATACTAAATCTTTCTATTTTATCTGTATATTCTAATAATAGGTTGTATAACTTGTCTGAGTATTCTCTGTATATTTTGAAGTCTGATGAATATATTTTTACTCCAGGACATTTTATTCTTGCTTGATATATTGTTTCTGCTGTTCTTATTCCACATTCTTTTGCTTTCATACTTTTTGCGAGTACTATTCCTGACCTCTTTGTTTCATCTCCACCTATTATTGCTGGAATTTCTCTTATATCTATTTTACTTCCCTTTTTTAGCATATCTACCGCTGTCCAACTTAAAAATGCATTATTTACATCCACGTGTAATATTTGTCTTTTCATATTATCACCAAAGTTATTATAGAATATATGTTTGTATTTGTCAAGCGCTTTTGTCATTTTGGGTACTCCTTGACAAAGTGTTGTATAATACAAAAGAGGTGATTTTAATGAAAGCTTTAATAACAGGCGCATCGTCAGGAATAGGAAAAGATATGGCGAAAATCCTAAGTCAAAAAGGATATGAATTAGTATTAGTAGCCAGAGACGAAGAAAAACTCAATCAAGTAAAAGAAGAATTAAACAATACAAAAATACAAACCATATCAATGGATTTAAGTGAAGAAGAAAACTGCAAAAAATTGTATGAACAAGTAAAAGACATAGATATATTAATAAATAATGCAGGTTTTGGAGATTGTGGAAACTTTACAAAAACAGATTTAGAAAAAGAAATCAAAATGATAAAAACAAACATAACAGCATATCACATTTTAACAAAATTGTACTTAACCGATATGAAAAAAGCTCAAAAAGGGAAAATACTAAATGTAGCATCAATTGCAGGATTTATGCCAGGACCGCTAATGGCAACATATTATGCAACTAAAGCATATATAGTGAGATTGTCAGAAGCAATTCGAGAAGAACTAAAACAAGAAAAATCAAAAGTACAAATAAGCATATTATGCCCAGGACCAGTGGACACAAATTTTAATAATGTAGCGAATGTTAAATTTCATATGAGAGAAGCAAATAGCTATGATGTGGCTAAATATGCTATAAAAAAATTAGAAAAAGGGAATTTCTATATAGTGCCAGGAATGGATGTGAAACTTGCAAGATTTGGAGCAAAGTTAACTCCAGCACCACTTATTTCGAAAATAACATATAGAATTCAAAAGAGAAAAATCAGTAGAGAGTAGTATAAAACTAAAACCTGCCATTAAGGTCTGTCCCCAATGGCAAAAAATTGCCAAAAAGGTCCGTCCCTCGTGGCAATTTTTTATTTTCTTGTGAATTTGTTTAGAACTATTCCTACTGCGTGTACTATTTCTGTTGATTTGTTATTTGCTACTCCTTTTCCTAGTGCTTTTCCGCCTACTGTAAGGGCTGCTACTAGTGCACTTAGTAAGAATTGTAAGTCAAATTGTAAACCAAATTGCTCGGTTATCTTCATTGATATTAATGCACTTATTGCACCACTTAGTACTCCACATATGTCTCCAATTACGTCTGCACATATATTGGCTACTTTTGGTGCGTTTCTTATTAGTTTTATTGAGTCTTTTGAGCCTTTTACTTTTTTTGTTGCTTTTGCGTGGAATTCGTGCTCATTGGCTACTGTTACTGCTACTCCTATGATGTCGAAAAATATTCCTACTCCTATTACTAGTATTAAGATTAGTATTGCTGATATTAGGTTTAGGTGTGATACTCCATTCGCTGATATGTATGAGAATATCATTGATAGTATGAATGTCATAATGAATACTTGTATGAACCATTTAATGTTCGAGTTTTCTTTTTTGTTTTTTTGGTTTTCTTTGTTTTCTTGCGTATTGCTCATTTTTTCTTTGTCTTTCTCCTTTTTTATTTTCTTATAAATCTAAATTGGACTTGAATTATGTAGTTTAATACATTTTTATCAAGCCCTTGTTATTTGTTTGTTTAGATGGTCAAAGTCTAAGTAAATTTTACAGTTTAGGTCTAGTCGAATTTCTCTGTTCTCCGCTTAGCATTACTGCTAGAACTGTTTCCATTTAAGGAGAACATCTACCGTTGGTAGACACCAGATCGCCACTTAAATCTGTACCTTAATCCCTAGACTTCTATGCTACATTTTAGCAAACATTCTAGAAGTTTTCCTTAACATACATTTTTTAACTTTACTAGTCTTTTTTGCAACTGCAATTTCATAACCTAAAGTAAAATAAATTGGCCTAATTTGTTTTTACTTATGTAAAAATTAATCCCAATACCGTCACTCAAGACAGGCTACTCTATGTGTTTCGTGTCTTGGCACTCAACATAGGTTTAACTTAAATTTTTCTTTAAGCCTCCGCGAAACCAGGGTCACTATGTATGCCATTACATACTCCCCTAATTTCTTTACTCCCTGGATACACACAAAACTGGCATTTCGCGCATAAACAAGAAACTTCAACGATGTGCCCTTTAGTGGATTTTTAGCCCCACCCTCGTAAAGTTTGTATGACTAGAATAATGCACCATCGTTATATATTATACATTTTTTGGTGAAATATTCCAAGTTTATTTTTGGTCTGTTTTGGTCTTAATTTGAGTTTGGTACTTTCCTTTATTTTCTTATTTCTCGTTTATCCTCACTTTTGCTCGTTTTTTCTCTCTTTTTTGTCGCTTTGCTTACTCCTTTTGTCTTTACTAAATTGAAGTGTTTAAATTTATGCTTTTGGTGTGCAAAAAAATAACCGTATAATTAAATTTCTTTAATTTATACGGTTGTATTTTTTATTCTGCTAAATCCGTTTCACATATTAGGTTTTCACAGTACCTCCTACTTTATATAAAGTGTGAGCCTACTGCCATAGCCGTCGTAGGTGCTGATCGGATTGTCGTTGCTGCAGTAGGCTGGCAAAAAGCTGTAGCTGTAATTGCCACCACGATAAACTCGAAAGCCAGAATTGTTGGCCTCTAATGTCCATTCCCTACTATTTCCTAAAAGGTCATATACATTTTTTATTTTATCTGTTTCTACATAACCTGTTCTTCTTTCTGTATCTTGGTTTCTAACTGCTCCTGTTACAGGAGTTGGAGAATTAACATTTATATTACTATCTTTATGCATCCAATTCATCATTGCATCATATTGACTTCCCCATATCATACTACTTACTACTGAAGCTTTATTGTATGTTTTTGCTTTTGTATATAATCCATACCAGCTATTTGTATCAGTTTGTGAAGCATCTGATGATCTTTCATTTTTCTTTGATTGGGCGTTTTTATTTTCGTCCAAACTTATTTCATATCTCGCTACATAAAATCCATGATTTATATTTACACTTTTTATCATATTATTATAATCACTTTGTAGACTTTCTTCTGTTATCCCTACTGTATTATAACTAGATGCATCTGCATATGAACTATCGGTTAAATATGCTGGCTCTCTATAATAATCTGTAGTTGTTGTACAACCACTCATTACTTCTGAACCTGTATCAGTAAAATCATATAATAATCCTCTATATTGTGGATTTTCTGCTGTACCTAAGTTTATTGCCATTGCCTTATTAGCTGTTCCCTGCTCTTCACTTTCGGCTACTACTGTTGGAACTGGTATCCAAACAAATTCGTTTCCATCGCTTTTCCCTGTTGTTTCATTAAAATGGTCTGTAATGACCAATCCTTCTGATATATCGTCTAGTCCAGGTACAATTCCAAAACCAACTGGAATTACTGCTGTCTCTCCACCTTCTGTATATTTCTTATTACTTCCTGTCACTATCTCTCCAACCTTTGCTGGCTCTAGTGGAACTACTATATTTCCTGTTGCTATATCTAATGTCACATCATAACCATTATACTTCACTGTACAAGTATTATCTCCATTATCTATTATGTCTGTATCTTGTAGCCCTAAATTGTTCTTTACATTTGTTTTAAAATCTTCATAATTAAATTTTCCAGTATTATCTATACTACCTAAATATTCTAACTTAACAGCTTCTTCTGCTGATGCCTTATCTGTTTTCTCCTTTGAACTTGCTGCTTTTGTTAAAATTCCATTATCTCCTGTTAATGTCGCAATTGCCACGCCTGCTAGTATTAAAAGTACAATAATTGTTATTACTAATGCTATTAATGTAATACCTTTGTTATTTACTTTTAGTTTTCTATTTTTTATTTGCATAAAAAACTTCTCCCTTCTCTCTTTTGTTTTCTACTTATCTTTCTTCATTTTTTGTTTCTTTTCAAATTTTGCTATTTTTACTTAATATTCTTCTTTATCTAAATTATTTCCACTTTTGCAAATAGTATTCCTACCTATTTACTTTTCTAACAAAGATATTAAATTTTCAAGGTTCCTTTTCTTTACTATTTACAAAAAATAGATTTAATTCATAATTATTTTATAAACAATCACGAATTAAGTCAAGATGTTTTACGAAATTATTTCTGCTTTTAAATAAAAAAATCGTATTGACCTGATTTTTCAGTTTCAATACAATTTTCTATATCTAATGCTTACATTTATTTGACATTTTTATATATTCTTTTTTATTTCGTTGTATATTTCTTCGTGTATATCTTCTATTGTTCTTATGTTATTATCTTTCACGCATTTTATTTCATACCAACCATATTTCTGTGCTACTTCACATGCTGCTGAGTATGCGTCTTTTAAGTGTTCTGTGTCGCTTTCGTGTATGTCCTTTTTCGTGTCGTGTGTGAATTTGTTTTCTCTATTTGCCATTAGTTCTAATGATTTTTCTACTGGCATATTTAAAAAGAAAACTTCTGTTGGTATTGGTAGTTTGTATAGGTTAAATTCAAAATCCCATAACCATTTTAAAAATTTTTCTCTTTCTACTGGGTCTGATATTTTTCCTGCTTGGTGTACCATGTTTGCTGTTGTATATCTATCTGCTAGTATTATTCCGCCTTTTTCATAGTATTCTTGGTATCCTGTTTTGAATGTTGCGTATCTGTCTGCTGCATAGAATGTTGATGCTATGTATGGACTTATTTCTTTTGCATTTGTTCCAAATTCTCCTGATAAATACATTTTTACTAGTGCTGAACTGTCGCTTTCGTAGTTTGGAAAGCTTACTACTTTATAGTCTATTCCGTCTTGTGTTAGCCTTTCTTGTAGTTTTTTGAATTGTGTTTGTTTTCCGCTTCCGTCTGTTCCGTCTATTACGTATAATTTTCCCATATTTTTTCTCCTTCTTTGCTTTTTTCTTTTTTATTTTACTAGTTTGCTTGGTGAAAATCAATATCTTTTTTGTTTTTATTTTACATTTGTATGTTTTGGTATAACCTTGTTCAAAATCAACTGTACGCAATGCATTACAAATTTAAATATGCTTTACATTTGGGTATAATCATGGAAATTTTCATTTAGATTACTACTAATTTTAGAAATGCATCAGTAGACACATTAAAGACATTCGCTATATATTTGAAGTTTGATTTAGTTCATATATATAATTTAAATACATTATATGTTCTAGTCTAACTTTAAAAAATTAAAACTTAATCAAATCTAAAATCTTATTTAAATACACTATATGTTCTAGTCTAACGACGGAAATGTAGTAGATAGTTGGACATCAACTAAATTTAAATACAATATATGTTCTAGTCTAACATAATGGACGAGTTCGCCAATGTTAGCTTACCAGAATTTAAATACACTATATGTTCTAGTCTAACAAAGGACATTATAAGAACAGCATTAACTACTTTTAGATTTAAATACATTATATGTTCTAGTCTAACATGATGTCATCTAGGAAATACTTTATAAAACAAAATTTAAATACATTATATGTTCTAGTCTAACTAATTCACTTCTTTAAAACTGTATATATATTGCGTATTTAAATACATTATATGTTCTAGTCTAACCCAGTTGCTGGAACAACTGATGTGACATTCAAAACATTTAAATACATTATATGTTCTAGTCTAACCTGCATAAAACAATATTTCGAAAGGAAAGCAGAAAAAATTTAAATACATTATATGTTCTAGTCTAACCATATACGTGCCCATATAAATTATTATTTCTATATTATTTAAATACATTATATGTTCTAGTCTAACTGGCAATATGTCCCAGAAATTCTTTACAATTGCTATATTTAAATACATTATATGTTCTAGTCTAACTTACTTTTACACTTGCCATTTTTTTACACCTCGTATAATTTAAATACATTATATGTTCTAGTCTAACCTTTATAAAGGTTGGACCAAACAAGACTTTAACGTTATTTAAATACATTATATGTTCTAGTCTAACACACAGCTACAAAGACGGAACACACGTATATAGCACATTTAAATACATTATATGTTCTAGTCTAACATTTCTATGTCTTCTAAGATACCTTCGTTTCGTTTGATTTAAATACATTATATGTTCTAGTCTAACGGAGGTAATTAACAATGTTTAATATAATAAAAACAGATTTAAATACATTATATGTTCTAGTCTAACTCATTCCTGTATACAATAAGACAAGTAAAATGTCGAATTTAAATACATTATATGTTCTAGTCTAACTGCCTGATTTCTATAAAACTGTATATTATCCAAAAATATTTAAATACATTATATGTTCTAGTCTAACAGTTTGGCTTCTGCTGTGTCTGGGATGTCTTTTAAATTTAAATACATTATATGTTCTAGTCTAACAATAAATACTAGTAAATGCAATAGATTTTTCAACAGAATTTAAATACATTATATGTTCTAGTCTAACACATTCCTTGCCTACCATATCTCTTAACTCTAAGTCATTTAAATACATTATATGTTCTAGTCTAACTCCATTTATTTCTAACTTTTCTTTATCTGTTATTAAATTTAAATACATTATATGTTCTAGTCTAACTAGCTTTGTACAGAATAATTATATTAGAGATTTATTATTTAAATACATTATATGTTCTAGTCTAACAGCTTTTTTATTTTTGATTATTTAAATTTGTTAATGGATTTAAATACATTATATGTTCTAGTCTAACAAGACTAATTTTGCAAGAATAAGGAAATCATATCAATTTAAATACATTATATGTTCTAGTCTAACGTTTGCAAACATTATGCAAATGTCTCAAAGTGATTTATTTAAATACATTATATGTTCTAGTCTAACACCGATAAAATAAGCATTTATCCATAACAATAATAACCTATATCTCCTTAAATATCAACAGTTTTACAAATAAATTTCCAAGTGACACACTTTTAGTATCAATTTATTTTTACTAGTAATTACAGCACATTCCAGAATCTCAAATTTCCCACTTGGAAAATTATAATATCAAACCTTCTTGATTTTTCTCATTTGTCCCCAAAGTTTCTTCTTCAAAAGACGCTCTATTTATCAACTTAATAATTGTTATAAAATCTTCCTTTTTGCAAATAACCTTCTTAAGTTTTGTCTTTAACTCTATCAAATTACTCGGTGTTATATGGCCTCTAAAAACAGAATTCTGGTGATGAACCAAGTATTGTTTACAGATTTTGAACACCTTATTTACTCTTTTTTCATCTATATCATAAAATACAAAAACATAATTATAGTTATATTTATCTCTCATCTTTTTTCCTCCATATCAAAAGGTTTAAAGTCTCGGTTTTCCACAAAATCCTTTATCAGTTTATACCCATCTAATTTAATTGCCTTTTTATATGTAATTTTCCTATTCAATTTACTATGTAAAAAAGATTGATTTATTCTATCTTCAAATGCTTGTACAAATACTTTTCTTCCTTCTTCATTTAAAATGCAATAATTTAATTCTTTAACAAAATGTTTTTCTACTGTAATTTTTTTATTATTTATACAATCGAATATTGTTTTATACACTATAATTGGCTTAAACACTTCTGATAAATCTAAACACAACGAAAATCTTCCTTCACTCGGTTCATGTAAGAATGATATTTCTTGATTCAAGTGGGTTTGATAAATTTGACTTATTGTTTTTGTATATAACAGTGTGTTTCCAAATGATATCAGTGCATTTATTGGATTGTCTGGCGGTCTTTTTACTCTTTTACTCATGATAAAATCTCGTGGTAAAAAATGTTGGAATGAATTGTAAAACTTCGCCCATATTGTTCCTTCTACATATAATATTTGTTTTATCTCTTTAGCTGTTTTTAATAATTTCTGTACATCGTTTTTTAGCCAATCCAAATATTCTTTTAGTTCTTTTTTTCCATGTCGATAATAATGATATAAAGTAAAATGAATATTATTTGCTATTCCTTGAACTATTGACTTTGCTATTTTTTCTCTTTTTTCTAAATATGCTTTTGCCTGCTTTACTGTCAATTCTCCACTTATTAAATATTCTTTAGGATAAAATGTTCCTGTATAATGTCCATAATAGTTAAAAAAATGTACTATAACACCAGTTTTTCCTAACAAATCTAATAGTTTTGTGCTTATTGTTAATTCATTAAAACAATACAATTCTTTTACATCTTTTATTGGCAAATAGTTATTCCCTTTATCATTTTTGAATTTTATAGAAAAGTCTTGTCTATTTAAATCTCCTTTTGAAAAAATATATCTAGTTTCTTCCTTCATCTTTTATTTCGTCTCTTTCTTCATATTTTTTATTACTATTTATTATAGATTACAATAGTCATTATATGCACATTTTTTGCATTTACTTTCTTGTTGTTGATTTGGCGGACTTTGCATGTTGTATAAATTTTCTATTTCTTTTTTTATTTTCTCTATTTCTGTTGTTATTGTATCATTATTTTTTATATAATGTATTTTACTTTTCTGCTTGTTCTTTTCAAAAACTTCTATTTTACCATCTCTTTCTATACCTTTTTGCTTTAATATGTACATATAATATTTTACTTGCATTATTGTTGCTTGCAAGTCTGCATCTGATTTTTTATATTCTACAACATATTTATTTGTTATTTTATCTGCTTTAATATTTTCAATTGATACTTCTGAATTTCCCGAATCATTTTTGTTTTCGTGTAACACTCTCCCTATTCTAACTTCTTCGCTATTATCTTCTAAATTTATTTTTTTCATAAACAACCAACATTGCCTTTTACAATGTAAATAATAATTTATAATTGTTCCTGTTATTTTTACCAAAATATATCACCACACATTTTTTCATATTTTTCTTTATTGAATTTTTCGTCTTCAATAAAATCTTCTCCATTATCAATATATAAAATATCTCCAAACTCTTCTGTATAATATTTCTTACAGTTTTCTTTGTCATATATAGCTACTGAATACATAAACAATTCCATTATCTGATGTATTCTAGAAAGTTCAATTTTTCTTTGAGCATAGCTCAACTCACTATTTAAACATATTGATTTATATTCTTCCCAAATATCACTACCTATAATTTCTTCATTATTCCTAATAATTGTTCTATTTAAAAATATTTGCAAATTCATTTGTCCTATTAATTTCATTTTCTTATCTATTGTTTCAAATTGTAAGCTTCTTGTATTCTCTAGAAAACTTTCAAAATTATTATAATTATGTTCTTCTCCCCTTTCGTTTATTCCTTTTAACACTTCTTGATAATATTGATCAAAGTCTTTTTCTTGTAGCATATTTTCGTATTTTATTTCCTTTATGTTATATATATTTCTAATATCTTTTCGATAGATTTCATTTGTAGGTGTGTAGTCAAAGAAATACGCTTTACAACCTTTCTTTTTACAAGAACGGTTTATTCTACCTAAAAATTGTTCTTCTGATTCTATTAGTGATATGTCTTTAAATCCTGTGTCCATATCTATGTCTACACCTGCTTCTATTACCTGTGTACAGATTACTATGATGTTTTTTGTGCTTTGAATTTGATTCAATATTTGTTTTCTTATGTATTTGTTATCATCGCCACTCATTTCAACTATTGGTTTGCTTATTTTTTTGTTTTTTAATAATTTGTAAAATTCCATTGCTGGTTTCTTTTTTATAAATTCGATTAGAAGTTTTTCCTGTTTTTTCTCTCTTGCTTTTATGATATCTGCTAATGTCTCTAAATCCATTTTGTTTTTTAAATATTTATTATCAATTTGTACCCTTTTTTGAAAAACTGGATTTTGAAAATATTTCTGTTTATTTTTTATTAGATTTATGAATTGTTTGTCTTCATTTATTAGTTGGTCTAGTTTTGGTAATGTCGCTGACATTATGATTATTTTTATATTTAGTATTTCACTATATTTTTTTAGAAAATTGATCATCTCTTTCCAAATTGAATTTTTATATGCTTGTACTTCGTCTATTATTATTACACTATTGCTGAATCTTGATAATATCAAGTTATTTTCCTTTCTTGTCCCAAATAAAGCTGAAAATAAGTTTACATGTGATGTTAAGATGACAGGATAATGCATAAAATTGTAATCTAAATATAGTTTTTCATAATCAATTTCTTCTGTCTGATTTTCTGTTATTGCTATGCTTGAGTTTTTGCAAATGAAGTCTTTCTCGTATTCAAATATTTTTTCAAATGTCTCTTTTGTTTGTTCTATCAATGTATTAAATGGAAATATATAAAATATATTATTTATACTTTTGTCTTTTTCTAATATTTTTAGTGCTAAATTTATTGATGTGTTTGTTTTTCCACTTCCTGTCGGTGCTTCTAAATAGAATATATTTTTATCCAAATTTTCTGTTAGAGTTTTTTCTGCTTCTATAAATATGTCTGATCTTAGGCGATTTATGTTATTTACTTCTAGAATACTGTTGTCTTTTTTATATGCTTCTATGCTTTGGTATACAGATGTGTGTTTATATTTTTCTATTAATTTTTCTATATCTTCAATTGTATCTATTTCTACTTCTTCTGAATTCAGATATTCATAAGTTGCATAATAGTCACATGCTGTAATTAATGAATATAATAATTTGTTTAATATGAAAAATTCTAATTCTTTTACTTTTTCGTATTTTAGTATTTTATCTTTGTCTTTAAATGCGTTAATTTCTAAGTCTGTTTCTAATAGTTCGTCTTTGTTTTTATATTCTTGGTAAATCTCTTCTTCTCTTACTTTTTCTAATTTATTTAAAAAATCTGCTGATGATAAATCTTCTAGATTAGAGTGATGCCTTGCTATTTGATATGCAAAACAGTAAATTATAGTTTTTATTAATTTGCTTTTTGGAAATTTTTTAATGTTTTTGCAAAATATGTCTATGTATATGAAAGTTGATATTAATGAGTGTTCGCTCGTGCATGTTTCTATGTTTTTGTATTTGTTGTTTTTCATTTTGTCCCTTTGGAATTTGGGGTTTATTTTTCCTATATCATGTAAGTAGATTGCGTTTATGAATAGATTGTATATGTAATCTTTTTCTTCTTTTGTTATTTTTGCGTTTTCAAATGTGTTTTCTATTAGTTTTTTTATGTGCTTATCTATTTCTTTTTTATTTGATATTTTTTTGTAGTATTTTATTGTTCTGTCTAAGTGCTCTCTTAATGTTTCTGGCTGTTTGTTTGTTTTTATGTGTGCGTATATTTCTTGTTCATTGTTAATTTGTTCTTCGATTTTTATTAGCATTTTTTCTCCTTTTTTTGTTTTCATTATATATTATTGTACTTATTATTACAAGTTGTTTTGGGTGTATTTTTAGTTGGTGTTCTGTTTTTTATAATTTTATATTTGTTTATATTGATGTACACTATATGTTGTAGTCTAACTCGCTGATTCTTTGGTATTACATGATTATTAAGATAGTTTAAATACACTATATGTTCTAGTCTAACAAAGTTTACAGAGCTTATGGATAATTGCTTTTACGAATTTAAATACACTATATGTTCTAGTCTAACAAACAATATAGAAGATGCAGAATTAAAAAGAATACCATTTAAATACACTATATGTTCTAGTCTAACAGAACAAACAGAAACAAGCCAAAAACTAACACAGCAATTTAAATACACTATATGTTCTAGTCTAACTCGGCACCTATCATCACTTTCCCACCTGCTTGAAATATTTAAATACACTATATGTTCTAGTCTAACTGCAATTACTAAAAAGCTACAAATAAAGCCTAAATCTATTTAAATACACTATATGTTCTAGTCTAACCTGTTGATTAAACCTTTTATTTTTTCGTCATTCAGATTTAAATACACTATATGTTCTAGTCTAACTTATAGACAGAAATGAAAGGAGTAGTTAAAATGTAATTTAAATACACTATATGTTCTAGTCTAACCTCCGAAAAAATCGGGAATTTTACTAACATAAATTCTGAATTTTCCTTAAAATATCCGTACTTCCTAAAAAGCTTTCCAAGTGAATCCTTTTTTAGTCAAATCTTTAAATTACTGATATATCAGTAATTCTAGACATCTGCTGAAATCCATTTGGAAAAATCAATTAAAAAAAGTATAAATTTCTATCATTATCCCTATATCCATTTACCTTATCTTTCAAATAACAATTTGTATAAATAAACGGCTCAAATTCATAAAAATTATACTGTTCTTGAAGTCTAACAGGTTGTATTTCTTTAACAAGACATATAAGCTCATCTACACAACGAGAGTTATCTATTTCTACATTTTCACTAAAAATAGAATCAATATAATCTAATTCCACCGCTTCCAACGTAATCTCTTCCACATTTGATATTGTAGCTGGGTGGTCATTTTTACCCAAATATGGTATATATACTGTTTTTCCATGCAATAGATACTCTGTTAACTTATTATATATTTCTTCTTCCACAGTTCCGTCATTATAAAAGTAGATTGTCCATTCTGGATTTTCTAACCATTGCTCTCTTACTATTAGGTTTCCGCCTGTTTCATTTGATGCATATCCAACACTATTATTAAACGTTTGGATTTTTTTAGGATATATCCCATTTAATTTTTTATCTGGTACAATAGATACTTTCAAATTTTTTAATTTATCATAAAATTCTGGATACTTATTTTCTTTCTGTTGATTATATCCACCAAGACCTATTACTGCTCCCAACATTCCTAAAAGTGCTATCTTGTGAATATTGTTATATGTAAAATATGCATATTCATTTACATCAGGCTTTTTGAAAAAAGCTGTTTTTCCTGAAAGTTTAAATTTAATTGCTTTTTGCATTTTACCACCACCTTTTAGTTTGCACTCTCAAATATGTCAAATGTCTCACACTCTAACCCTTCTGTATCAATTTGTGTCGTTATTTTATTGTAGTAAATCTCTACTTTTTCAATTCTATCTTTATTTTCATTTAGTATCTTTTTTAGCTTTTCTATATTTATATTATCTTTCTCATTTTCTAATTTTTCAAATTTAATATATTGGTCTAAATTAGCTAAGTATAAATTACTACCTTCTTTTTCTTCAACAAATATAGCAAATTCGTTTTCACATCCAGTTTTACTGTTTGTATTTATTGCAGTTGCTGATATAAGACTTGCCCTTTTAAATTCTTGATATGCTTCTTCTGTATATCCTTCAAATTCTGGTAGTATTTCTTTGTAGTTTTTGTAGTTTTGTGGATTTACTGAGAATGGATATACATAGTGACATTCGTCTGCTACTATCTTTGTTCCTAATGTTGATGCTCCTGCATTTTCGCTGTTTGAATTTCTAAATGGTGACAAAATATCTTGTGTTATTATTTCACTGCTATCATATTTATTAAATCCTTGACCTATTTGTACTGCTCCTGTAATGCTTAAATTTACGTTTTTACTTGCAAATGTTGCACCAAAATTCATAATATCAATTGCTAAAAATAAATTTCTTAATACTTTCTCCGGCTCAGTCTTCTTTTCTACTGATTCTCCAAATATTTTTTGATATCTTTCGTCTAAATCTAACGGTTGTATTTTTTCTCCTGTTTTTTCATTAATTTTATGTGATTTTATATAAATTACTTTCTTTCCTTCTTCATCCCACATTTTTTTCATAGGATATTTTAAAGCTTTGTCACTTCCAAAAATTTGCGCTGTTCCAAGTGATTTTGGCCTTCCTGTAAAATCAGCGTTCCAATTTGACATAATTGCCTTTATTCCTATTACTCCATACACTTTATTTTTCTTTTCCATTTTTATTCCTCCTTTTTATTTCCCATATATATAATGTTTCTTGAACATATTCCTGAAATTATTAAGTCTTGATAGTCTGCTGCTTTTGAATTTGTTTCATATCCATTGATCATACTAATTAAGTTATTCACTTTTTTATTCCTTAAGTCAATTTTATATCCATATTTTTTATACATTGTTATGATTGATTGTTTTAACTTTAATGATGTTGACAATTCTAAAAATGGTATAACTAATCCATGATTTCTTTTTTCAGATTCACTGTTACTAACTAAGTAATATATTGCTTGTCCTGCTGCAAAATAAAATTCTTCATCTGTTTCACATACAGCTAGATTGTTGCTTTCAGTTTTCTCTTTTAATTCACTATATAACTTCTTTATTCTGTCTCCCATTTCTGCTTTACCTCCTATTTCATAATATTTTAATAAGTTCAATCTAAAATTTTGTGCATATGCTATTTCTTCTATATTTATATAATCTTTATCAATAAATTTTTGCAATATCATTTGTTTTGTCATATTGTCTAAACATGTTACAAATCCCTCTTTTATATTTTTTATAAAGTAATTCAACATTGATTGTCTAGTAGTAATTAATATATTTACTTGTTTATCACTAAAAACTCCTGCTTTGGCTTTTATATCATTGTTGTAATAATTTGCTACTAGTTTGTTGTTGTAATAATACTTGTCAATTTTTTGTTCTAAGGCTTTTGGATCTTCTATATTGTTTTCTTCCAAACCTTCTATGTTTAAGTAATCTTTCATTTTTATTGGCTTCATCTTTTTTCTTCGATTTACAATAGAAAAGTCTTCTATTATTGGCTTTCCATTACTCGTTGTTTTATATAAATATAAACATTCACCTTTTTCTGTATTTTTTTCAAATATTTCTATATTTGTAAATTTAAAGTCAAATGGTATATAAATACTATTAATTGGTTTTCCTTTTTCATCTACTAAATTGTTAATCCATTCAAAGAATTTTTTACTAATAATTGCTTCTTTTAACGAAATTCTATATGGTACTTTGAATTTTGTTGATTTAAGCTCTAAATATGGCTTTTTGCTGTTTAGTCCGCATATTATCATTTGATAATCCCCATATTTCTCCGTTTAGCTCTATATTATAATCATTTTTGTTGAATATTCTTGGATATAGATATCTATTTCCTTCTTTTCTATATTTTTCAATATCTTTTTCTATAAAAATTTTTACATATTTTTTGTCTGATAAGTTATTTGCTTCAATTTCTTCAATTATTTTTGGAATGGCATTTTTTATTTTAATTTTACATGTTTGTAATTCTTCTTCGTCTATGTTTTCTAAATTTATTGTTTCTAAAATTCTTTTTGCCTTTTTGTCCTTTGTTTCTTCTAAAAATGTGTTGAAATATTTGTCTATTGCTTCTTCTAGCTGTTCTTGTGTCAACATTTTTTCTTTATTTGTTCCTATTTTAGGCAATATGTCACATTTTATAAATAGTGTGTAATAATTATTGCTATGTATTTTCTTCGTCGTATCTATTGGTTTGTTCATGTCTATTAAATTACTGTTATATTCTGCTTCTTTAAACCATTTATATAATTCGCTTTGCTCTGTTTGATTTCTTTTTATTGTTAGTCTTTCTATTGTATCATCTTTATTTATTCTAAAATATGTTCCATCTTTGGGTATATAATTATCTAGTATAGTTTTTTCCATATTCTCTGCATTTTTAAAGATTTTTATCAAGTCGCTTACCATATGTTCCTCCTTCCCTTATTTACTTGCTAAGTACCCTAGCCCAATCGTGTTTTTTTCTAACATTCCTGTAGCTTTCATAAAGAAAGCTAGGTCTTGCGATAATTTATCTGTTTTTATTTCCATTACAAATTTGTTTCCTATTAGATTTGTATGTTTGTATGGAATTTTCACAGGTTTTATATTTGTTTGTCTAATTGCTTGGATGAATAGTGTGTCTTCTGGAACTTCTGCGTTGAAGTATTGATTATATTTTCTTATTGCGTTTTTGCATGTTCTTACTATTATTTCTTCTAGTCCGTCTTCTTTTTTCCAATATCTTTTTTCCATCATCGTTGCTAATACTGGTGATAGTGTTGTCATCTCTGTTATGAATTTTTGAGAGTAACTTTTTATTTCTGTTGATATTATTTTTGCATTTGATTCTGTTAGTGGTAATACTCTTTTTAGGTTTGCTAGAAATATTTTGTTTATACTTCTGATGTTAAATACATATATTCTGTCTTTTTTATATATCTTGTCTTTTTCTATTGGGTTTAGGCTACTATATGTGTAATATTTGTATTCGTTTTTTTCGTGCATCTCTCTTAGTTTTTCATTGTACAGCATTGCATTGTTTATTAAATTGTTTAAGAAACTATACATTTGGTCGTTTGTTATGTCTTCTTTTAGTTGCATTGTTACTGTTAATTCATGATAGTTCATTTTTTCACCTCCTTCAATTATATTTTATATAAATATTTTGGCTATGATTTATTATTAAAAAACTTTAATAGCATATTTAATACCCTCGGAATACTTTTTTCTTGTTTTATTTCATTGTTAATTGTGATACTTAGGTTTGTTATTTTTAGTCTTTCAGCTTGTATTCCTCCAAATTTTGATTTTGTTTTTTTATTGTTCATTCCGTTTTCTCCTTGTATTTTATTGTATTTATTTTAAAAATCTTTATGTATTGAATTTTAATTTAATATGATAAAATACATTGCATGTATAGGTATAACATATGCATATTATAAACGTCTTTCTGTATGTTTAAATATACTTTTGTATTCGAGTCTACGTTGTTCATTATACGTTCTTACTTTTGGATTTTCAAGTGTCTTTTTACTTCACTATCTCTAAACATATAACTTTATTATAATTATATTCATTAGTGTTATAGCATAAAAATAACTGTGTACTTTTTTAAGTTTACACAGTTATTCTATTTTTAAATTCTTATTTATTTAACCAATCTTTCCCGTCAACAACCCTTGTAACCATCATAGAAGAAACCGTATCTCCTACAACATTAAGCATAGTTGCTGGTGGATCAATAATTGTAGCTATAATTGTCAAAATTGGAAGCGCTGCTACTGGATATCCAAGCATAGTAATAATTAGCATTTCTGAAATAGTTCCACCGCCAATTGGCACAGCTGTTATTAAAAGGTTTGCAAGTAATGCAACTCCTACTACTCCTAAGACACTTCCTGGCGTTGCTAAGCTTGTTCCAAATAAGCATACTAAGAACATTATTTTAAATACCGAACCTATTATTGAACCGTCTTTATGGAAGCTTGTTCCTAATGGTATTGTTGTTTCTGCTATATCGTCTGGTACACCCATTTTTTTAGCACATTCAACATTTACTGGTATTGATGCTGCACTAGAACATGTTGCTAATGCTGTTAATGTTGATGGTATTGCGTTTTTCCAAAATGCTACTATTCCTTTTTTTCCACCTGCTATAAAAGCATATATTGTGTACACAATAAAGTAAAATGCTATTGCTACAATTGTATATATTACAAATGTTTTTAAGTAGCCTACTGCTATTGAAGCTCCAAAGCTTCCTACCAATGCTGCAAAATAGCATCCTAATCCTACTGGTGCAAAGTACATTATGATTTTTACTATGTTTCCAACTATTTCATTTGCTGATACTAGAAAATCATATACAGGCTTTCCTTTTTCTCCTGCCATATTTGTTGCAATTCCAAATATTACTGATGCAATTAGAAGTGCTACAATGTTATCTTTTGATAACAATTTTGAAAAGTCATTTACTGTTAATAAATTAACTGTTCTGTCTGCAATTGTTAGTTTTTCCTCGTCTGTTTCTTCATCACTTGTCGTTTCTTGTAATGAAGCTCTAATTTGTTCTCCGTCTTCTGGGTTTACTAGTTTTACAAAATATGTACTAACAAATCCTATGATTACTGCAATAATTGATGTGAATATGAATACACAAATTATCGTAATCATAATTTTTCCTATTCTTTTTGGTTGTTTCATTTTTGCAATTGATGTGGTTATTGTTAAGAATATTAGTGGTACAATTATTACCAGTAATAGATTTAAAAATAAATCTCCCAACGGACTTAAAATTGTTGCTTTTTCTTGGAATATAATTCCTACAATGGCACCAACAATAATAGCAACTAATAAAATTATTGTTGATTTGTAATTTGATAAAAATTTTTTCATAATACTACCTCTTTCTAATGTAAGGTAACTAAAAATATAATTATATCTTTAGAATTTGTTATTATTATATATTACAATATTCGGTTTTTCAAGTATTTATGACATATTTTGTGTATTTTGCGA
This sequence comes from uncultured Clostridia bacterium, assembly GCA_949538735.1. Taxonomy (GTDB): domain Bacteria; phylum Bacillota; class Clostridia; order TANB77; family CAG-508; genus CAG-269. The sequence goes on from CATGLK010000006.1 coordinate 57,219, forward strand.
AATAAATTTTAAAAAACAAATTTTCGTATATCTATTGAAAAAGTGAAAGAAAATTGGTATACTTGGAGCATAATAATAAATTTATAAAGGAATGATGCCTAAATGAAAAATGTTAAATTAGAAACAATTTCAAATCTTTTCGAAGGAAAAGAAATAAGAAGCATTTGGGATAGTGAAAAGGAAGATTACTATTTTAGTGTTGTTGATGTAGTTAGCGTATTAACTGAAAGTAATAATCCAAGAAATTATTGGAATACGCTAAAAAGAAGAATGACAGAAAAAGAAAAGAGCGAGTTGTACGCAAAATGCGTACAACTGAAAATGAAATCTCAAAAAGATGGAAAAAGTTATTTAACAGATACATTAGATACACAAGGAATATTAAGATTAATCGAATCAATTCCAAGTCCCAAAGCAGAGCCATTTAAACTTTGGCTTGCTCAAATGGGAAAAGAGAGAATTGATGAAGTATTTGACCCAGAACTTGCTGTTAATCGTGCTGTTGATTATTATAGAAGTCGTGGATATGATGACAAATGGATTAAGCAAAGATTAACAGGAGTTGTTGATAGACGTAAACTTACAGATGTATGGAAAGAAAGAGGTATAACTAAAAATGTTGAATATGGGATACTTACAAACGAAATTTATGAAGAATGGTCTGGTATGAAAGCTTCAGAATACAAAGAATTTAAAGGAATTAGAAAAGAGTCATTAAGAGATAATATGACAGATATAGAAGTTACCCTAACAGATCTAGGAGAAATTGCAACAAGAGAACTTGCGCAAGAACACAAGCCTTATGGATTAAAAGAAAATATAAAAATAGCTAAAATGGGTGGAAATGTTGCAAAAGTAGCTAGAGATAATTTAGAAGAAAAATTAGGAAAAACAGTCATTACTAAAAATAATGCACTAAACTATACATATTTAGATAATAAGAAAAAACAAAAATCACTAAACTCAAATGATAAAAAGTAAAATAGTTACTAAGCATTAAAAGTATGATGTCTCAAAATTAATTAGTTTTGAGATATCATACTTCTATAATTCAATTTTATCTTCATTGATGCAGTCTTCTAATGGCTCTTTAAGTCCTTTCACTATATCTTCTTTTAGCCCTGGAATAGCTGATATATATAACGTTTCAATCAAATTATTATATTTTTCTTTATTCATAATAATATGCTCCTAACTTTTCTATATGTGTATTTCTATATTTTTTATGCTATGATATAATTATGACATATATTTTTACTTACGTCAATGCCAGAGAATGAAACGTTCGCAAGTTTACGTTATTCAAACGCCTGCTTTATATGTTCTATTTTGTAGTTACTATTATTCAAAAAAACTTCAATCACATCAAATCTAGTAGGTTTGTCAGCAATCTTATTTTTAAAAATATAATATTTTGCAACATTTTTTATATGTTGTTGCTTTACCCTTTCAACCGCTTCACCAGGTCTACCATATTTTAGACTTGTACGTGCTTTTACCTCTACAAATACAAGTTCATTTGTAGTTTCATCATATGCAATAATATCTATTTCGCCTTGTCTGCACCTAAAATTTCTTTTTAATATTTTATAATCACTTTTTTCTAAGTATTGGCAAGCTAAATTTTCACCAATTTTTCCTGTTCCTTGATTTAAATACATTTATACCCTCCCGCTATTTTCTTTATAGCCCCATCTAATTCTAACATCAATAATGCATTTGTAATTTCGCTTATTGATTTATTAGATTTTTTTGCTATTTCATTTACTTCTTTGTTTCCGTTCTTAATTAACATATATACTTCTTTTTCTATTTTGTTTGTTAAGCGCACTTCAAGAGTTTTATTTATCTTTTGTTCTTGTATTTTATTCTTAATATTTTTATCTATATTTACTGTGCTAGCTTCTTTAAATTCGATGTATTTTAAAGATTTGAAATTATCAATAATATCTTTGGTTGAAGTAATTAAAATAGCTCCCTTTTTTATCAAATTATTTGTTCCCACTCCATATTTGTCATCTATTTCATGTGGCAACACAAAAACTTTTCTTCTTTGGCTTTCTGCTAGTTTTGCTGTTACACTTGTTCCACTTCTATGTGCTGCTTCTACCACTAACACTCCTATGGATAGTCCACTTACAATCCTGTTTCTTTCCAAAAACAAGTTTGACTTAGCTTCTGTATCTGGCGGATATTCACTTACTATAAGCCCGCCCTTTCTTATAATCTCTTTATACAACTCTATATTTTCCTTTGGAAATATGTGATTAAATCCATTTCCTAATACTGCTATTGTCTTTCCGCCAGCTTCCATTGTACCTATATGTGCTGCACTATCAATTCCTTTTGCCATTCCACTTGCAATAGTTATTTTTTGCATTGTTAATTCTGACGCGAATTTTTTTGCAAGTTTTTCACCATTTTGTGTACAATTTCGTGAGCCTACAATTGAAATTATATTTTGTTTTAGTAATTCAGTATTTCCTTCTAAATATAATTGCTTGGGTGGATTTTTTATTTCTTTTAATTGTTTTGGATATTCTTTATCTTCTATTGTAATTTTTGTCATTTAAATTTTTTCCTTTCTCACTTTGCTCAAAAGGCACACATAGTTATTAAAAATTTTTAATTTTTCCAAACTTACTTTTATTGATACTATATTTATATGTTCAATTTAATTTTCAAAATATTTTCTATCCAAACTCCTATATTGAATTGCTTCTGCTAAATGTTGTGTTTTAATATCTCTAGAATTATCTAAATCTGCTATCGTTCTTGCTACCTTTAAAATTCTTCCATATGCCCTTGCACTTAATCCTAATTTTTCAAATGCATCTTCTAAAATCTTTTTGCTTTTACTGTCTAACTTACAATATTTTTCAATTAGTGCTGGTGGCAATTCTGAGTTAGAAAATATTTCTTGTCCTTTGTATCTTTCTAATTGAATTCTTCTTGCCTTGTTTACTCTTTTTCTAATTTCTTCTGACGTTTCTTCTTTTTTATTCGAGTCTAATTTTTGATATGGCACTCTACTTACTTCTATTTGCAAATCTATTCTGTCTAAAAGTGGGCCACTTATTTTACTTAAATATTTTCGAATTTGTTCTTTGGTACAATTACATTTTTGTGTATCTGAACCATAAAATCCACATGGACATGGGTTCATACTTGCCAACAGCACAAATTTACAAGGATATGTAACTGCCATATTTAGTCTACTTATTGTTACAGTTTTATCTTCTAATGGTCCTCTTAAAGACTCTATTACTTTTTTATTAAATTCTGGTAGTTCGTCTAAGAATAAAACTCCATAATGTGCTAAACTTATTTCTCCGTGGTTTTGGAATCCTTCCACCACCTATTAATGACGTTGTTGTTATTGTGTGGTGTGGACTTTTAAATGGTCTTGTTAAAATCATTGGGTTTTCTTCTGATAATAATCCTGCTATACTGTGAATTTTTGTTACTTCTAGTGCTTCTTCAAAGCTGATATCTGGTAATATACTTGGGAACCTTTTAGCTAACATTGTCTTTCCAGAGCCGAGGAACACCGAATTAATGCACAATTGTGACTTCCTGCCGCTGATACTTCTAATGCTCTTTTCACAAGTTCTTGCCCTTTTACTTCTGAAAAATCAAACTGATATTTTGCTTGATTTTGTGAATTAAATTTTTTTGTCTTTGTTTTTTCAATATATGAATTTCCATTCAAATATTCTATGATTTCTCCTAAATGGTTAATTGGTAATATTTCTAGTCCGTCAACTATTTGTGCTTCATTTTCATTTTGTTTTGGCAGAACTATTCTCTTTATTCCAATCCTTTTGGTTTCTATACAAATTGGTAGAATTCCGTTTATTTTCTCCACACTTCCATATAAAGATAGTTCACCTACAAAAATAGTATCTTTTAAAAATTCTGCTAAATACGGATTACTAATCTGTCTACTTGCAATCAAAATACCTAAGGCTATTGGTAAATCAAACTTTGAGCCTTCCTTTTTTGTATTTGCTGGTGCTAAGTTTACAATTATTTTTCTACTTAATATCTCTCCTTGTGTATTTTTTATAGCTGTTTTAACTCTTTCTTTCGCTTCTTTTACACTTGCATCTGGTAACCCGAACTATCTCGAAATGCGGAAGCCCTGCTGATATATCCACTTGTATAGATACTAAATATCCATTTAGCCCTTGCAACGCCATACTTTGTACTGTTGATAACATTTGCTTCCTTTCTTTTATGTTTGGATATCTGAGATCACTACAATTGGTAAAATAATTATTAAATGGTATGAAATATTTGCTGAAAGTGAGAATTTCAAAATTTATTTATATAATTTTATAGGGATTTTATAAATGAATAACTATTAAATAAAGGGGTTCAATTGTAATGACCTCAGATATCCAAACATATTTTGTTTTTTTTGATTATTTTTTTGATTTAATTTCGATTTAAAATTTTTGATTTAAATTAAATTAGTATTGCAATAAATGTTTAACTGTAAATCTTTTTATAGCTTAACAGAAATTTTTACAAATTGCAATACTTTTTTTAAAATTTCCCGAAAAACATTTCGACAAAATTCGACAAATTGCCATTGGGGACGGTCCTTTTTGGCAATTTATTGCCATTTATCTCCGTCCCTGTTGGCAATAAATTGCCACTGGGGACACTCCTTGAATTTTCCGTTATTTCTGTATCCCGTAGTTTCCTGTTGTATAGTCTCTAAAAAAGTTCACTTCTGGTGGGCAATATGTGCAAACAATGAAGCAAATTAGTAAAAATCCGACAATTATTCCTGATAAAATTTTAGTTAGTGTTGTGCTTTGTTCTTCTTTTTTCATTATTTTGTATGCAACCCATTCTCCTAAAATTATACTGAAAATGAATATTAGGATATCTATTAATAAGAAGTTTGTTCCTATTATTCCTGTGTATGTAAAGAATGTAATTGTTGTAATACATATACTTGCAAAAATTCCTATTGTTTTTGCTTCTATATAATTGTTTGCAATTTCCTTTACAAAGAAAAATTCAATTATTGCTGCAATTAGCATTGGATAAAATAATAGCTTTAGATGTTCCCATACGCTTTCGTTTACTGCTGAAAAGCTGCCTACAAATGCGTTTTCTCCTGTCCAACTATATAAAAAGTGTAGTATTGTACCAAAAAACAAGCTAAAAATTATTGCAATAATTTCTATTTGTAATAATTTGCTTGTTTTAATTTTTTCCCATATTTTTTGTATTTCTTCCATTTAGGTTACCTCCTTATTCTCATTTATATGCGTTTAAGGTGTTTTTATTCTTGTATTTTATTGTACTTTTTATTCTGTGTTTCTATATGTTTTCCACATTTATCTCACCATTTGTGGATTTTTCAAAAATAACCTTGTATATTATAGAATATTATTTTATAATATCATTATATAAAAATATGGAGTGTTATAAAAATGATTGATGTAGAACTTGCAAAAAAAGAATTTGATAAATATGTTTCGAATTTTAATCCCAACGAGGGTAGAATTAAATTAAAAATAGAGCACATAAAAAGAGTTGCTGAAATGAGCAAAAAGCTTGCTATGAATTTAAATCTAGATGAAGAATATATTAAATTGGCCGAAATAATCGGTCTATTTCATGATATTGGTAGATTTAAGCAGGTTGAACTTTTCAACACTTTTAGTGACAAGGATTCTGTTAATCATGCTGAATTTAGTGTAAAGACTTTATTTGATGATAATTTAATTGCTAATTTTAATATTGATGAGAAATATCACCAAATAATAAAATCAGCTGTTTTAAATCACAATAAACCTAGAATAGATTCGGCTTTAACAGGAGATGAGTTATTATTTGCAAAAATTATTAGGGATGCTGATAAACTTGATATCTTTTACACAATCTGTGAATATGATTTTGAGAGTATCTTTTGGTATCCTGAGTTTGACTGCGAAAGAATTAGTGATATTATTATAAATCAGTTTATAAATGATCATTCAATTAATTATCCTGATATAAAGACAAATGCTGATGTAATTCTTTGTTTTTATGCTTATATTTATGATTTTAATTTTGATTTTTCTTTGGGATTTTTGAAGACCAAAGATTATTTAGAAACTTTTGCTGGTCGTGTTAAGCAAAAGTTCAGTAGCGAGATTGTAGGTCAACAAGTAGATGAGATTTTAAAGATTTCTAATGATTATTTAAATAGTATTTTTTAGGCTTGAATTAATTTTAATTCAAGCCCTTAATTTATTTCTTTTAATATGTCATAGACTTTGTGGATGGGAAGTCCTACTACTGTTGAATAATTTCCGTTTATTTTTTCTATAAATACGGAAAATTCTCCTTGAATTGCATATGCTCCTGCTTTATCCATAGCTTCCCCTGTTTTTATCCAATTTTTTATTTCTTCGTCACTCATATTTTTTAGGTAAACTTCTGTTATATCATAGTCAATATATTCTTTATATTCGCTACCTTTTTGAGCTAAAATAGCTATTCCTGTTATAACTTGATGTCTTTTTCCATTTAGTTCTTGCAATATTTTTAATGCGTCTGTTTCATCTTTTGGCTTTCCATATATTTTTCCGTCTTTTATTACCATTGTGTCTGCGCCTATAACTATTCTTTCTCCTTCTGTTTCGTTAAAGACAGTTTTTGCTTTTATATATGCTAATTTCTTTGCTTGTTCTTCTATTGTTAGGTTTTCTTCTATTATTTCTTCTGCATTGCTTACTTTTATTTCATATTTTATTTTTAACAAATCTAGTAATTCTTTTCTTCTTGGTGATTTTGATGCTAATATTATTTTCATTTTTATTATCATTCCTTTTCTAAAAGCACAAATTCGAATGAATTCTTTACCATTTTATGGATATTATTCAACCTTCTTTATTCCTTTTTATTGATTTATTTTATGTACAGGAAGTTTATTTTCTTTTAATATGTCTTTAATTATTTTTGGTCTTATGTCGTAATTGTCTAATTTATTTATATCTAACCATTCATATTGTAAATAATCTCTTCCTTCTATATTTTTTATTGGTTCTATTATTTGCTTGTCTTCTTCTTTCTCGAATTCTGCTTGATATACAAACATTATCTCATGATATTTTTTCTCTTTTGCTTCGAAAAAGTTTTCTATTGTTGATACGTATCCTGTAATTTCTATTTCTTTTCCTGTCTCTTCTAAAATTTCTCTTTTTAATGTGTTTTCAGAGTTTTCTCCTATCATTACTCTTCCGCCTAATAGCGCATAATGCTCTTCTTTGTTGCTTTTGTGTAGTAGGACTTTTCCTTTATGTATTATTATTCCTGCTGCTCTTACATTTAGCCTGTATTCTTCCATATCAACTGTAATGTCCATTTTATTTTTCTCCCTTATTTTTGCTTTTTAATTTTTTATATCCCCAGTATCCGCCACCGCCTAGAAGCCCTAATGTTATAATTCCGCCTACTGGATTTGTTTCTTCTTGGTTATTAGTTGATGTATTGCTTGTATTATTACTATTGTTTGTTGTTGTTTTTGCTATATTATTCTCTTTTTGGGGCGTTTCTTTTATATTAATTTTCATTGTGCTTGATTTTCCGTTAGATGTGTTTGCTGTAATAGTAACTGTTCCTGACTTCTTCGCTATAATTTCTCCTGTTGAACTGACTGTTGCAATGTTTTCATCACTTGACTGCCATGTGATATTTTTGTCTGTTGTGTCGCTTGGAGTTATTGTTGCTGTTACTGTTTTGCTTTTCCCTACTTCTAAGTCTACTATGTTTTCATTTATTTGTATTCCTGTCGCATTTATTGTTTTTGGTACTTCTGTCTTTGTGGCTGTTGTTTCACTTTTAGTTGTTGAAGAAGAACTTGGTGTGCTACTTTTAGTTGACTTCGTTGATGTACTTGTACTGCTTGATTTTGGTTTTGCTGAGTATGGACAATTTCCATTAGTATGTAAGTGTGCTGGATTTCCGCCACAGTGATAGTGATAACTTCCTAGTCCACTTTTGTTTTTGTTGTCTTTGTGTCCTCCGCTTGAATCTGTTCTTCCTGAGTGTGCATATGTACTAATTCCTATTAGTATTATGCTTAAAGTAATTATTGCATTTATTGCTATTTTTGTTTTCCCTTTTTTCATTTTTTCCCCTTTATTTTCTTATATTTTATATTTTGTTTTTTATATTAGTTCTTTCCATTTTTCTTCTTTAAAACCTATTAGTATTACTTCGTCTGATATTAATATCGGTCTTTTTATTAGCATTCCGTCACTTGCTAGTAGTTTTATTTTTTCCTTTTGGCTCATTGTTCCTAGTTTGTCTTTTAGGTTTAACTCTTTGTATTTTAGTCCACTTGTGTTGAACCATTTTTTTATGTCTTGTCCGCTTTTTTGTATCCATTTTTCTAGTTCTTGCTCTGTTGGTGTTTCTGTTACAATGTTTCTTTCTTCTGCTTCTATTTTGTTTTCTTGTAACCATTTTTTTGCTTTTTTGCATGTTGTACATTTTGGGTATTCTATAAATGTGTTTTTCATGTTTTTTGGTCCTTTCTTTTGTTTTTTCTTGTTTGCTTGCTTTCTTTTGTTTTGCTTTATTATACTATTTTTATTTTGTTTTGTCTATTGGCTTAGTTTGTCATTTTGGGAGTTGTTTTTTATTCTAGTATATTTTTTGCGGATGCTGTGCAAAATCAGTTATATGCACTATTTACATTCTATTATACTTAAATTACTACTGCGACAATAAAAAGAGCATGCAAAATAGCATATTTATTTATATTCTACTATATTTAGATTACTACTATAACCGAATAATCAATCTTTTGTGCAATAAGAGATATTTACATTCTACTATATTTGAATTACTACTTGAAAAAATTTTAAGGATTGTTCCTGAACAGAGTGAAAAACACATTGAGAAGCAGTTAAAAATACTTAATGATAATCTTTTTGATTATATTTGCTATTGGAATAAGATGTATTATAGAAATGGACTTTGTGATGGGGCAGAACTTATTAGTAGTTCTTTTGAATAAATAATAAAGATTGGAATATCAATTTTACTTCTTGATATTCCCTTCTTATTTATCATATATCTTTATTATTGATAATTAAACTATTATCTTTTTGGGGAACAATTTTTCCATTTAAGTATTTACATATATCTTCATAACTATATCCAAATAAATCTTTATAATAAATTTCCGTATTAGTTATGTATGTATTATTTGATACATCTCTACTCCTACTATTGTAAAAATCAATAGAATTAAATACAATAAACATACTCTCTCCTGATGAAATTGCTTTGCGTTTTATTATTTTATTAAGTATAACTTTGCTTATTTCTCTTTTTGAAATTTCTTTACCTTCAATAATTCCTTCATGTCTATCATACTCTATTGTAAAGTTACTTTTATTAACATCTATTATTGCAACACTAGCTCCAGTATTTTTTATTTCAAGAATCAAATAATCTTTTGCACTATTAATGCCATCTATTCCAAAATTATTATAAATAAATAATTGTCTATTCAAATTATTTATGTTTTGCTCCAAAAAATCTTTATCCAATATTGCCCAATTAACATCTAAATATGGTCTTTGAGATGTTCTTAGAATTTCATTATTATCTCTTCTATCCATTTTTGTAATGAATAATAAGAAAAGTGCGCTTACAATTGTTCCTGCATAAGTTCCTATAAATGACATCCAATCATACTTTTCAGTCAAATTATCTATATATGGAAAGAAAAAATGTCCTAGATTTACTAAATCTATTATAAAAACTGCTATAGGAACTAGAAATATCATCCACAATATTTTTGAAGTTTCTTTTTCTTCATTATATTCTTTTTTTAATTTTTTCATACATTGCCTCTTTTCATTATCAAAGGAAGCAAAATACTGGTGTAATTTTAATTACATTTATACTTGCTTCTTTTGTTTATTTTTATTCTTATTATCATAATTTTATTTTATATATAATATTCTTAATTTTTTATAACACATATAAATAAAAAAATAATAACCAAAGTAGTTTTTTACTTTGGTTATTTTATCTTTAATTAGGTGTTGATCTACGATGACCTTTTACTTTTGTTCCATCTTTTTTAGTGTACCCATTTACTGGTACTATTTTCTTTTCTTGTTTTCCCGAGTTACTACTCTTTGTTTTTGCCATATTTTTCATCTCCTTTCATATATTTATTAATTTTTTCTTCCCAATTTAGATAATGGTAAATTCTATCAATATGCATTTTATTGTTTAATACTTCTGTTTTTGTAAGTTTAGAAATCTCTTCCCAATTTTTATCTAATATATATGTTGCATTATTAGGCATTAAACTTTCTAATATTGCATATTTACCACAAATAAATACTATGTATCCCTTAAATTCTTGTGTTCCTACTGCTATATTTTCATTACTATTTTCAATAAGCTTGTCTATATTTCTTATGTACATACTTGCTCTGTTTTGACTTACTTCTTCTCTTATGATGTTTCTTATTCTTTCTTTAGTTTGCTTTCCTGATCTTAGTATCTCCCATTTTACTGATCTTACAGTTTTTATTGGCTCTTTCATATTTATATTTACTATATTGCATTTACCAAATATGCTTAATATCATATTAATTAATAATTTAATGTCTTCGTAATTTTCCTGTGAGTTTTTTATTTTTCTTGAAGTTATCCATTTATTTTTTGAATTATCCTCTACTATCATAAATTCTAATGCTTTTGGTGGTAAATATTCCCTTGGGTATCTTTCATATGGTATATATTTGTAATCTGAGTGTACATTATGCCCCCAGTCCTCCCATGACCATTCCCAATATCTCTCTGCTGTTTCCTTTGGTAAATCCTTTCTTATAATACATTTTCCCTCCGCATTTTCATATGTACTTTTTGAAATACTAGAACTTGGTACTATTATTTCTCCAACTACTATTTGGGAATCAAATCCCATTTCTATTACTTTTCTTTTATTTTCTTCTGTTACCTCTATTACCACTCTTACCTCTTCGTTTTCTTTAAACTCTGTTAAATATTTTTTTGGATTTCTTATTCTTTTTCTATTTATTTTCATTTTAATTTTCATTCCTTTCATCTAATATTCTTTTTTTCATCTTTTTATATTAAAAACTTATTTAATATAAAAAATATTCTCTTGTTAAAATTTAAATTTCTTTTCATGTTTTCTCCTTTCCTTATAAAATAAAGGCACAGTTTAAAACTGTACCTTATATAATCTGAACTAAAGTCATATATTCATTTAATTTATTAAAATATATAGTTTCTTCATAACATGAATATAAACCTTCATCTTCAGATAACCATAAATTTAATTCTACATTTCTTGATAGAATGTCTCTTTCTTGTTCTATTCTTGCTAAATCTATACCTTTGTGCTTTTTATCAAAAAAGATTTCTCCATTTGACTTATGCCACCATTTTATGGTGTTATTTTTATGATATAATAGGATTATATTGTCATTTGTTAATTCTGCTACTCTAATAGCAGTAGAAGTTAGTGACATCCTATATTTTTTTGATATTTGTTTTATTAATTCAAAGTTAACATCATTTTCTTTAATTATATTTCCAATAATTTTACTGGGTAATAGTAACTCTACTGCAAATCTATCAGCCTCATCTTCTTTTTGTTTACTTGTACATATTGTAGACAAATCTTCTTTAGAAAAATAATGTGTTCCTCTATGTATTAATATATGTCCTAATTCGTGAGCTAGTGTAAATCTTTTTTGTTCTTCATTATATACTTTTGAAGATATAACAATAAGTCTTTTTAATCCTTCTACTTTAGATGCTCCTAGTATTCCTTCTTCTAATTCTGTACTCACTAGTCTAATATCCATCTTGCTTATTAAGTCTTCTATATCAATTGCTTCTTCAATATTTAAATTATAGTCATATATCAATTCGTTTACAATTTTAGTTGGATTATTCATCTTTAAATTCCTCTTCAAATATTTCTTCTATCTTTTTTATGGTATCTTCACTTGTAACTTTACTTCTAAAATTAACAACAGTATCTACTTGATATAATTCATTTTTATATTCATCTATCTTTTCAAATAATTGTTTAAAAGATTTTGTTACATTATTTGATTTTATTATATTTATGTATTTTATTTCATCCATAAATTCTATATAATCCGTTGGTAACAATTCACTTTTAAAATATTCAAAATCTATACTCTGTTTTTCATTTATTAAATCAGTATATTTATCTAAAGCATATTCTATACTAATCATTTTTTCTCCTCCTATTTATATATGTCTTTTTTTCAAAAAATTGGTCACATTTCTTCATAATTTTTTTTAAATTTTTTCACAGCTCTTCTATATCGAGAATAAATAGCTTCTATATTTTCTCCTGTTAACTCACCTATTTTTTTTGCGGTTATTCCTTTTATAGCTCTTAATTGTATTATTTGTTTATCTTCAGTTTGAAGTTTATTCATTGCCATATTAATTTTCTCAATTTCTTCTTTCTTTATAATTATTATTGCAGGATCCTGATTATAGTAATTATAATCTTCATCTGCTATTTTTTCTTCATCTAATTCTATTACTGTAATATTATTTTTCTTTCTTATTTTTTCTCTACATTTATTTTTGGCAAATCCTAATACAAATGTTGTAAATTGGCATTTCCCATTATATTTGCATATCTTTTCTACACTTTCTACCAGAGTTTCTTCTATTATTTCATCTCTATCTTCTTCTGTAAGAATACTTTTTGCCGTGTAATTATATACATATCCTGGTAATTTTTCATAAACTTTCGCATATAGTATTTTTCCGCTATCTGTATTACCACTAATATATTCATCCACTAATTTATAATCATCCAAATATGTAATATCTTTTAACATCTTCATACCTCTCTTTAACTTTAATCCATTCTAAGTAAAAATTTTGTCTAACTTTGTGAATTATTATTATATTTATACTAACTTCCACTATCAATAACATTTGTAAGATACTAACTCATGTACACTCTTGTATTCAATTACAAATAAAACCTAGTTTATATTAGGCATTCTTTGTACTTTAACATAATCTCTAATTTGTCTATAATCCTTTATAGATTTCACATTTTGAGAAAATTCAACAAAATCATCACAAGACCATGGATATATCTCCACACCAGAAACTCCTTTTTCAACAGCTACTTGATTCCCAACTTCTTTATGTATAAATGGAGCTAGAAACAAAGCAAACCATTCTTTATACTTTTTTTTATCGTTAATATCACTATTTGCAGAACAAATTAAATGACTTCTAATAGATGTAATTTCATGTTCACATTGAAATGATTTTGAAGTTGCTATTGTTGGTTCTAGTAATGCATGAATATTTCCTTCATATACATCTATATCCGCGCCTATGTTTCTAGAATTTCCCCCAGGTGCTGTTTTAAATGGAATCCCTTGATCATCTGCTTTGTAATTTGCGATAACTTTTAATCTCGGCAATGCCTTTTTTATTATAATAGCAACTAAAAATTCTAATCTTACAGTTGATTTTATATATTTTAAAACTTCGTTTTGCGTTCCATTTTTTCCATTTTTAAAAACATTTTTTATTTCTTCTTTATAGAACTCCCAATCTTTTTCTTTTGCCCAATATTCAATTGCTCTTTCTTTAATATTTTTTTCTTCTTCGCTTTCTTCATTTTCTTGCTTGAATTCAAAACATTCATCTATAGTTCCCATATACTCAAAATATTCATCTTCATTCGAAAAATTTATATTCATTGAATAATTGTTCAGAATATGCTCAATTTTATTTTTTTCATTACTATTAATATCAATGAAAGTGCCAGCACCTCTTAACGAAATCAACATTGTTAATCTTAATTTTCTAATTACTTCATCTGGGGTCTCTACTATTAACTTGTCAAATTTATAATCCTTCTTTTTACTTTCAATAAAAGTTTTAGTCGCTGGTATTAAAATGTCATTCGGTGTTGAATCATCCATTAAATTCATCGCATGCTCATATACTATTTCATTCGAAGCTTCAAATCCGAATTCTTGACGAAATTGATAAATAAGCTCAGCTAGTGTTTTATAGTCATTATTTCCCCATGAGATAATGAATGTAATTTCCTGTCTTGTTATTCCCTTATAATTATATTTTTTATCTAAATATTTAATAACATTAAGCACTAGCGGAAAGAAATTAACACTAATTGTATTCTTCCTATAAGGATTATTTATTTGATACTTACAAAAAGCATTTAAAAATGCACTTTGTTCATATGTTTCGTCAAATTTATCTTCAATTGGATAACCATTCTCATACGTTTTTATCATAAGCTTTCCATTATCAGATATTTTAATTTTTTCTCCCTTTATTACTCTTACTAACCCTAATTCATTTAAAAAATTAAACTGTGTATGTATTCTTGACTCCCAACCGTCCATTCCAGCCTTTGTCTTTATGAGCTGTGATTGTATTTTTTAACAAATATATTATTTTTTCTATATTCATTTCTCCTGGATTCGAGTCTGCCCATTCATTATAATATAGTAATACTCTATTAGAAGCATCCTTAGATTGATCTTCCGCTATAAAATTAAATTTATCATGATATTCTCTTACATATGTCCCCAGTGTTTCTTTAGTCGGTTCAAAAATCTTATATTTAATTATCTCTCCTTCTAATTTTAAAGCAACTTCATCATCAATTATTTGATTTTCAAATTTTGATAGAATTGAAATGAACTGCGGTATACGTTCAGGATTCCTTATAGTTGTATCAAATGATATAGGCTTTCTTCTACTTGGCATGTTATACTTTCTCCCCTTTATATTAATTATTCTTTTTATAGTTAGTAACAAATATTTCTTTAGAAGTACTTTTTATAGTATTGTCGTTGAAACTAATATAATTACTATCAACATCATATACATTATATTTTTTAGACCATTTATTAAATGTCACATTTTCTTTTCCTTTGTGATATATTAAATTTGTTATTCCAAATTTAATTCCTTTTTCATCTAATTCATCTAAAAAGTTACACATCTCAACTTCCTTTTTATGGTTCCATAGCTTATTATATTCACTCATAGATATTAGGTATGGTGGATCTAAAAACACATAATCTTTTTCTTTAATATCTATATTATTAAGAAATTTTTGATAGTCAGTATTTTCAAAAATTACTTCGTTGTTTTTTCTAAAATTTAGATAATTAATTAATGCTTTATAAACATTTTTATTAAAATCTACATTTCCAACTGGTAAATTAAAATCCCCTTTTGAATTAAATCTAATCATGTGATTGAATCCATATATTAATAATAAGTATAGTAATAAAACATTATCTTTATTTTCATTATAGTCTTGTCTCATTTTTAAATAAGCATTTTTATTGTATTTAGAATAATATGTTTTTCCATACTTCTTCTTCATTTCTTTTGGCACATTTATTCCCCTATATGAGCAGCTAAGTCCATAATAATCAATTATATTATATAATTTTTCTAATAGTTTCTTTTCTTTGCCTGCATATCTTCCCAATTCTTTATGTAGTGATACTATGCTACTATCAACATCATTTAATACATATCTTTTTCCTGAAGAATTAAGAAACGAACTTCCTCCGTCCTACAAATGGCTCTATATAATTATTTATATCGTCTGGAAATAAACTTTTTAATTGCGGCATTAATTTATATTTGTCTCCAACATAAAAGAAAGGAGATCTTATAATTTCTTTTTTATTCATTATTTTTCCACCTTTGTAATAAATACATATTCCTTATGATTTTTTAATTCTGTTTTTCCTGCATTGAAAAATTTATATGGTTTGTCAAATATTTTTGTTTCTCCTTTTTTATCTAATATAGATTTTATTTCTTCTAGTGTTATTTTGTTTTTAGAAGATGAACTTTTTGAATTATATGTATTGTTATATGTAACAACTACATATTTAACTTTTAAACTATCTATTAAATTTTTAAAAGCTTTTGGCGCAGATATTCTGCAATATTCTGACATGTTTTCTTCTTTTGGTTTCAAAGCAGTTCCATATAGTTCTGGTTTTTCCCATTTAGTTATATTTTCTAAGACATGATAAAATCTGCTATATTGTCTTGAATTATATGGAGGATCTATAAACGCAATATCTGCTTTTATTCTCTTAGCTAAACTATTTGAATCTTCCCTATAAATTTCAATTTTTTGCTTTTCTTTTAGCTGTTTAGGCAAAATTAATTCATATTTAAATTTACTTTCTATATTATCTATTTTTCTATATGCATCATAATGTCCACATGTATTAGCAATTTTATCTATTGAAAAGAGTAAAGATGAAAGTAATACATAATATTCTTTGCTATTTATTTCCTTTTTAGATAGATTATTCTCTAATTCCTCTCTTATCTTTCCTATTAATTTAGCATCATATTTGTTAAAATATTTATCGCCAAAATTAGTTGAAACATAATTGTCTTTTAATTCTGCCTTATTGGTTCTATTATATGTTTCTACTATTTGTATAAGTTTATCCATATCATAGTTTTCTTGCAACAAAAAACCTTTATATATAACTTCATTTGAATATAAAAAATCATTAATTACGTATTTTTCATAATCATTTATCATATATTCTGTTACCACACCAGTACCAGCAAATACATCAAAAAAGGTTTTACCATCACAGTTATCTGTTATAAGTGTTTTTATCCATTCCATTAACTTGTATTTACTTCCTGTATATCTTCTATTGTACATATTAAACATTTATATTTTCCTTCTTTCTAGCAAATTCTATCATACTTCAACATTTTTAACAATAAATTTACAAATAAAATTTATTTTTTATATTTTAAAGAGCATTTGTTCGTTTTGCAATGCAATTAAAACATATTACAAATAAAATCAAAGTTGCAATTTAAGCTATATTCCCTAACATTGTTCACACCTTTCACATTTGTTATCCTATTCCCTCATAAATACTTTGATATATTCACTATTATTTCTAGCAATTTCTATTTCAAATTTACAGTTGTATTTTTTATTTTTATAGTTTTTATATTCTAATTCAAAAAAGTTTACAATATAAGGACCGCATTCCTTCCATAAAATTGATATCTATGGATATGACATATCTATTCTTTGTCTGAAAATTTTGTGGTTCTATAATATCTAATTCATTTTCACCTTCTAATTTATATATATTTAAAATTTTTCCTTCTTCATTTTTTATTTGAGGATATCTAATTGTCATATTGCCTTTATTGACCAGTTCAAAATATACTTTTCTATGTTGTGTAAAATTAGTTTGCACATTATCACATCTATAATAGCAATCTTCTTCATATGAAGTTTTAATTATAATTAGTGGCTTTTCTTTTTCTTCCCTTTCATTTAAAAATTTGTATATCGTAAATGTAAAACCAATTACTGCAACCAATATTTCTAATAAAGTTCCAAAAAATCCAATCCATGCATCATAGCTAATGCTTATAATTCCATTTATATCAAACAATCTAATAACTTTTATAATTTCAACAATTAATATTGAAAATAATATTATAAATATACTATATTTTACTACTTTTTTCATAATCATTCTCCTTAAATTTATTTTTTAGTTCATCTGTATCTTACCTTATTTTTATTTACTTATTTTTTTAATGTTTTAAATTTTTGTTTTATAATTAATACTTTCAAAACGCTTTTTAATATTTACATAATTTTTACTGTTTCGACATTTTTCTCTCACAAATTTCTTATAAAATACTTTTATAAATTTTAAGGAGGTATATAATGGAAAAAGAACTTAATAACATTTGGAAGCATTTAGGTAGCTTAGAAGGTGCTTTATTTAAATTAGAAGAATTGCAAGATTTACTTGTTATATTAGAAGAAGGTTATTTTGATAAAGATCATGTAGAGTTAAATAATCCTGATGATATGTATAATTTATGGAGAGATTACAAATATCGTCAAAGTTTATTATTTACTATTAATCGTTGTTTAAATCTTTATAATTCTGAATTAACTGAAAGTATTTATAAAATTTATGACTCCGTAAAATCTCTAAAATCTCAATTTTCTAGTTGTGAACCAACAATAAACCCTATTAATATAATATCTGCGTAAAAAGATTCTTTTGAATCTTTTTTACTCCTATTTTAATCTTCTTTTACTAATAATCATTTAATACAAATTTTTCTCATATCCAAATACTACAAACTATTAACTCGGTTAGTTTTATTATTTTTCCACACTTTCCTCCACCAAATCCTCATACATATCACCATACAATTCTAGCGACCTATCAACATCAATCGAATAAAATCTCACAATATCCTTGTCATACAACTCAACGCGCTTCTCCTCTTCCAGCACAGCGCCCAAGCTCTCCATAGTCCTCCACGATGCAAGATTGCCTTTATCCGCGTCAAGCAAAGCCTTTTTAATACCACACTCCTTACACACCTTTAAAGCCAAATACAAATTCACCTTATTATACCCCTTTTTTCTCTCCGTCGGTCTAATACAATAGCCAATATTTCCACCGAAATTCATTAATTTCTGATTTAGCTTAGTTCTTATATTTGCCATTCCAATTATCTTATTATCATCAACCCTTATAAGAAAATACGTCCTTGTAGGAACTTTATCTTCAGTAGCCTCTCTTGTATAATCTTCCTCCAGCTTCTTTAACCAGCCTTCATAATCATCTAAATATCTAGTCAATCCCCCAACACCATTAATTTTAGAACCATATTCATAAAATTCATTAATAAAATCTATAGCTTCATCTTTTCTACTAATATTTGGTCTTTCATATTTAAATTTCATTTTATTTCTCCATTTCACACAACTTTCCACAATTATACCACACTCTGTTCATAAAAATCCACCACATAAAAATTTCTTGACTTTCCCAAGCAAATATATTATTCTAAAAGCAAACAAATTTCAGAGGTGATATTATGATAGGCTCTCCTGTTGACTACGACAAAAAATTCAAAGAAAACTTTCCCATTCATCCAGCAAAACTTGACTGGGAATTAAAAAGATATCTAAATTTAATACATGGAAAAGAAGTCTTAGATTTAGGAATTGGACAAGGAAGAAATTCTATTCCATTAGTTAAGCTGGGTTATAACGTTACAGGCGTTGACTTTTCCTATAAAAATTTAGAAAGATGCAAAGAAATTTGCCCCGAATTAAATTTAGCAAGAGCAGATATAAGAAATTTCGAGATAGAAAAGGATAAATATGATTTAATATCATCAAGATGTGTTTTACATTTTTTCCATAAAGATGATATGTATGAAATAGTACATAATATTAAGAAAAACTTAAAATCCAATGGTTTGGTATATATCCAAGTATTTTCGGTGGAAGATCCAAAATTACAGAAATGTACTAATTCAGATAATTTCGAAATGTTAGAAAATAATATTTTTCATAACATTGTTAATGATACATTTGTTAGTTTTTTCACGAAAAATGAAATATTAGATTTGTTTAGTGATTTTCAAACTATTTCTATTTCAGAAGAATATTCCTTAGACCAAGGTAGCGATACTTCTTATTACTCAGGAATTATAAAATATATTGGACAAAAAAGTTAGAGACCTAACATCTCTAACTTCTAACTTTTAGTAATTTTTTCGCTATCATAGAATTGGCCCTATTTCTTCCTTGCCTTAAAATTCACAGCCTCCAACTCAAAATTATCCTCTATTCTTCCATTTATCTTATAGAACTTAGGCACATCTGAATATATCTCTCCAAGCCTATAAATAAAATACCTATCGCTATATTTATTTGAAGCTTCAATCTCATTTATAGAAATATCAAAAGCCTGATTTATACTCTTATTCGTTCCCTTAACCTCGATATAAATCTCTACATATTCTCCATTTCTCTTTTCAAAAGACTTAATGTCATAACCTGCGCCATCGCCATTTTCCTCTGACTCCCAAAAAACATTCTTTGCTAAATCTTCTCTCTGCTCTTTTTTCAGCCTTTCTTTTTCCCAGTCATATACTAGTTTTTCACTATCTTTACCTATTTTTTCTTTTGATAGATTTATTTTGTTATAGTCCGCTTTTCCTCTGCTTGTCTGTGTCTTGACTGTATTTTTTGATTTTTCTTTTACTTTGATATCTTCAAAGCTCACTTCTACTATTTCTCTATATAAATTTTCATTCTCCTCCACATCTTCTGTATTCTTACTTAATTTTGTGTCAAATTCTTCTTCAAATTCTACTTCTCCCCACTCTTCTAGCTCTTTACTATACTTATCTAATTCATCTGCATTTGCACAATACATAAACTCTCCATTGCTTAATTTCATGATACATAATGCATAAAAGTTAGCTTCACCAGTTATTTTAGCAATCTCAATCAAATTTAGTTCTTCTATTTCCATATAATTTAACCTCTCCAACAAATCTTTTCCTTTTTTGGTTATTTTATATGTTAAAAAATCTACTTCTGATATAAAATCATTTTGTTTTAAGAGTTCTGCACAAAAATATGCTCTAAAATATACATCTTTTGCAGTTGTTGCTTTTTCTAATTCTAGCCCTTCTCTTTTTCCTTTTACTAATTTCCAGAATTCCTTTAGTAGATATCTTTCTCCATCTCTCATATATTTTAAAATGTCATAAGTATGTTTTTCAAAATTGAATACTCCTGTCATTTTTAATACTCTATAAGCTCGGTCCATATCTTGGTCAACCGCTTTTGCTATCAATCCTCCTATATGTCTACACCAAGTTGAGTCTATTACTTTAAATCCAAAGTTTTTGCACATTTTAGTTATTTCTTTTTCATTAATTTCAAATAAAGCTGCAATTTCATATGGCATTTTATCTTGCATTATTCTCATAGTGTATAGATTTTCTTTTGTAAGGTTGCTGATGTTTACAGAACCTTTCTTATTTTTTATATCTAATAATTTTCCATAAACATCCATTGTTGCAATGTTTTTGCCTTTCATTTGAGGTCTTATTTGTTTTAGGCTTTTGATGTATTTTTCTAGTTCATTGCATATTTGTAATTGGTCAGTACCTTCTTTATTGAATTCTTCTATTTTATTTAATACGTTTTTGTCTGTTGAAATGTGTTTTATGTATTCTATTGTGTTTTCTAATTTTTGATTTATATTAACAGGATAATCTATCTTTAACGCATATATCTCTAACAAACTTCTTAATAAAGATTTAGGATTATTTTTTTGAAATTTGTAATACCACCTATATAAGTCCATTTTAGAGGCATATTCTGTTGCTTTTACTCTTTCGTCTATTTCTGCTATTTTTTCTGTATCATATATTTTTACACCATAATTTTCTATATAGTAGTCTAATTCTGTTGGATTATTTTTTCTTTTTTCAAATTGACACATGCTCCAAAATAATATTTCCATATTATTTCTCCCTGCATATTCACTTATATCTATAAGTTTTTCGTTTATGTCTCTTATTCTTACATCTGATAGAAAACAAAATGCTGGCGTTTCGTCGCTTTTTCCCCATGCGTATTCAGAAAATACATATATTTTTTCTACTTTTAGCCCTGTTAATTTTGATAGTTCTTCTTTTGTTTTTAATGCTAATTTTATTTTTTCTTCTGTTACTTTTTTTGTTTTATAAATTTCCATGTATTCTAATACTTCTTTGTCAATCCTTTTGTCCATTTTGATTCCTCCTAATTGATACTGAATTTTTTAACATTATATCATTTTATTTTTACAAATTAAATTATCTTTGCATATTTCAGCAATTTTTTTCATATAATTAAAATAAAGGTATTGACAATAGTAAGTTATCGTAGTAAAATAGATATTGTCAGTAACATCGCGGGGTGGAGCAGTTGGCAGCTCGTTGGGCTCATAACCCAAAGGTCGATAGTTCGAGTCTATCCCCCGCAACCAAGAATTATTAAGCATTTGCTATATTGTAGCAAATGTTATTTTTTTGTCTTAAAATGTTGATTTATTATAATTCGATGTCATAGTTTTTTGAAAATTTTTGAATATTTTGTGTATTTTTGAATACACTACTTATAAACAAACATTTATGGAGGTAATTTAATGAAACTTTTATATAATATTGTACTTACTCTTGTCATTATTGGTGCACTTAATTGGCTGCTTATAGGTCTTTTCAAATTTGACTTAGTAGCATCTATCTTTGGAGCAATGAGTATTTTTAGCCGAATTATATATACATTAGTTGGTATAAGTGGAATAATCTCAATTGGACTTTATACAAAAATAAATGAATAAAAAGCTTATAATACAATAAATATGGCTGATAGTTAATTGAAACTATCAGTCTATTATTATAAATATTTTATATCTATTCAAACAAATCAAACTTTATTTGCAAAGTAATTTGTTTTATGAAAACCGTTTTCCATATTTTTACAAGCACTTTCTTTTTGTTAACATATAGACTTACCAACTTCCTTCAAAAATGTATTATAATAGTTGCTGTTGTGCAAAAAATATAACATTATAATAGGGGTGAAAATTTATGCAAAGCGAAGAAGAACATAACAAATGTGGAACGGTAACAGTTACTGTTTATAAAGATAAGACAGGACATCCATATTTTACAGTTACAACCGATACAGATGAAGTTTTGCCTGTATCATACGTTATAGAAGATACATTATATCTATATTAAACAGACTAACTACACGTTGGTCTTTTTCTTTTATATCGCTCAAATGCTCCTCCTAACTTTACACATAAAATTATATAACAATTAATTCCTTAATGTTGTTAAACTTGCTTTCACCAATACCTTTAACATTTTTAATATCTTCTATATTTTTAAACTTACCATTTTCCTTTCTATAATTAATGATTTTTAATGCTGTTGCTGTACCAATTCCTGGCAAAGTCTCTAACTCAGTTTGATTTGCAGTGTTTATATTTACTCTTAAATTGTTTTTACTGTTAGAATTTACAGGAACTTTACTTTCAGCACTTTTTATAAAGTCTGCATTGTTAGTTTTTACGATCTCTGTTGATGAACTTGTACTTTCTGAATTGTTGATTTTTTGTGTTTGTACTTCTTCTTTAGTTGGTATTTTAACCTTCATACCGTCTTCTAATAAATAAGCTAAATTTACTTCTTCCATACAAGCATTTTCCTTTACTCCGCCAGCTTTCTCTATTGCGTCTGCAACCCTACTGTTTTCTTCCAATTCTATTAATCCTTCATTATTGATAGCTCCTGATATGTGAACCTTTATAATTTGTTTTTCCTTTTGATTTCCGTTGTTATCACCATTATTGTCATTTATAACCTTTTCATCATCTTGGCTTATTTCTAGATTTTCGTCTACTGCAAAAGTTCCATTTTTGCCATATACATAGTAACCAACACTTACTATCGCAATTATAGAAATTGCTATTAAAATCATTTTTTGTTTTTTATTTAATTTATTCATAAAATCATCCTTTCTTTTGCAATCACTCAGTCAGTAATTGCTTTCTTCTATTAATTTAATTTTCGAAACTTTTTTGGCCTGTCCCAAAACGTCCGCAAATAAGATTTTTTTGGCCTGTCCCAAAAAGTTCCTATTGAAATTTTTAGTAAAATGATATATATTATTTGCATAATATTTTAGGAGAGAAATAATGAAAATAAAGAAACTAATTATTTTGATATTAACTAATTTAATAATTTTAGCAGCTACATGTTGTCCTGTTTTTGCAACAGAAGTTTTAATTCAAGAGCGGTAATTCAACTAAAATTTTAAAGAAAAGTGATACCACAATTAATACTGAAACAAATAATATTCTTGATATTACAGCTAATTCTGTTTATTTAATGGATAACTCAACAAATGCTGTTTTATATAACAAAAACGAGAATCAAAAGGTTTATCCTGCAAGTACAACTAAAATTTTGACTGCTATTATAGTTTTGGAGAAGTGCAATTTAAATGATGTTGTTACAGCTAGTGATAATGCTGTTATGAATGTTCCTGAGGGGTATACCACAGCGGAAATTAAGGTAAATGAGCAACTTACTGTTGAGCAACTTTTGGAACTTTTGATAGTTTGTTCTGCAAATGATGCTGCTAATGTTTTGGCAGAGCATGTTGGTGGGTCTATTGATAATTTTGTTTCTATCATGAATACAAAGTTGAATGAGCTAAATTTGACTAATACTCATTTTACAAATCCTTATGGTTTGCATGATGAAAATCATTATACAACTGCATATGATTTGGCTTACCTTATGAAATATTGTTTAAAAAATGATACTTTTAAGAAACTAGCTGGGAAGGCTTCTTGTTCAATTCCTGCAACAAATTTACATGAGCCAAGGATTTACGATTCTACTAATGAGCTTTTAGTCCCTAATAATGCAAATTATTATAAATATTTGGTTGCTGGAAAGACTGGTTTTACATCTCAGGCTAAAGAATGCTTAGTGTCTTCTGCTTATAGAGATGATTTAGAGTTTATTTGTGTTGTCCTTGGAAGTGATAGCCGTTTTTCAGATACAAAAAAGCTTTTTCAATATGGATATTCAAATTATTCAGTTCAAAAAATTGTTAATAAAGATTCAATAGTTACTAATTTGCAAATTAGAAATGCAAGTTATACTACAAAGGATTTAGATTTATTAGCAACAGATGAAATATCTGCATTAATGAATAATCAAGAGAACCCTTTAAATGTAGAGCCAAAAATTACTTTAAAAGAAAATATTTTAGCTCCAATTGAGGAAGGTACAATTCTTGGAAAAGCTACATATGAAATAAATGGTGTTGAATATTCTACTAATTTAGTTGCCTCTCATAGTGTAGAGCCGTCAAAGTTTCTTGTATATTCTATATACACTATTATTGGTAGTAACTTAGTTGTTTTATTGGTTTTCGGTGTTATTTGGTTTATTAAGAAAAAAAGTACTTCTGAAGAAATAATTTCGAATGAAGAATAAGCTTTTTTGAACCAGCTTACACTCAATATAAATTTAAATACAAAGGCTTGATTAGACTTTTTCAAGCCTTTGCTTTTTATGTTAGAATAAAATGTGGTAAGCCACTTTTCTTATTCATAATCTTTTCCTATAATTATTGTTATATTTTTTTGAGAAGAAGTGGATTCGCTCTTTTGAGCAACTCCTGCTCCTATTGTCTCTATAATATCGTCTGATATTTCTGAACTTACATCTTTATTTTTTATAACTACTGTTTTAGAAGTTTCATTTGTGGTGTCTTTTTGGCTTACTTTGTATCCTTCTGCTTTTAGTTTTTTCACTACATCATCTAAGTTGTCTTTGTCTCCGCTCCCATTTAAAACTTCTATTTTTATTTCTGATTTCTTTGTTATCAAGTTTCCTTCTTCTTCTAAGTCTTCTTCTGTCTTGTCCCTGTCTAAGAATAATTCTTGAACCAAAGCTTTCGTTTCTTTTTTGTTGTATACAAATATACTTACATTGTTAGTTTGGCTTAAATCTGGTACAGTTCCTGGTAATGTTGATGTTAGGATATTTGCTGTGTCAAATTCTACAATATATGGTATGTAATCCTTTGCTACATCAAAATCTATATTTGTTATTAAGTTATTTTTTGCGACATCAAGTATTTCACCTATTTTGAATATGTTTTCTACCTTTGCTGTTTGTTTTATAACTTGCATTATAAATTCTCTTTGTGTTCTCATTCTTCCTAAATCATTGTCTCCATATTCTGCTGGATATGTTGGGTATGTTCTTGTTTTAGGGTCCCAATTTCCATGTCTAAATCTAACCAATTGTTCTGCTTTGTCCCCGTCTAATAGTTGCTCTCCTGCTTTTAAGTCAATATGTAAGTCTTGTGTTGGGTCATCATATTTCATATCTATTGGAACATTGAATGTTACTCCACCTATTGCGTCAACTAATTCTATTAATGCTTCTGTTTTTACTACTGCATAATATTTTATGTCTAAGCCTGTAATTTCATTTACTGCTTCTAGTGTTTCGTCAGGTCTATTTTTTCTTCCGTATAGTGCATTTATTTTTTCATATGCTGTTGCTTTTGCTGAGTTTTTTCCTGTATATGTGTCTCTTGGTATTGATAGTAATGTTGCTTTTTGTGTATTTGGATTATATGATGCTACCATTATTGTGTCTGTTAGGCTTGACCCTTGTAAATCTGTACTAATTCCTAATACTAAGCATTTGAATTCTCCTAAGTTTTTTCTGGTGTTTTCGTCATGTCCTACCATTGTTGCTAACATTCCTGTCATTCCTCCACCGTTTTTTTGTACTTTATATGCAAATACTCCTCCTGCTATTGCTATTGCTAACAATATTACTAGTAGTATTTTTTTCCACATTTTCATTTTTCTTTTTTTACCTTTTTGGGCATGTTTTTCTCTTTCTCTCAAATTTTCTCACTCCTAAAAATTCTTAGTGAAAGTATATCAAAAAATTATCAAAATTTCAACTTTTTTAGAGAAATAAATAACAAATTTGTTACTATATTAACTCTATTTAATACGTTATATTTTTTTGTATTCCTAGTCCATCTCCAGCACAAGTTAATGTTTCAACTCTTTTCTTTGTTCTTTTCTCAGTAGTAGTTGTTTTTAAAGATTCAATAAAACTCTGTCTTTTATTTTCCTTTACTATATTTTTAGGTTCTACTAACTTTTTAACTTTATCCTGTTTTATAAATATATTTTTTATAAATAAAATCATTTTTCTTATAATATTCATCTTTCTTGCCCCTCTTCTGCTACTATTTTGCCAGAAGTCTTTGATAAATCTATCTCTTCTTTTACTTGTTCTTTAGTTTCCCACGGTCTAAGTCCGTTTATTTCTTTTTAAATCTTCTTCATAGCATTCAAATTGTTTTGTGAATTCTTCTTGTGATATTTCTACAAATTGACTTTCATCTTTATTATCAGCAACATAAAATTTTTGTTCTAATTCGTCTGAATCAATATAAACAAAAATAATTGGTCTCTTTTCTTTATCTGTTCTATTATATACTCTATCTACAACACATTTATTAAATTTTAGATTATTATTATTTAAAAGTACACCACTCAAAATACCCATACTGGAATTTTGACACGTTGCAAATTCAGGACAAGTTTTCTTTAATAATAAAAGTTGTTTATTAATATTTTGTTCTGGTTGATTTGCATAAACTTTATCTATTAGTTCTGATTTTTCTATTAAATCTTTTATTGGAAATTTGCCATCTTTATCTGCTAAATCAACACTTGTGAATAGTCTTCTTAAACTTTGCTCATCTAAATTTAAAGTAGCGTCTTTCAATTGTTCGTCATTTTTATGACAATTATGGTCTTTACCTTCAGAGTCAATATCATTTTTTCTTGCTTCTTCATAACTTATACAAAAATTATTAGGCTTTCCTCCAAATCTATGCGATGTTAAATTCCAAGTTGGATCTATTATAGTGTTTCCTTTTACACTTTCTCCATTTGCAAGTGGAAGTTCAATATCCTTGATTTTTAAAAATGCATGTGTGCCACTACTTATGATTTCGCTTTCTATGCCAACTCTATCAAATATATATTTTTCTACTTTTGCTATTCCATTACAAACACCATAACCAGAATTAATTATTTTCCATAAAGCTCTACAATCTGCACTATCAAACACTTCTGTATCAAAGTCAGGACTATAACTTATTTTTTTACCTATTGCATTATCTATTACTGCCATTTTTTGTGCTTTTGAATATTCAGGGCTTAAATTATTAATTATAGAACTTATCCATTCTTCTGCTGCTTTATAGTCTGTTGCATTTGAACTAATTCCAATACCATTTATAGTACTAGATATTTCCATATTTGGGCAAATATCACAGAGTTTTATTAATTTATTTCTCTGTTCTTCTTTAAATTTTTCAGGATATATATCTATTAAATTGTCTAATCCTCTATAATCTTCTAAATTTCTTTCCCAATCTACAATTATTTTATTACCATATTCTGGTACCTGCATACTAATTGCAACTTTATATTCTTCTGGAAAGTTTGTTGTATCAAGATTTTGTTTAACATCTGTCTTTAAGATTGCTAAAATTTCTTTTTTTTCATTGAATGTTAAATCTATATCTCCTAATCTTTCAACAAACTCTCTTTGTTGGTCTGTTTCCAATGATTTCACAATTTCGTATGGATGAATTTGCTTTTCTATACAAAATTCTTTTTGTTCTACTAAAAATTCACTCATAGTTTTAATATCTAAAGTTTGTAATATATCAATAATATTATACTTAGTAAAACTTTCTTCTTTCATCAATATATCTAACTTATGACTATCGCTACAAGTCTTTAATACATCGATTTTTTCATAATTTTCAAATTGATATATTTCTATTGCTTTATCTTTTGCTTCGTCGCTTGGTAATTCTTTTAAAATTTTGGTAATTTTATAATCTTCCAAATGTAATTTATTTTTAATCAAGTCTATATCCATTAAGACTTCTGCTTTCTTTTCTTCAGTTAAACTTGAAATAATCCTTTCTAAGTAATAGCTATCAATTTGATGTTTTTCTATAAATTCTTGATTATGTAATACTTGTTGTTTTATACTATCACTCATTTTTTCTATCATAGAAACTATAGAATAACTGTCAATTCCACTCATAATATTATCATTATTAATCATTTGTAATATTATTTTCTCATCGGAAACAAGATCAATTATCTCGCCTTTTACATAACTATTAAATTGCATATAATCAAATAATCTTAACTTCTCTTCATCATTCAAAAAATCATTAATTAAATCCAAAAATTCTGATATCTTTAGTTCGTATTTACCTAATGTCTCCCAGCTAGAAAATATACTTAATTTATCATCAGTTTGTTCTAATACTTTTCTTAAATCTTGGGCGGTCATTATTCCTCCTAGCATTTTTCATTCTCTATTATTTTTATATTATCGTATCTTTATTTTATTAAAAAAATATATTTAAAATATTATATGTTGTCATTGTCTTAGCAATATAAGATGTACTCATAGTATTTCCTAAAGTACCTGTTGGGTTCATTGTCACAACTAAATTAATTATAAGCAAAACTGCATATGTAACCAAGAATCCTCTCAAAGCGCCATAAATAGCCCCACCAGCTTTGTTAAATTGATTTAGTATTGGCAATTTTGCAACAAAATTTGCAATTGCTGTTACAAATATTAATGCTATTCTTATACCCACAAATAATATAAGCATTGTTGCCCCATATACAATATTTCTTGCAAGTTCTTTTGAAGCTTCTGGTAGCATTCCTTGTTTTGCACTTTCTACTAGTTCACTAGTAATTCCATTTGTATTTTCTGTTTGTATCATTTCTCCAACGTTTTCTTCTATTGTTGCTTGAATTTTTTCGTCTATTGTAGTTGTATTAATTATGACGTTTCCTATTGGTCTATAAAATACCATTACTGCAACAATTGTAATTATAAATGCCACTAAATTTATTCCTAATGATATTAGTCCTTTCTTATATCCTAAAAATATTGAAGCTAGTATGAATAAAATTATTATACCATCAATTATAAGTCCCATTCTTTTCCCCTCCTATAAATTAATTATTTCAATTTTGTCTCTATATATAATTCCAGCCAAGCTGTTTGAAACCACTATATTTGTAATTTCTTGGTTAGCTATATATCTTTTTACTAACCAACCACCTGTATTAATAAATTCAACTTCTGTTCCTAAGTTTAATGCTATTATATCTCCATATGTATATATTTTTCTTGCAACAGAATCTGCTATATATTCTTTTTTCTCTTGATTATCCGCATTTATCAAATTTACTAATGTATCAGCTGTAAATAGTCCAGATGATTTTTCTTCTATTGAACATACATAATTATTTAAATTCAAAGATTGAAAAATCACTTTTTTATTTTGATTGTCTACTAATGTCTTTGCTTGCCCATTTTCTAATTCCATAATTGAATCTGTATACATACAGACTAATCTGTTTTTCTCTTGATATTTTATATTTGTTATCAATTTTCCAGCTTCACTTTGGTATGCAT
The DNA here is from genome assembly GCA_949538735.1 of uncultured Clostridia bacterium. Classification (GTDB taxonomy): domain Bacteria; phylum Bacillota; class Clostridia; order TANB77; family CAG-508; genus CAG-269. The sequence continues at coordinate 87,276 of CATGLK010000006.1, forward strand.
TTTCTACTGAATCTGTTTTTTCTTTTTCAGCTTTATCTATTGCTATTATTTTTATATTTGACTGCATTATTGTCCCTGATGTATCAACTTCTGCTATTGCCAAAAATTTGTTATCATTTGATATACTAACATCTACCACTCTTGAAGATAAGTATGTTTTAAATATTGGTGTTCCATTTGGATTATACATTGCAATTACTGTTTTGTAGCTTGTATCTACAATTACTACTGCCACATATCCATTTTTATTTATATGTACTTGCGAAATATTCCCTTCTACTTCTGCCTCCCAAGAAATTTCTTTGTCTGATATTGAATATATTTTCTGCCCCTTATTTTCTGCAATTGCTAGAAATCTATTTTCTGAACTGTATATTGGGTTTGATATTTGTATATCTAACTCTTTTTCTTTACTTCCAGTATTTCCGTATATTGTAAATTTTGTTTTGTTCAGTATTCCTATGTATTTATTAAATGAATATATTGATGTTGCTTCACTTTCATTTATTTCTATTGTTGCAACTTTGTCCTGTTGCACTTCTTTTCTAAATATATTTATATCTATCCAATTTCTCGCTTGTCTATTTGTATTGTACACACCTATAACTATTATTGCTATTACTGTAATTAGTATTATTGCTGTTATTATTACGATTTTTTTGATATTTATTTTTCTTGTTTCTGGTATTATTTCTTCTTGTGTCCAGACATCTTTCATATCTTTTTTCTCCTTGGTTTTTTCTTTATTTTACTATACCAATTAATAAAAAGCAAGAAATATTTTCTTGCTTTTTTCTGCCATTGGGGACGGACCTTTCTGGCAATTTATTGCCAAAGGGGACAGACCTTTTTGGCAGATTCCTGCCATTGGGGACGGATCTTGCTGGCAGATTTGTTATTGCCAGCTTAATATTGGATAGCCTTGGTTTATGTTATTAGTGTCTTTTTTAAAAGCAGAGCCTAATGCTGGCACTAGTAATTTCATTTCCGTTTCTGTTTGTATTGAACTCTTTTCTATTGTTACACCTTCTATAACATGTCCACATATGTCCTCACACGAATTTTTTAATGAATACGAATTTTTCATTATACCTATTGTATTATATGTTGACGATACCCCAAGTTCTCCTACTATTCCCCCTACTTTTGTATTTCCATTTATTATGCCTTTATTATAGCATTCATCTATTGAACTTCCGAACTATGCATCTCCTACTATCCCACCTATTTGTGATATCGTATTTTCCACGTTTCCAATTGTTCCTTCATTATAACATTTTCTAATACTACAATTATTAATATTCCATTGTCTCCTGTTAATGTCGCAATTGCTACTCCGTGCTAAGATTAATAAAATTATTATTGTTATTACTAATGATATTAACGTTATTCCTTTGGTTTGTTTGTTTTGCATTGTCGTTTCCTCCTTTGTTTTCTTTAGTATTATTTTATCGTTCGCAAAGGAATTACGTCAACAGGTATCTCATTACTTTCTATACAAAAAACAAACCAAGTTAGTAGCCTTTCATCTCCTTTAACTTGGTTTATTTTTTATATTTATGCCATCTTTAGTTTTTCTAGTTCTTTTTCTTCTATTTTTGTTATTTTCATTATTTGCTCATCACTTAAGTTACTCCTTATCATCTCTTTTACCATTTGTGTTATTGCTTTAGCTATTCCTAATTTTTCTCCACGTCTTTCTCCAATTTTTTCACCTTCTTGCCTTCCTTCCTGCATTCCAACTATCCTTCCTTTTAACCATTGTTGTTCTCTATCCTTTTTTATAACTTCAATTATCATTTCCTTATCACCTGCCCTTTCCAATTTATTGATTATATCTTTTGTTTTCTCTTCTCCTAATGTTTCATTATATATGTATTTAATAACTCGTATTAAAATATCTCTATTTATCTTTTCTATTTTCTTTTGAGTTATTTCTTCTAAATTATCATACAGTTCATCAGGATTTTTAGTTTTTTCAAGTGCCATCATTTTTAATATAAATAACTTGTCTTGTAACAGTTCTTGTTTTGTGTACTCATTACTGTCTAATATTACATAACTACCTAAATCCATATTGTCTAAGCCTTCTAGTTGCTCTTGGCAGTCTTTTATATATTTTGCAACATTCCATTTTCCAGTTCCTGTGTATATTACAATTGGTATTACTAATGGCAACTTTTCATTCTTTTTTATTATCTTTTTGTTTTTCATTGCCATTTCCATTATTGCTATTTGATATTTTAGTATTCTCTTTGGCATTGAATAATCTATTTTACTTTGATGTTCTATTAAAAAGAAAACTTGTTGCCCTTTCTTTTTATATACTATGTCACATTCTTGGTTGCTAAACTTTTGGTCTATAAAACTACTGTTATATATTTCTAAGTTTTTGGGCTTTATTTTGTCTTTTAACTTCAAACATCTATTTATTAATTCAGCAACTTGTGTTTTATCTTCTAATATCATTCTAAATATTTTGTCATGTGGATTGTTTA
>CATGLK010000007.1 GCA_949538735.1 uncultured Clostridia bacterium
TGGCAATGATATATCATTACTACGGTCATTTTAAAAAAGTGTCCGGATATCAGATTAAAATCCTGATATCTAGACAGAATTAAGGTATAAAATTTGATAAACAAAAGAGAGGAAGGAGAGTTCGTAATGAAACAAGGAAACAAAGGTATAACATTAATAGCGCTAGTAATAACAATAATTGTACTCCTAATACTTGCAGGAGTGGCAATTGCAACATTGACAGGAGACAATGGAATACTAACAAAAGCAGCACAAGCAAAAAATGCTACAGAAAAAGCAAATGCAAAAGAGAGAATACAAATAGAAGTAATGGGAAGTTATGACCAAAGTGGGAAATTAGACGCAAACACACTAATTAGTAATCTTAATAAAAATATTCCAGAAGCGACAATAACAGGAGAGGATTTTCCAATAACAGTAACATTAGACGGAAGTGTTTATAAAGTTGACAGTGAAGGAATTGTGAAAGAAACAATAATCGCAGACAGAACAGGAATAAAAGTAGGGGACTATATCAATTATGAACCGGATTCTACGTCACAAACAACATATTCAAAAGATAATTTAGCAGAAGATATAACAGGCTCAACAAGTAATACAACAGATATCACTAGAGATAGTTTGAAATGGCAAGTATTAAAAATACACGATGATGGAAGTATGGATTTAATCGGAAGTCCAACAAACCAAAGTATATATTTTAGAGATGCAACAGGATATAATAATGGAGTATATGTAATGCATGATATATGCGAAAAATTGTATAGTAGAAACGGAATAAAAGCAAGAAGTGTAACATTAGATGACATGGAGAGTTGGTTAACAGATGCAGGAAAAGCAGCAAAGAATAAGTATATAAGTGACCAAGTTTCAGGATTATCGGCAAATGACTATATAGAAAAAGTAAATGCAGATAATAATACAGTAACATATAAAAAAGATAGGTCATATTATCCAAATTTATATGCAAAAGAGAATGGCTCTGGAATAAATACTGAGGAAGTAAAGAAAGATGGAATAAAAGATACAAATAAAGCAGAATTAGATAGAACAACAGGAACAACAGCGGAAAAGTCATATAAACAAGCAGATAATTTAACAACAACACAAACATATTATTATATACCAATAAATAGTACAAATTATGGAGACGGATCAAAAGCATTAAGCAAAGGTACTTATTATTGGGTGGCTTCGCGCTATGTTAGCTGTAATTCGAACTATGCAGGCTTTGGGTTGCGCCTTGCTCACACGTATATGAGCGGTTATGATATGTTCCACTCAGACAGCGATGGTGATGGGAGCAACTATCGTTTGCGCCCTATAGTTTCGCTAGGATCTGAGGTTCAAGTAACAGCAAGTTCAACAGCTGCAGAAGAAACAGGAACTCCACATACAATAACTCAATATTAGAATCTGCTATCCAAACAAAATTAATGGAAGTCAACAGAGGGGAAAAGTAGCTAATAAAAAAATGAGACTAATAAGGTTAAAAAAGGAGCGGTAATGAAAATATTCTGTTTCTTTTTTATATAACTGCTAGAAAATTAATAATGAGATAGTTATAGACATAATTTATATATAAGGTATAAAATTTGTTAAACAAAAGATAGGAAGGGGAGAAAAATGTTTAAAAGAAAAACAAACAATGGTATAACATTAATTGCGCTAGTAATAACAATAATTGTACTCCTAATACTTGCAGGAGTAGCAATTGCAACATTGACAGGAGACAATGGAATACTAACAAAAGCAGCACAGGCCAAAAAGGATACAGAAAAAGCAAGTGCAAAGGAAAGGATACAAATAGAAGTATTGGCAAGCTACAATGAAAGTGGATCATTAGATTTAGATGTATTAAAATCTAATCTTGAAAAAAATATTCCAGAGGCAACTATGGAGGGAGACAAATTTCCAATAACGGTAACAGTAGATGGACAAACATTTACAGTAGAAGCAAACGGAAATGTTGAAGCAGCAGGCTCAACAGAGTCAATAGAAGCAAGCGATATAGCAACAAACCCTGATATATTTAAGAAGGTAACAGAAGGGAAGATATTAAATTATGGAGACACATTAAAAGTAACAGACGCAGAAGGAAATCAAGTTGATTTAGATGTAGAGTGGAAAGTATTTTATGCAGAAGGAAATGATATATACTTAATAGCAAGTGATTATGTGCCAGTAAGTAAGTTAGCAAGCCAAAAAACAAGCCTAGGATTTACAGACAATGGAAATTACAATATTTATTGGAGCAGTAGTAATGACTTTAAAGTAACAAGTATAGATACAGCAATAGCAAATAGATTTATGCTAAATCAAGAAGCAACATTTACAAAAAGTAATAGCAATTATAAAATGACAGCATGTTTATTAGATGCAAGTAAATGGGAAACATTTAGAGACACAAGGTGGGTAGATTCAAATAATGTAATAGGAAGTCCAACATTAGAGATGTGGATAGCAAGTTGGAATAAAAAATATACAACAGAAACAAATACAGCAGATAAATTATATTGTAATAAAGCAAGTTCAACAGGATATTATGTAGGGATAACAAATGAACCAACAAGCACATCTATAAGCTCTGATATAATGAGTGCAAAAGATGGCTACCAAGATGAGCTATATTATCCACACAAGGAAGCATATAACGATTGTTATGGATATTGGCTAGCTTCTCCGTCTGCCAGCGGCGTTGGCTACGAGATGAATGTGGACTACCCTGGCGCTGTAAGCTACGGATACTATTACAATTTTAACTTGCGGAGTACGACCATTAGTCCATTTAAAAGCTGGAGTTAAAGTTAAACCACAAGGGGAAAACTTTATACTAGTAGCAGAATAAAAAGACAAATAAGATAAAAAGTAATGGATCTTGTGTACAGCTCGAATAAGACTTTAAAAAAACGTTTCCAACCTTACGGAAGCGTTTTTTCGCACAATTTTAAGAAGAAAAAAAGACAAATTTTGTGGAAAATATTGCAATATTAAATAAATAATAGTATAATATAAAAGATGGCATAATAATATTAAAAAGAAATATTATTAAAAAAGAGAGGTAAAAGATGGATTATTTATATATACTAAGAGAAGCATTAGTATGGACAATAACAATATTTTGGTTATACCAATTAATAGTAAGTCTATGCTCACTAGTAAAAATAAAAGACAAACCACTAAAAGTAAACAAAGACCACAAATTTATGGCAATAATACCAGCACATAATGAAGAAGCAGTAGTAGCCAATTTGGTAGAAAGTCTAAAAAAACAAAACTATAATAAAGAACTATACGACATATATGTAATAGCAGACAACTGCACAGACAACACAGCAAAAGTAGCAAAAGAAGCAGGAGCAATAGTATATGAAAGATTTAACAGTGTAGAAAAAACAAAAGGATACGCACTAGACTGGTTCTTACAACAAAAAATAAAAGAAAATGCGCCATATGACGCAGTATTAATATTCGACGCAGACAACATAGTACATCCAGACTTCATAAAAAACATGAACAAAAAATTATGTCAAGGAGAAGAAGTAGTGCAAGGATACAGAGACATCAAAAACCCAACAGACAGTTGGATAACAGCAGGATACGCACTATTTTATTGGACAATGCACAGATTTTATCACTTAGCAAGATATAACTTAGGACTATCACCACTACTAAACGGAACAGGATTTATGGTAAAATTTGATGTACTAAAACCAAACGGATGGGACACAGTAACACTAACAGAAGACATTGAATTTTCATTAAAAAGAATAATACAAGGGAAAAGACTTGGTTGGTCAACAGACGCAATAGTATATGATGAACAACCAGTAGGATTTAGCCAAAGCTGGTCACAAAGAAGCAGATGGACAGTAGGACATATGCAATGTATAAAAGAATACACTAAGGACTTAGCAGTAGCTGCAAAAGAAAACAAAACAATGATGAACTTTGACGGACTACTATATATAGTAGGAAGTATACCAATGTTTGTAATAACATTAGTATTATTAGCAACAAACTTCTTAATGTATGCAGGAGACGGAATGACACAAGCAGAACTAATAATAAATATAATGCGTTACTTAGTTCCAACATTCCTATTCCCAATAGGAACAGCAGTTATAGCAATGTTCTTAGACAAAAGACCAATAAAACCAATGCTAAAAGGATTAGCATGTTATCCACTATTTATGGGATCATGGCTACTAATAAACTTCAAATGTCTATTTAAAAGAGAAACAACATGGGAAAAAATAAACCATGTAAGAGATATAAAAATAGCAGAAACACAATTACAAGAAGATTAAAACTTTTTGGGACAGGGCAAAAAAGTTTTGCCACAAAGACATTTAGAAAAAAGGAGAAGTTGGCTGTAAAAAGCTAACTTTTTTCGTTCTAAAAGCAAAACGATATTCTTATTAAGAGAGGAACAAATCAAAAATGAAAGAAAAAATATTAAAAAAAGAGAACATAATACACATAGCAATAATTATAATAGGAGCGATTTTATTATTAATACCAGCATTCCACAGCAATATATGGTTTGACGAAGCATACTCAGTTGGAATAGTAGAACACTCATTTTCAGAAATATGGACAATAGGCTCACACGACGTACACCCAATTTTATATTATTGGATGCTAAAAATAGTAAATATAATATTTGGAACAAACATAATAGCATATAGACTATTTTCAGTTTTAGGAATAGTTGTGTTAGGAATATTAGGACTAACACACATAAAGAAAGACTTTGGAACAAAAACAGGATTACTATTCACATTTTTTAGTATGTTTTTACCAGCAGTATTAAACTATGCACTAGAAATAAGAATGTATTCATGGACAATAACACTTGTAACACTAATGGCAATATATTTATATAGATTTATAAAAAATAAAGACCTAAAAAACTTAATACTATTTGGAATATTTAGTGTAACAAGCTGTTATATGCATTATTACGCATTAGTGTGTGCAGGAATAACTAATTTAGGATTAATTATCTATGCAATAAAAAACAGAAAAGAATTAGGAAAAGAATTATTAACAAAATTCTTTATAGTTGAAGCAATGCAAGTGTTAATATACACACCTTGGCTAATTGTATTTATAAGACAAATGATGGGAGTTGGAGGCGGATTTTGGATTACAATACAATTCCCACAAATATTGATAGACATTATAAACTTCCAATTTAAAGGAAACTTACAAGAAACAGTACCAACAATATTTGCAATATTATTAGTAATTTACATAGCATACATCATAATAAAAAATATTAAAAACAAAGAAGATATAAAACTAGGAATAATACCACTAGTAATATATGCAATTGTAATAATCGTAATGGCAATATTCTCAATAATATCTCCAATTCTATATCCTAGATATTTATTCACAATAACAGGATTACTAATATTTACAATTTCATATTTCTTAGTAAAAGAGGATAACAAATTTATAATTGGAATTATTTGTGGAGTTATTATGACTTTTGCATTAATGAATTCAATATCTTTAAAAGCAGAAAATTATGACCAATCTAATAATAAGGCAATTGAGTATTTAAAAGAAGAATTACAACCTGATGATATAATTGTATATTCAGGTATTAACGAGGGTGGAGTTGTTGCAGCTTTAATTGATACAAATAAACAGTATTTCCTAAATGTTGATAATTGGGGAATTGAAGAAGCTTATAAGGCTTTTGCTCCACAAATGGGAGTTGTAAATAATTTTGAGGAGGCTGCTCAAAAGGCAAATGGAAGGATTTTTGTGGTGAATTCAGATAATTTGAATTTAGAAGAGAATACACAGTATAAGATGGTTTCTAATGAAAAGTTTGAAACTAGGTTTAAAGGTTATACATATCAGATAAAAATATTGGAAAAAGTTCAATAAAAATATTTTGAAATTTACGAGAGTTTCCGACAAAAAAACTGTAGCTCATATATTTCTATATGAGCTACATTCTAAATCATAACTGCTCACCTAAATGAGCCTTCTCAGTCATCTAATTAAATAGATTTCCTATTAATTAAATGATACTATATTTTTATGTAAAAATCAAGGATTTTATGCAAAAATTTTGATAAATCATTAAGTATTTTTAGAAGGTTTATATTTAAAAAGGTCAGAGTTTAAAAATGCTTTTGATATATTATCTAAATCAATTCCCTTAATATTTCCCTTTTTCTTTGTAAAATCTATTCTTTCAATACTTATAGGATTAATGTTAAAAATATTTACCCATCTTTTCATTGCTTTAAAGTTATATATTTTGCCAAGTTCAACATAGGTTTTACTAGCAAGCTGTTTTTCTGTTGGCTGCTTACTTGTAATAGGAAGAACTAATAATGTTTTACCACCATTTTTTAAAACAACAGCAGGATGCCTACCACTAAATTCTTCACCTATATTAAATCCAAATTCAACCCATACAACATCACCACGAACAATGTATTCTTTTGATTTTTCTATAAACTCTGAAGAATTCATTATAATTTTCGTTTTCTTATCGATCCATTCAAGGTAATCTTTAGGAGTATTTCGTTTATTAGAAAAATCTTCAAATTTATGTATTTCATAGTAATTGTCTAAACTAGCCTTTGTATTATTTAAAATATTTAATAGTTCTTGCATATATCAAACATCCTTTCTTGTAAGATTTATTATAACAAAAATATACAAAAAATCAATAGTTTTCAACAAAAAAACAAAACTTTTGTTTGAAAACGTAATTATGATTTTAAATTATTGTAAAATATTAGATTTTATGGTATTATTTTAGCAGATAGGAGAGTTCTATGGAAGAAAAAGAAAGGTGAGAAAGTAAAAATGGAAGAAATTGAATATTTAGACCTAGTTGATGAAAATGACAACGTTATAGGAAAAGAAGACAGGAACATTATATATAAAAATAATTGGAGGAATTTCAGAGTTATAAATATAATGATATTTACAAGTGACAATAAAATAATTGTACCAAAAAGAAGTGAAAATAGAAGGCTATTCCCTAATTGCTATGACTGTTCTGTAGGTGGACATGTATCATCAGGAGAGACCTACGAACAAGCAGCATACAGAGAATTAGAAGAAGAACTTGGAATTACAAATGTCAAATTAGAGGAAATAGGATATTTTAAGCCTTATGATATAGACACCAGTGCTTTCTCAAAAATGTATAAATTAGTTTATGATGGAAAATTGAACTACGACAAAGATGGAATACAACAAATCTATTATATGAATAAAGAAGAAATCAGGAAATTAATAGACGAAAATCCATTACAATTTAAAGGAGACTATCCAAAATTTTTTAATTGGCTAGAAAAAAACAATGTTATATAAAAACATTTACAGAAAAAATGCAAAAAAGCTTGCATTTATTGGAAAAATTGGGTATAATAATAAAGTAAACAAAAAGAGACAGAAGAGTGGGAGCAAATCCCACTCTTGTTTAGTAATAAAAGGAGGGTACACTTTGGCAAACATAGAAGAAAAAGTAGAAAGCTTAATAAAACCAAAAATCGAAAACATAGGATATGAGCTATATGACGTAGAATACAGCAAAGAAGGAAAAAACTACTATTTAAGAGTATTCATAGACAAACCAGAAGGAATAGACCTAACAGACTGTGAAAAAGTAAATGACGAAATAAACGACATATTAGACGAAGCAAACTACATCAAAGAACAATACTTTCTAGAAGTATCATCACCAGGAATAGAAAGAATACTAAGAAAAGACAAACACTTAGAAAAAAACATAGGAACAGAAATAAATGTAAAACTATTCAAAAAAGACGAAAACGGAAACAAAGAATATCAAGGAATATTAAAAAGTTTTAATGAAAACGAAATAGAATTAGAAGAAGACATCAAAATTGAAAGAAAAAATATAGCACAAATAAAAACAATATATCATTGGTAAAATGAAAGGGAGGAATAAAAAAATGAAAAAACAAGCAATTGACAACAAAGAATTAATTTTGGCATTAGAAGAATTAGAAAAAGAGAAAGGAATAAAAAAGGAATATCTATTAGAATCAATAGAAACAGCACTAGTAACAGCATATAAAAGAAATTTCGACGCATTAGAAAATGTAAAAGTAGTAATGGATCCAAAAACAGGAGCAACACATGTGTATTCAATAAAAGAAGTTATGGAAAAAGCAAATGACGAAGATACAGAAATAAGCGTAAAAGAAGCACAAAAAATAAACCCAGATTTAGGAGAAGGGGATACAGTAGAAATCGAGATAGTGCCAAGAGATTTTGGTAGAATTGCAGCACAAACAGCAAAACAAGTTATAATCCAAAAATTAAGAGAAGCAGAAAGAGATATAATTTACAACGAATTTAATGACAGAAAAGGTGAAATAGTATCAGGCTTAATCCAAAAAGCAGACCACAACATAGTTGTAATGGATTTAGGAAAGCTAGAAGGTGTAATGCCACCAAAAGAGCAAATACCAACAGAACACTACAAAGTTAATCAAAAAATAAAAGGATATGTTATGGATGTTGAAAGAGGAGCAAAAGGGGCACCACAAGTAATAGTATCAAGAAGTCATCCAGACTTTGTAAGAAAATTACTAGAATTTGAAATACCAGAAATTTATGAAGGTGTAATTGAAATTAAAAGTGTTTCAAGAGACCCAGGACACAGAAGTAAAGTTGCAGTATATTCACCTGATGAAAATATAGACCCAGTAGGTTCTTGTGTAGGACAAAAAGGTGTAAGAATTCAAAATGTTATAAATGAATTAAATGGAGAAAAAATAGATGTAATAGAATGGAATGAAGACCCATCAATATATATCGCATCAGCATTATTACCAGCACAAATACTAGCAGTAGACGTAAAAGAAGAAGAAAAATTTGCACAAGTAATAGTTCCAGATGACCAACTATCACTAGCAATAGGAAAATCAGGACAAAATGCAAGATTAGCAGCAAGATTAACAAATTGGAAAATAGATATAAAATCTGAAACACAATTCAGAGAAATGTTATTAAATGTTCAAAACAGTGAAGAAACTGTTGAAGAAAACAACGAAGAGAACACTGAAAGCGAAGAATAAAAGCAAATAAGCAACATACAATAAAGGAGGGACAAATTAATGAAAACTGGACCACAAAGAACATGTATGGGATGTAACGAAAAAAAAGACAAAAAAGACTTAATAAGGATAGTAAAAAACAAACAAAATGAAATAAATGTTGACAAAACAGGCAAACTACAAGGCAGAGGGGCATACATATGTGACGACATAAAATGTCTAGAAAAGTTACAAAAATCTAAAAGATTAGAAAGAGTATTTGATTTTAAAATAACAGATGAAATTTATGAGAAATTAAGAGGTGTAATTCTTGATAAATAAGAAAATATTAGGGTTAGTAGGTCTAGCAGCTAGAGCAAGAAAAGTAAGCTTTGGAGCAGATAGTGTAGAACTACAAATAAAAAAGAGAAAAGTAAAATTAATAATCGTAGCAGAAGATTCTTCTACTAGAACAAAAGAGAAATTTATAAAACTAAGTGAACAATTCAATATTCCGATTGAAATAATGGGAGAGATAGACGAGCTTAGCAAAGCAATTGGAAAAAGTAATAAAGCAATTATAGGAATAGAAGATATAAATTTAGCAAGCGAAATTCAAAAAATAAATGATGGGGGTGAAGTTATTGGGTAAGATAAAAATATATGATATAGCAAAAAAGCTAGACTTAACCAGTAAAGAAATATTAGAAGTAGCAAAAAGACTAAACATAGAGGCAAAGAGCCATTTAAGTGGTGTTGAAGAAAGTGATGCACAAAAAATAGAAAAAGAACTTTCAAAAAAATCAAATAAAAAAGAAGGAAAAGGAACAGCAAATAAGGGGAAAATGGAAACAAAGAAAGAAGAAAAAGCACCTGTTATTATAAGAAGAGAAGTTATAATAAATGAGGAAGAGCAACAAACAAAGAAAAAAGAAGAAGCAAAAAAAGAAACTAAAAAAGAAAATGTAGGTTTTGTTGAAAGAAAGCAAAACAAAGATTTTAATATTGTTTATAGAAATAAACAAAGCAAACCAATGACAGTAAGTGAGTTATTTGGATTAAACAAACCAGAGCCAAAGAAAGCAGAAGTAAAAAAAGAAGAGCCAGTTTCTGAACCAAAAAAAGAAGAAAAAGCAATAGAAAAACCTGTTCAAAAAGAAACAGAAAAGCCAGCTGAAAAGGTAACTGAGAAAGTAGCTGAAAAAGAAGTAACTAAAAAAGTTGTAGTAGTTGAAGAATCAAAAGCTCAAGAGCAAAGACCAGTAAGAGAAAGAACAGAACATAGAGATAATAATTATCAAAAAAGACCTGACAATAATAACAGAAATAACCATAAAAATAATGGCTACAACAATAATCGCAATAACAACCAATCAAATAACAGATTTGGGAACAGTAATAATGGCGGAAATAATAAATTTAATAATAACAACAGATTTGGGAATAATAACAACAATAATAGATTTAACAACAACCGCAATAATAACAGAAACAATGAAAGATTTGGTGGTAAGAGACCATTAGATGAAAGAGGAATAGAGAAAAATATTAAAGATATTATGGCTGTTGACACTGTTGAAAAAGAAAGTGTAAGAGAATACAACAAATCAATAGACAAACAAAAAAATAATAACAAATTTGATGAAAACAGAACTAAGAAAACTAAGAACAGAAAAAACGGTAATGGTCATGATTTTGATGAAGGAAAACTTAAAACTTTAAAACAAGCAAATAGATTATCAAATATGTTTGATGACCAAGATGGTGGAATGCTTGATTATTATGATTTAACAACAGAACGTGGAAGAAGAGGCAAAAAGAGAAAAAATCAAAATCAAGAAGAAAGAAATAAACAAAAAATATTCCAATTAACACAAATAGAAATAACAGAATCAGTAAGTGTAAAAGACTTAGCAGCTGAAATGAAAAAAACAACAGCTGATGTTATCAAAAAGCTATTAGGATATGGAATTATGGCAACAATCAACCAAGAAATAGACTTTGACACAGCATATTTAATAGCACAAGAATTTGGAATTACAGCAGTTAAAAAAGAAACTGTAACAGAAGAAGATATCTTATTTGATGATTCAGAAGATAGAGAAGAAGAATTAAAAGAAAGACCACCAGTAATAGTAGTTATGGGACACGTAGACCACGGAAAAACATCACTTTTAGACGCAGTAAGAAAAACAAATGTAATAGAAGGCGAAGCAGGTGGAATTACACAAGCAATAGGTGCATACAAAGTAAAAGTAAATGATAGAGAAATAACATTCTTAGATACACCAGGACACGAAGCATTTACAGCAATGCGTGCAAGAGGTGCACAAATAACAGATATTGCAATTCTAGTTGTTGCAGCAAATGATGGTGTGAAACCACAAACAGTAGAGGCTATAAACCACGCTAAATCAGCTGGAATACCAATAATTGTAGCAATAAACAAAATTGACTTACCAGACGCAAATATTGATAAAGTAAAACAAGAATTAATGACATATGAATTAGTACCAGAAGAATGGGGTGGAGATACAATATATGTTCCAATCTCAGCTAAAAAAGGAGAAAATATTGACCAATTATTAGAAATGGTACTATTAGAAGCAGATGTATTAGAATTAAAAGCAAATCCAAACAAACAAGCAAAAGGTGCTGTAATTGAGGCAAGACTTGATAAATCAAAAGGTGCAATAGCTACAATGCTTGTACAAAGAGGAACATTAGATGTTGGAGATACAATAGTTGTAGGTTCTTCAATTGGTAGAATAAGAGCAATGAAAGACGACAAAGGAAAATCAGTAAAAGCAGCTGGACCTTCAACACCAGTAGAAATAATGGGATTAACAGAAGTGCCAGAGGCAGGAGAAACATTCTACGAAGTTAAAAACGAAAAAATGGCTAAACACTTAATAGAAAGAAGAAAACGTCAAGCTAGAGAAAAAGCAATGGCAAGCGCTACAAAAGTAACATTAGACAACTTATTTAGCCAAATGGAAGAAGGAAAACTAAAAGTATTAAATTTAATTGTAAAAGCAGATGTTCAAGGTTCTGTTGAAGCTGTAAAACAATCATTAGAAAAATTACAAAATGAAGAAGTTAGAGTTAAAGTTATACACGCAGCAGCAGGAGCTGTAAACCAATCAGATGTTACACTTGCAAAAGTTTCAAATGCAATAATCATAGCATTTAACGTAAGACCTGACGCTATGGCAAAAGAAATGGCAGAAAAAGATGAAGTTGAAATTAAACAATATTCTATTATTTATCAAGCTATTGAAGATGTTGAAATGGCTATGAAAGGTATGTTAGAACCAAAATTTGAAGAAAAAGTTATTGGTAGTGTAGAAGTAAGACAAACATTTAGAATTTCAAATGTTGGAACAGTAGCTGGTGCTTATGTATTATCTGGAAAAGTTGAAAGAAATGCAGGTATAAGAGTAATTAGAGAAAATGTTGTTATACATGACGGACATTTATCAACATTAAAGAGATTTAAAGATGAAGTTAAAGAAGTAGGTAAAGGATTTGAATGTGGTATTCAAATTGAAAACTACAATGACATTAAAGAAGGCGATATGCTTGAGATTTATGTTATGGAAGAAATTAAAAGATAAAGCTCGGAAGATAATTGTATTTGGCATTGTTGAATTAAGTTTTCAATGCCAAATGCTAATTCTTTTCCAAGCAATAAAGGAAAGGATAGAAAAATGCCAGAAAATCAAAATAGATTAGGACGTATTGACGAACAATACAGAAAAGAAATAAGTCAAATTTTAAATTATGAACTAAAAAATCCAAATGTAACAGGACTAATTAGTGTAACAAAAGTTAAAGTTACAAATGACCTAAAATTTGCAAAAGTATATGTAAGTATTTTAAATTCTAAAAACTTAAAAGATACATTGGCAGGGTTAAAAAAGTCAGCTGGATTTATTAGAAGTGAATTGGCAAAAAGAGTAAATTTAAGAAATACACCAGAAATCATATTTGAACTAGATGATTCATTAGAATATGGTGCTAGAATTGATAATATATTAAAAGAAATTATGCCAAAAAAAGAAGAGGAGAAATAATATGACATTAGACGAAATTTTAACTCAAATAAAATTAAGCGAAAAAATAGTTGTATTAACACACGAATCACCTGACGGAGACGCAATAGGAAGTAGTTTAGCTATGAAACTTATGTTAGAACAACTAGGAAAACAAGCAGATGTAATAATTCCAGAATATTCTAGATTATTTGGATTTTTGCCATTAGCAGACCAAATAAAAGAAAGTTCAGAAATAGCAAACTATGATTTAGCAATATCTGTTGACTGTGCAGACTTAAAAAGACTTGCTAAAAATGAATACTTTGAAAATGCAAAAAGAACAATTGTAATAGACCACCACGGCAGTAACAAAATGTATGGAGACCTAAACTATGTAAATCCAGTGTCTCCAGCCTGCTGTGAGGTTCTAGTAGGGATGTTTGGATATTTTAATATAGACATAACAAAAGAACTAGGAACTTGCCTTGTTACAGGAATTATAACAGATACAGGCGGATTTAGACACGACGGTGTAAATCCGGAAACATTTGAATTTACAGCAGAATTAATGAGAAAAGGTGTTAATATACCAAGAATATACAAAAAAGTATTGCGTACAATTACAAAAGCAAATTTCTTATTACAAAAAAGGGTAATAGACAGAATGGAACTACTAGCAGACGGACAAATAACATATACATACATAACAATGGAAGATGAAAAAGAAGTTAATGCAGAACCAGGAGATCACGAAGGATTAGTGGAAATTGGTAGAGATATAGAAGGAGTAGAAGTATCTATATTTATAAGACAAAAAGATGAAAACACATACAAAATATCACTACGTTCTAGTGAAAAGGTAAATGCCTCAGATGTATGTTTAATGTTTGGTGGTGGTGGACACCCAAGAGCTGCCGGTGCGTCAATTCAAGGTGATTTGGACCAGGTTAAAGAAAAGATAGTAAAAGAGGTAGAAAAAGCATTGAATGCAGGAAAATAATAATGTGAAGCGTAAATGCTAAGCGCAAGAAAACGAAGCAAAATTTTAAAGTATTAAATGTGGAGAAGTAATATGGATGGAATAATAGTAGTAAATAAACCAAAAGGTTGTACTTCACACGACATTGTATATAAAGTAAAGAAAATAACAAATAGCAAGGTTCGGTCATACTGGAACCTTAGACCCAATGGCAACAGGAGTGTTGCCATTACTAATTGGTAAAGGAACTTTATGTTCTAAATATTTGATAAATCACAACAAAATTTATCAAGCTAAAATTCAATTAGGACAAAAGACTGATACAGCAGATGCAGAAGGTGAAATTGTAGAAGAAAAAATTGTGCCAAATGAAATATTTAAAAATGGAGAAGCGGAGAAAATACTTGCAACTTTTGTTGGTAAACAAGAACAAGTGCCACCTATGTATTCTGCTATAAAAGTAAATGGTAAAAAACTTTACGAATATGCGAGAAAAGGTCAAACAGTAGAAATACAACCAAGACAAATTGAAATTTATGATATACAACTAATGGAATTGGATAACGAAAATAAGCAATTGCAATTTCAGGTTAGTTGCTCAAAAGGTACATATATTAGGAGTTTGTGTGAAGACATAGCCCAAAGACTAGGTACAGTAGGTTATATGTGTGAGTTAAATAGAGTTCAAGTTGGAGATTTTAATATAAGCAATTCTGTAACAATTGAAGAATTGCAAGAAAATGTAGATGAATTGGACAAGCATTTGATTTCATTAGAAGATCTATTTGAGAATAGACATGCTATAAATTTGAATAACAAAAAGTTACAATTGTTTTTGAATGGTGTGCAGTTGTCTGTTCAAGAAATGGATGGAGTTTATAGGGTTTATTCTGAGAATAATTTTGTTGGAATTGCTACGGTAAATAAGGGACTTTTGAAGAGGGATATAGTTGTTTTTTAAAAATTGTATATCAAAATCGTTAAAATTTGTATATTGGATTTAATAAGTTTGGAAATTTGAATTTAATACAAGAAAATCTTACACAAGTATTGAAATTTACTTATTAGTATAGTAGAATGTATAAAAATAAGAAATGGAGATGGTAATATATGAAAAAGCTAGAGAAAGATTTTAATTCTAATAACCAAACAGCTAAAAATGCAGGAGTTAAAAACTTTGACAAATTTCACAATAGTGGATATAAAGGATTATATAACGGCGAAACAGCAGAAGACATAGCAAAAAGAAAAGGTCTAAGATACAGAGAAGATATTTTAGACAATATGGGAAGTGATGAACTTATAGCAAATTTATTTAGAATTTCCCAAACAGAGCAAAAACTAAGAAGAGACAATATACAAACAGAAAAGGCTGCATATATCACACATAATGAAGTTGGAAAAATTGTTAGAAAAGCAATAGAAGAAGCAGGCGGCACTATGCCAGAAGATTTACCAACACCGAAAAAGAGTTTAAAGCAATTAGAAAAAGAAAACAAGAAGAAATTAACAAAAAGAAGACTATATTTTTAGGAGAATAATAAACTCATAAAGGAAAGTGAGGACTAAATGGACAATAATAAATTAGAAACAATCTCAAATCTTTTTGAAGGTAGTGAAATAAGAAGTATTTGGGATAGCGAAAAAGAGGAATACTATTTTAGTGTAGTTGATGTAGTGGGAGCTTTAACAAGTAGCGAAGAACCAAGAAAATATTGGTCTGTATTAAAAAATAGACTAAAAAAAGAAGGAAGTGAACTGACTACAAAATGTAGTCAGTTGAAAATGTTAGCTCCAGATGGAAAAATGAGGTTAAGAGATGCTTTAGATACACAAGGAATTTTAAGACTTATTGAATCTATTCCAAGCAAAAAAGCAGAACCTTTTAAACTATGGCTTGCTCAAATGGGAAAAGAGAGAATTGATGAAGTATTTGACCCAGAACTTGCTGTTAATCGCGCTGTTGATTATTACAGAAGTAAAGGATATTCTGATAAATGGATTGAAGCAAGGTTAAAAGGTATTTTGGATAGAAAAAAATTGACAGATGTATGGAAAGAAAATGGAATAACAAAAAATTATGAATATGCAACACTAACAAATGAAATATATCAAGAATGGTCTGGCATGAAAGCAAGTGAATACAAAGACTATAAAAATATTAGGAAAGAATCATTGAGAGATAATATGACAGATGTTGAAGTGGCTTTGGCTAATTTGGGAGAGATTGCAACAAGAGAACTTGCTAAAAAGCATAGACCATATGGGCTAGAAAAGAATAAAGAAATTGCTAAAAAAGGTGGACATGTAGCAAAAGTTGCAAAAGAAGATATGGAAAAAGAACTAGGTCAATCTGTTATTAGCAAAGACAATGCATTAAATTATAAATACATAGATGATGTAAAGAAAATTGAAGACAAGAAAAACAAAAAGAAGACTATATTTTTAAGAAAATAGAGAATAAAAGAAAATCACTTTCATATACTTAATTAAAAAGTATAGGAGAGTGATTTAATTGTATTATATCCAAGAAACTGACAAGCCTAACCCAATAACAAAACTATTCAACATAGTACAAGTAAAAGGGGACAAACTAATACTACCAATAGGACAAGAAGAAATAAAAACAAAAAAAGCAGAAAGACTAGCACAAAAAACAATAAAAATACTAGAAAAAACAAACAGCAAAAAAGTAGTACTAAGTAAACAAATAAGCAAGCAAGAAGAATACACAAATTTTTTACACAGCTATGGAGCAAAAATAATAGAAGGAAAATGGCTATTCAAAGCACTAACACTAAAAGTATTAGATTACATAGTAGAAAAAAAGAGACTAAAAAAAGAAGAACTACAAATATCAATGCTAATAAACGAAATAGAGCCCAATATGTTAGAAAACATAAAAGAAATAGTAAAACAATATAAAAGAATAAACATAGTAACCAACCACTTTGAAAAATTCAAAAAAATAGAACAACAAATTTTTGACGAATACGGAATTATGATTACAGTAACAAACAACAAGAAGAAAAGTCTTTCAAAATCTCAACTTATTTTAAATGTTGATTTTCCAAAAGAATTAATTAATAAGTATAGAATTTTTGAAGA
This sequence comes from uncultured Clostridia bacterium, assembly GCA_949538735.1. Classification (GTDB taxonomy): domain Bacteria; phylum Bacillota; class Clostridia; order TANB77; family CAG-508; genus CAG-269. The sequence goes on from CATGLK010000007.1 coordinate 17,175, forward strand.
AGCAATTATCGTGAATTTATGTGGAAATGTAGCAATATCAAGCAAAAGATTTAATGGCGTTAATATAATTGACTATGAAATAGATTATACAAGTGATGAAGAATTTGATTTTGATAAAAACAATCTGTATGACAAAAAGAAAATTTATGAAGCGCATACTTATACAAATAGGACATTTGATTATTTGCAAAAACAATTCTTGAATGATAAGGTCAAAATAAGACATTTACAGGCTAGTAATAGTATTTTATAGTCCAGCATTGCTGGACTAACTATATGCATAAAAGTAAGAATCAAGAACATAATATAAATACATTTAAAAATACAAAAGAACAAAATAAATATTGACTTATAAAAGTAAAAAGAATATAATATAAATATATTAAAAAAATGCGTATATCCGCAAAAATATAAAATGAGGTGTGAAATATGAAACTTATAAGAAGGGATACATATTTGAATAAATTAATAGAAAGAAGAGAAAATGAATTAATAAAAATTATTACTGGTATAAGAAGATGTGGTAAGTCATATTTATTAGATCCAATATTTAAAAATTACCTATTAGAAGACGGAGTTGAAGAAGACCATATTATAAAACTAGAACTTGATTCAATTGAAAACAAAGAATATACAGAGCCTGAAAATCTATACAAATATATTATGAATAAAGTTAAAGATAAAAAAATGTATTATATTCTTTTGGATGAAATACAAAAAGTATCAGATTTTGAAAGTGTTTTAAACAGTCTGTTAAGAAAGAAAAATTTAGATGTATATGTTACTGGAAGTAATTCGAAGTTTTTATCAAGTGACGTTATAACTGAATTTAGAGGAAGAGGCGATGAAATAAGAGTGTTTCCGTTATCATATTCTGAATTCAAAGAGGCATATGAAGGAAGTGAGAAACAGGCCTTTAATGACTATATAACATATGGAGGAATGCCATATATATTATCAAGAAAAACTGAAGAAGCTAAAAGCGCATATTTAAATGATTTATTTAAAAACACGTATTTAAATGACATAATTGAAAGAAATAATATTCAAAAAGATGACAAATTAGATTCAATAGTAAATATGATAGCATCATCTGTCGGCTCTTTAACAAATCCAAATAAGATAGAAAATACATTTAAAAGTAACAATATAAATGATATAACAATCCCTACAATAAATAATTATTTAAATTATTTAGTAGATGCTTTTTTAATTAATAAGGCTGAAAGATTTGATATAAGAGGGAAAAGATATATTTCCACACCATCAAAATATTACTTTTCAGACATTGGGTTAAGAAATGCTAGATTAAATTTTAGACAACAAGAAGAGACACATCTTATGGAAAATATAATATATAATGAATTATTGATTAGAGGCTATAATGTGGATGTTGGAGTAGTAGAAATAAATGAAAAAAATAAAGAAGGAAAAAATATAAGAAAGCAAATAGAAATAGATTTTGTATGTAACCAAGGAAGTAAAAGATATTATGTTCAATCTGCCTTTGCTATACCGGATAAAGAAAAAATGAAACAAGAACAAAGACCATTTAATTATATTCAAGATTCATTCAAGAAAATAATTGTTGTTAGAGATGATATTAAACTATGGAGGAATGATGAAGGAACAGTAATAATGGGAATTGAGGAATTTTTATTGAACAAAGATAGTTTAGATTTGTAAAAAAGCTTTTCTTTTTTGTAAAAATGTAATATAATAAGCTTACGAAAAAATCAAGTTGGCAAGGAGGGAATAAAATGCCAAGTAACAGTAAAGATAACAACAAAGCAAGACCAAGTAAAATACAAAGAAACAAAAAAAGACCTACAAAAAAAGCAGGAACAAAAAACGCAACAAGAAAACCACAAGTAAAGAAAACAAAAAACGGAAATAAAAAGAAAAAATCACATCCAAAATTAATGATGGCAATAAAAATAGCATTAGTAATATTCTTATTACTTGCAGTAATAGGAGCAGGAATAATAGCAGGAATATTCTTTGGACTATTTGGAGACGATTTTGAAATAGATTCAAAAGACCTAACCAGCGGAGCAGCGAACTCAACATTAGTAGCTTCAAATGGAGAAGTAATAGCCACCATAAGTGGAGACGAAAAAAGAAAACCAATACCACTAGACGAAATGGCAGACTACCTACCAAAAGCATATGTAGCAATTGAAGATGAAAGATTTTACAAACATAGCGGAGTAGACTTTAAAAGAACAGCAGGAGCGATAGTAACAACTTTACTAGGGAAAAGTACATATGGTGGAAGTACAATTACACAGCAATTAGTTAAAAACATAACAAAAGATGATGAATCAGCAGGAATGGCAGGAATATTCAGAAAAGTAAAAGAATGGGCAAAAGCATATCAAGTGGAAAGAATGATATCAAAAGAACAAATACTAGAATTATACTTAAATATACTATATGTAGGTGGAGAGGGAAACTTACATGGAGTGGAATTAGGAGCAGAATACTATTTTAACAAAAAAGCAAAGGATTTAAGTTTGGTAGAATGCGCATATTTAGCAGGAATAAATAGTAGACCATCATACTATAACCCATATAAATTAGCATCTGATACAGACACAGAAGAAAAAAGAGCAGATAGAATAAAATCAAAAATACTAACAGTACTTGCAAAGATGAAAGAACTAGGATACATTACAAATGAAGAGGAATATAACCAAGCAGTAGAACAAGCAAATGCAGGACTAAAATTTGAAAAAGGGCAAATATCAACAGGAAATAATTATTCTTATCATACAGATGCAGTAATACAACAAGTAATTGGACAATTTATGGAAGAAAAAGGTTGGTCAGAGGACATGGCAAAAAACTACGTGTACAGTAGTGGATTAACAATATATTCAACTGTTAAACCTGAAATACAAGCAAGAGTAGAAGAAGAAACTAAAAAAGCAAAATACATAAAACCAGGACACGAAAAAAACAAAGACGGAACACTAAAAAATGAACAAACACAAGCAGCTATGGTAATAATAGACAATAAAACTGGATATGTATTAGGTGTTTCAGGTGGATTAGGAGAAAAAGCAGTATCTGGATTAAACAGAGGAACACAATCAGCAAGACAACCAGGTTCATCAATAAAACCAATAGCAGATATAGCACCAGCATTACAAGAAAAAGTAATTACAGCATCAACAATGTATTCAGATGTGCTTACAGACTTTGGTGGTGGATACAAGCCAAAAAATGAAGAAGCATATTTAGGAAATATCAACATTAGAACAATACTTGCAAAATCACAAAACGTACCTGAAGTAAAAATAATGAGAGAACTAACACCAGGAAAATCAATAGATTATTTAAGAAACTTCGGAGTAACAACATTAACAAAATCAAGTGAAGTTGAAAGTAGCAAACCAAACGACGAACATTTATCACTTGCAATAGGTGGACTATCAGAAGGAATTAGCCCATTAGAAATGGCAGCAGCATATGCAGCAATTGCAAACAATGGAGAATACATAGAGCCAACATTCTACACAAAAGTAGTAGATGCAAATGGAGACACAGTATTAACACCAACACAAGAAAAGAAAAGAGTTATATCAGAACAAAATGCATATATAACAAGTACTATAATGCAAGGAACAGTAAAAGCAGGTGGAACAGCACCATATTGTGCTATAACAGGAATGGATGTAGCAGCAAAAACAGGAACAACTGATGGACACAAAGATAGATGGCTATGTGGATTTACACCATATTATTCAGCAGCTTGTTGGTTTGGATATGATAGCCCAGAAGAAGTTGTACAAAGAGAATATTCAGCTAACCCAGCAGCATTAATTTGGAGTTCAGTAATGAAAGATATTCATAAAGGACTAACAGGTGCAACATTTACAAAACCAAATGGAATAGTAGAACAAAAAGTATGTTCATTAACAGGTGGATTAGCAACAACAGGTTGTCCTTCATATACAGAAATATTTACAGCAGATAACCTACCAGAACAATGCCAAGGACATGGAAGCCAAGCTATATGTTCAGAAACAAATAAAATAGCAACAGAATATTGTTCACAATATGTAACAGTAACAAACAAGCCATATGGCGGATTATTACCAAAAGAACAATTAAACTTATGGAAACCAGTAAATGGAGCAACTGTTACAGGAGGCGGAAAAGTAGAAGATACATGTAATGTTCATACAAAACCAAAAGAAGTAGAAAAGCCACAAGAACAACCAAAGCCAAATACAACAACAAATACTAATACAAGTGGAAATACAACAGGAGGCAACACAACAGGAGGAAATTCTACTGGTGGTGGAACAAGCGGAAATACAACAGGAGGAAATTCTACAAGTGGTGGAACAACAGGAGGAGACAACACAGGTGGAGATAACACAGGCGGAAACACAGGAGAAGGAACAGAATAAATAAAATAAAGGTTTGAAAATTGCCAAAAAGGACCGTCCCTTTTGGCAATTTCGAACAAGAAAAGGAGTAGATATGGATATATACTTATATAACACATTAACAAGAAACAAAGACAAATTTATACCACTAGATAATAAAGAGATAAGAATGTATTCTTGTGGGCCAACAGTATATAAAGACGCAACAATTGGAAATATGAGAACAAATATATTTCAAGATGTTTTAAGAAGAGTGTTACGTTACAATGGATATAAAATAAAACATGCAATGAATATAACAGATGTTGGTCATTTAGTTTCAGATGCTGATGAAGGTGAAGATAAAATGCTAAAATCTGCAAGAGAAGAACATAAATCACCATATGAAATAGCAGAACATTATACAAAGTTATTTTTTAAAGATTTAGCAATGTTAAATATAGAAACTCCAGAAATAGTATGTAAAGCAACAGACCATATCAAAGAAATGCTAGAATTTGTTAAAGAATTAGTAAAAAAGGATTTCGCATATGAAACATCAACAGCAATATATTTTGACATATCAAAATTAGACAAATATCCAATATTATCAAACTTGAATTTAGAAGAGCAAAAAGCAGGGGCAAGGGTAGAAGTTGACCCAGAAAAGAGAAACCCATATGATTTTGCATTATGGATAAAAGCACCAGAAAACCATTTAATGAAATGGGATAGCCCTTGGGGACCAAGCTATCCAGGTTGGCACATAGAATGTTCAGCAATGGGAAGAAAATATTTAGGAGAACAATTTGATATACATACAGGTGGAATTGATTTAATACCAACACATCACGAAAACGAAATAGCGCAAAGTAAAGGTATTTGTGGTAAAGTGCCTGCAAATTATTGGGTTCATGGAGAATATCTACTAATAGACGGCGGAAAAATGTCAAAAAGTCTAGGAAATGTATATTTAATGAAAGACTTTATTGAAAGAGGATATAACCCAATAGTATACAAGTTATTCAGTTATTCTTGCCATTACAGAAACAAACTAAACTTTACATGGGACGGAATTGAGGCAGCGTCAAAATCATTGGAAAGACTAAAAAATGGATATCAAATTCATATGCAAGGAAAAGATGAAGTAGAAGACAAAACTGTTAAAGAATATGAAGAAAAATTCCATAAAGCAATAAATGACGACCTAAATATGCCATTAGCAATGGGAACAGTTTGGGAAGTTGTAAGAAACGAAAAGAAAAGTCCAAAACTTGCTGAACTATTACTAAAATTTGATACAGTATTAGGGTTAGAAATAGACAAAAAAGAAGAACAAGAAGAAATACCACAAGAAATTTTAGACTTAGTAGAACAAAGAACACAAGCAAGACAAAACAAAGATTGGGCAAAATCAGATGAATTAAGAGATTTAATTCAAAGTAAAGGATATGACATAAAAGATAGCAAAGAAGGAACAGAAGTAAAAAGAAAATAGGAGTGTGAGAAAATGGCAGTATTATTACCAGGTGGATTAGGATATATAGGAAGTCATACAGCAGTAGAGTTATTGAATGAAGGGAAAGAAGTTATTATTCTTGATAATTTTTCTAATAGTAAACCAGATGTAATCGAAAAAATTGAAAAAATATCAGGAAAGAAAATTAGATTTTACGAAGCGGACTATTTAGAAAGGGAAAAAGTAGAAAAAATATTTGAAGAAAACGAAATAGAAGCAGTAATCAACTTTGCGGGATACAAAGCAGTTGGAGAATCTGTAAAAGAACCACTAAAATATTATCACAACAATATAACAGGATGTCTAATATTACTAGAAACAATGAAAAAATATGGAGTAAAAAAATTCATATTTAGTTCATCAGCAACAGTATATGGAGACCCAGAAGTAGTACCAATTACAGAAGAAACTAAAACTGGTGGAACAACAAACCCATATGGTACAACAAAATTGTTTATTGAGCAAATATTAAAAGATACATACAATGCAGACAATACCTTAGATATATGTATTTTAAGATACTTCAATCCAATAGGGTCACACGAAAGTGGCTTAATAGGGGAAAATCCACAAGGAATTCCAAATAATTTAATGCCATATGTAGTTAGAGTAGCAAGTGGAGAATTAAAAGAATTATCAGTATTTGGAAATGACTACAATACACCTGATGGAACAGGAGTAAGAGATTATATACATGTAGTTGATTTAGCCAAAGGACATGTGAAATCACTAAATAAATTAGAAAAAGAACAAAAAGGACTATATATTTATAATTTGGGAACAGGAAAAGGTACAAGTGTACTAGATATAGTAAAAGCATTTGAAAAATCAACAGGAGAAAAAGTAGCATATAAAATAGTAGAGAGAAGACCTGGCGATATTGCTGAGTGTTATGCGGATGCTTCAAAAGCAAAAGAAGAATTAGGTTGGGAAGCTACAAAAACAATAGAAGATATGTGTAGAGACTCTTGGAACTATATCAAAAATAAAGGGGGAAAATAAATGCTAGATTTAAAAGAAGAAATAGCTAAAACCATAGCATTTTCTTGTGATGAAAAAAACAAAATGCAGTAATGGCAAATATTCTTTCCTAACAACAATTTAAAAATTCACATATTTAAAGATGAATTGTAAAAATATGACTACAACTTCATCTTTTTTTGAATTTGTAATGAAAATTTCGAAAAATGCTATAATGCAAAAAAGAGTTGATTCATAGCAACGTGTCTATAAAGAAGAACTACAAACGAAGTAGCAATGTAGTAAGTTAAAAATAAATGTGTCTAATTAAATAAAAAGTAATATAAAGTTTCAAAAAGCTTAAATATCAAGGGGAATTAATTGACAGAAAAAGGCAAATAATGATATAATATAACAAATTAAAAATATTTAAAAGAGGAGGAGTTAAATTGCAAAGTTTAATGCAATTGTTACAAAAATGTGTAGAAGAATCATTTGAAAAATGTGGATATGATAAAAAATATGGAAAAGTAATTATTTCTAATAGACCAGATTTATGTGAATTTCAATGTGATGGAGCATTAGCAGCTGCTAAAAAATATCATAAAGTTCCATTTATTATAGCAGATGAAGTTGTTGCAAATTTGAAAGAGACTAAAGAATTTGAAAAAATAGAAGTAATTAAACCTGGATTTATCAATATAAACGTTTCAAAAAAGACTTTAAGTGATTATGTAAACAAAATGGTAAAAGAAACAAAGTTTGGAATAAAAATAGATCCAAATAAAACAGTGATTATAGATTATGGAGGACCAAATGTAGCGAAGCCATTACATGTGGGGCATTTAAGACCTGCTATTATTGGAGAATCTGTAAAAAGAATTCATAACTATTTTGAAAACAGAACAATAGGAGATATTCATTTGGGAGATTGGGGACTTCAAATGGGACTAGTTATAGAAGAAATGAAATATAGAAATCCTGAATGGGTATATTTTAATGAAAACTATAAAGGAGAATATCCTGAAAAAGCTCCATTTACAGTTTCAGATTTAGAAGAAATTTACCCATGCGCAAGTGCGAAGACAAAATATGATGAAAATGCAGCAGAGAAAGAAATAGAAAAGGCAAATGCCTTTAAGGAAGCTGCGCGAAGAAATACAGCATTTCTTCAAGAAGAAAGAAAAGGATACTATGATTTATGGAAAAAAATAGTTGAAATTTCAGTAGAAGATTTAAAACAAAATTACAAAAAACTAGATGTTGACTTTGATTTATGGCTAGGAGAAAGTGATTCTCAAAAATATGTTAAAACTATGATCGATAAAATGAAAAAATTAGGTATTATATATGAAAGTAACGGAGCAATGGTAGTTGATGTATCAGAGAAAACAGATAAAACAGAGATTAATCCTTGCATGGTTTTAAAATCAGGCGGAGTTTCTTGTTATCAGACTACTGATTTGGCAACGATAATGCAAAGACAGTTGGATTATAATCCAGATTCAATAATTTATGTAGTTGATAAACGTCAAGAGCTACATTTTTTACAAGTGTTTAGATGTTCTAAAAAAGCTCAAATAATTGATCAAGATGTTGATTTAGTTTTTTTAGGTTTTGGAACTATGAATGGAAAAGATGGTAAACCATTTAAAACAAGAAATGGTGGAGTAATGCGCTTAGAGAACTTGATAAACGAAATTAATTCTAAAGTATATGAAAAGATGAATAATACAAAGAAATTATCGGAAGAGGAAAAACAGAAAATTTCAAAAATAGTAGGATTAGCAGCACTTAAATATGCTGATTTATCTAATCAAATAAGTAAGGACTACATATTCGATGTGGATAAATTTACTGCGTTTGAAGGAAAAACAGGTCCATATATATTATATACATTGGTTAGAATTAAAGCGGTTTTAAATAAATATTATGAGAACGATAATAAAATAAAAGATAATATAATTTTAGAACCTGTGGAAGATATTGAAAAAGAACTACTATTAAGAATTTCTAAATATAAAGAGGCTCTCGAAGAAAGTTATATAGAAAATGCTCCATCGAAAATTTGCACATATCTGTATGAACTTGCAAATACATTTAATAGCTATTATCAAAAAGTTAAAATATTGCAAGGTGATAAAGATAGGTTAGATTCAAATATATCGTTACTTTCTTTAATGAAAAGAATTTTTGAAAGTGGAATTTATTTGCTAGGATTTCAAGCGCCTGAAAAGATGTAAAAAGAGGTGTAAAATGAAAAAAGAAGATACGAATTTTATAATTGAGTTAAAAAGAAAAATTCATCAATCAATAGTAAGAAAAAAAATAAAGAAACATAGTTTTACAATAATATCGCAAAATTGTTTAGGTGGAGTAATATATAATATGCTTAAAATGCCATTTCAATCTCCAACAATAAATTTATTTATCGAAGACGAAGATTTTGTTAAGTTGGTTGAGAATCCTAAATATTATTTTTCTATTGAGCCAGTACCATATATAGAACAATATATTGAGCCTATGGATTCTACAATTAAATATCCTTTGATAAAAGTAGGCGATATAGTTATTCATTGTAGGCATTATGAAAATTGTAAAGAGGCAATAGAAGCATGGGATAGAAGAAGAAAACGAATAGATTATGACAATATATATATTATTGCTACTGATTGGAACTTACATAATAAAGAGGGTTTGATTGATAGAATAGAAGAAAGCAATTATCCAAAAGTTATATTTACATATAAGAGATACAATAAGATAAATTGCGTCCATTTAAAAGGGGAAAAATGGAAGATTGATAATCGAGGATTAGTTAGACCTGCAATACCTAATTATTCAGAAAATGGATATATACGAAATTTTGAAGAACTTATGGATTTTCCTAAATGGATAAATGAGGGAATAGTAAAAGAAAAGTAATAAAGGAGAAATGTATTATGGAATTAGCTAAAAATGAATTAAGAATTTCAATAACTGCAGCTTGTAATATGAAATGTGTTTATTGCCATAATGAAGGAAACACAAAGATGGCGATATTATCTAAAGAACAAATTAGAAAAATTGTTGAGGCTTGTAAAGGTATGAATTTGAAAAAAATAAGATTAACTGGAGGAGAACCTTTAACAGCACCTGAAGTTATAGACATATGTAAAATGCTCACAGAAGAATACAATATAGAAGTGGAAATGAACACGAATGGAATAGAAATTGAAAAACTAATGACAATTATTAATAACAATTGGATAAAAAAAGTTGTAATAGGAATGGATTATTTTGATAAAGAGGTTTCAAAGAATTCACCAATTGGACTTAGTTCAAAAGAAATAAAAGATAATATATTAAGTATCAGAGATAGTGGGTGTGAAGTTAGAATTGCTACAGTATATAATGATGATGACGAAAATACGGAAAATATTGTAAGATGGGCTGTTGATAATAATATAGGTGTTAGAGTTCTTGAAATTGTAAAAGAAAAAACTGACGAAGAATATAGTAAAAGATATATGCAATTACAAGAAAGTATTAGAACAAAGATAGATATAGATTGGCATATAGATAATGCTTTGCAAGAATTAAATGGCTCAAAAGATGGAAAAACATTAGTTAAATTCTATCATTCATTATGCAGACTGGGATTGTGTAATATATGTAAAAAAGTACCATTTAGAATAACAAGTAGTGGAATTGCACGACCATGTATTTTGACATCTAAAACTGATATTGATATTTTTGATGGTGATATAAGAGAAAATATTATAAAAGTAATTGAAAGTAATAATTCAAAAGATGTAACATGTAAAAATAGATAAATGATTTGGGAGGTAAGTATAAAAAGTGTCAGTAGAAGATTCTTTGTTTGATATTCGTGAAGTGAAAAAAGTATTATTTGAACAATATGGAATTAATGTAGCAAAAGTAAAAAGAATAAATAGGGGAAGTGCTAATATATATGAAATATATTCAGATGATGCTCATTATATTATGAAAGAATTTCAAAGAAAGATAAATATGGAAAATGTTCAAACTGAATATAATGTTGTAAATCATTTAAAGAAATATGAAATTAATACACCAGAGTATTGTTTGAATAAAAGTGGTGAAATTTGTTTTAATCATAAAAACAAAATGGTTATTTTGCAAAAGTATATTGAAGGAAATGTTTTGGAGACAAATAAATCTACTAAAGAACAGATTATTGAATCAATAAATTTGCTAGGAAAGATTATAAAAGCGTTAGAAGATTATGAATATGAACTACCATATTTTAAAAGATATATTATGACTCAAAAATTGTGTGATAAAGATATATTTAATATCGAACAATTAATATTAAAAACAAATAATACAGAGGTGAAAGAGATACTTAATGAAAAAAGAGACATTCTATTAAAATTGAGAAATCTGAATTTTGATTGGCAAGATAAACTTACTATAAAAAAGAGTCATGGTGACTTTACTGTTTCACAATTTATTTATGATAAAGAAAATAAAATTAATGCAATATTAGATTTCGTGGCTACAAGGAATATACCCGTTGCAAGAGAAATAATTAGAAATTACTTTTTTATGGCTAAAGAAATAAAAAAACAGAAAATTGACTTTAAATTTTTTTTAGAATATGTAAAAGAGTTTATGAAAATATATGAGTTGAATTATTATGATTTACAATATATGCCATTATTATATTTGATTGAATTATCTAGAACTGTTTATGGTTATGAACAATTTATAAATAATAATTCAGCTGAATATTTAAAATTAGGAAATCAACTATACAATCAGTGTAAGTGTTTAGAAAAAAATTATCAAGAATTATCTGAAAGATTGATAAAATTAAAAAATAGGAGGAACCAATAAGATGAAATATTCTGAAAAATGTCCATTTTGTAACGAAACAAGATTTATAAATAATGAATTAGCAAATTTACCAACAGAAGAAGCAATTTTATTTGAAAATGAGGACTTATTTGTGAGAGTTGATATTTCACCAGTTTGTTTAGGTCATATACTTATTGTAACAAATAAGCATTATTTAAATTTTTTTGAAATTCCTAAAAATATGAAGAAACAGGTAGAAAAATTGCAAAATAAGATTAAAAAAATTTATAAAGAGGTATACAATTCTGATGTTTTATTTTTTGAACATGGATCAGCACAGTCTGGATATGCTGGAGCGAGTATAGATCATGCACATCTACATTGCGTACCATATAAATTTGATATGGTAGAAGATTTAAATCGAACATTTGGAAGATTTAGAGAATGTAACATCATAACATCAGACGAGAAATTTGATAATGATTTTTCTTATTTATATATTCAAAATACTAAGGAGAATAAAGGTAGAGTCTATACAGTCGAAAAATTACCTAGTCAATTTTTAAGAAAATTATGTTTTGAAAAACAGGGAATTGAAGGCTATAAATGGCAAGAAAAATGTACGAATAGTGATAGTGTATATAATCAAGAACAAACAATAACGGACTTGACAGGAAAAATATTCATATAAGAGAAAAACATTTAGAAAGTTTACGTTTCTAAATGTTCTTTCTAAACTAGCTATAAAGATTTTTATCAGTAAGTTTGCTATGTTTTATAAAGATACTAGAAAAGTTGGAATAGGAGCAGTAATATTCAACGATTTAGCAAATAACAGAGTAAAAGACGAAATATTTGAATGGGATGCAATACTAAACTTCCAAGGAGAAACAGGACCATATATTCAATACACATATGTACGTACTAAGAGTGTAATCGAAAAAGCTGGAAAAGTACCTGAATTAAAAGATGTAAATTTAGAGTGTTTACAAGACGAATACTCACAAAATATTATAAAATTAATTTATAACTTTGAAGATATTTTAGTACAAGTAACAAATAAAGAAGAGCCTTCAATACTTTCAAGATATTTAATTGATTTAGCAAAAGCATTTAGTAGTTTTTATAATGAAAATAAAATTATATGTGAAGACAAAGAACTACAAGACGCTAGAATATACTTAACATACAGTGTTGGACAAATCTTAAAAATGGGAGCAGAGTTACTTGGAATGGAAATGCCAAATAAAATGTAGAAAAAACTTGCAAACAGAATAATAAAGCATTATAATAAAAATGCAAAAATAAAAAATAAAAGGGGAATTAAAAATGGAAGAACAAAAAAATGAAAATGTAGAAAAGGTAAACAACGAAGTAAAAGCAGAAGTTAAAACAGAAAATGGAAAAGGAAAGAAAAGTAAAAAAGGATTAATAATTGCTATAATTGCAGTTGTATTAGCAATAATAGTTGGAATATCACTATTTGTAGCATATCACTCTTCACAATTCGCATTATTAGTAAGCGAAACAAATAAAATAACATCAATGGAAATGCTAAAAGCAGACGGAACAGTAGACCAAGATGCTAAAATTGATATGGAAATAAAAACAAAAGGTTCATATGCAGTAGTAGAACAAACATTAAAAGAATATTTAAATGAAACACTAGAAACAAGCAAAAAAGCACCAGAAATAATCAAAACAGAAGATATAGAAAAATTAATGTCATTTGAAAACATCAAAAATGATGGACCAGAATTCACACAAACAAAAGCGAAAATTGCTGAAATGAGAAAAGCAGGAGAAGAATATATAGAACAACTATTATCACTATGTGAGAAAGAAAGATTTTTAACAGTTATTGATGATAAAGATATAAGTGATTACTATAAAGAAATATATAAAAAATTAGCAGTAGATGAAGAAACTGAAAAAGAATTAAACGAGACAAAAGAAAAAGGTGAAAAAGCTAAAAAACAAATAACAGCATCATTTGATTATATAGAAAATATATTCAACTTCTTAAGCGAACATAAATCAGACTGGACAATAATGGGAAATCAAATAATGTTCTATAATCAATCAGTATTAAACCAATATCAACAAATAGTTTCAAACGTACCAGGAGAAATAAAATAAGGAGCAAATTAATGATAGACATACACACACATATACTACCAAACATAGATGACGGAGCAAGAAGCATAGAAGAAACATTTAATCTAATAAAAGAAGCAAAAAATGCAGGATTTGAAGCAATAGTACTAACATCACACTACAAAGAAGGCTATTACGAAACAGACACAAAAGAAAGAGAAGTGTGGGTAAATGCAATATATGAAAATTTAAGAGCAAAAAACATAGACGTAAAAATATATTTAGGAAACGAAATATATATGTCAGACAACATAATAAAACTACTAGAAGACGAAAAAGCATCAACAATAAATGACACAAGTTATGTATTATTTGAACTACCATTAGACGAAGAGCCAGAAAATTTATATGATAAAATACATCAAATGAAACAATGTAAAATAGTACCAATATTGGCACATCCAGAAAGATACAAATTTGTACAAAAAGACCCAGACCTATTATATGAATTAATAGAAAATGGAGTACTAATACAATCTGATTATGGAAGTATAATTGGAGAATATGGCGAAAAACCACAAATAATAGTAGAAAAAATGCTACAAAACAATATGGTACATATGCTAGGAACAAACGCACATAGACAAAATACAATCTATTCTAAAATACCACAAATATTATCTGAATTGAATGAAATAGTTGGAGAAGAAGCACTAAAAGAATTAACAACAACAAATCCTAAATTAGTATTAGGAAATAAAAGAATAGAAATAAAAGAACCACATAAGATAGAATTAGAGCTAATAGAAAAACTAAAAATGCTAAAAGGGGAATCAATCAAAACTATTGTAAAAGAATTCTTACAAAGATAGAGATGTGTCCCAAAGTGGACAAAATGTCCATCTGGGACGTTTCCTAATGGACATTTTGTCCAAAAAGAAACGTCCCCAATGGACATGGAGGAGGAAGATTATGAGAAAGTATTTTGGAACAGATGGTATTAGAAGAATTGCAAACACAGAGCTAACGCCAGAGTTAGTATACAAGGTGGCAAAAGCAGGAGCATATGTTTTATCAAAACATACAGACCACACACCTACAATACTAATAGGAAGAGATACTCGTATTTCAGGAACACTAATAGAAAGTGCAATGGTAGCAGGTTTTTTAAGTTATGGAGCAAATGTGAAATTGCTAGGAGTTATGCCAACACCAGCAGTAGCATATTTAACAAGAAAATTAAATGCAGATGCAAGTGTTGTTATATCAGCATCACACAATACATATGAGTTTAATGGAATAAAATTTTTCAGTAATAAAGGAATGAAAATTTCAGATGATTTAGAAGAAGAAATTGAAGAAATAATGGAGTCTGGAAAATTAGACGAATTAACAGCTGTAAATGACAAAATAGGAGTTTCAGAATATGCATTAGATTTATTAGATGAATATGTATATTTTTTCAGAAAGAACTTTGATGATGACATAGAAAAATATAATACAGATGATTTTGTAGTAGGGCTAGATACTGCAAATGGTGCAACATACAAGGTTTCGGAAAAAGTATTTAAAGCCTTAGGAATTAAATACAAAATTATAAATAATTCACCAGACGGTATAAATATAAACCATAACTGTGGTTCAACTCACCTAGAAGGGTTGAGAAAATTTGTATTAGACAATAAATTAAACTTAGGTGTTGCATATGACGGTGATGGTGACAGATGTTTAGCAATAGATGAAAAAGGTGAATTAATTGACGGAGACAAATTACTTGCAATAATTTCACAAAGTCTAAGAAAAAAAGGAAAGCTAAATAAAGACACAATAGTTGCAACAGTAATGAGCAACTTGGGATTAAACAAATATTCAAGAGATAATGGCTTAGAGCTACTACAAACAAAAGTAGGGGATAGATATGTTCTAGAGCAAATGCTAAAAGAAGGATTTAACCTAGGTGGAGAGCAATCAGGACACGTAATTTTATTAGATTACAATCCAACAGGAGATGGAATATTAACATCATTAATGTTAATAAAAGCCATATTAGAAGAAAACAAAAAAGCATCAGAATTATCAAGTATAATAAAACTATATCCGCAAATATTAATAAATGCAAAAGTAAATTCAGACAAAAAATATGATTATGAAAAAGATGATGAAATAAAAGAAGCAATAGAAAAATTAGAAAGAGAATTTGCGGGAAATGGAAGAGTTCTAATAAGACCGTCAGGGACAGAACCATTAGTAAGAGTTATGATTGAAGGGGAAGACCAAGAATATATAACTAAGAAAGCTCAAGAAATTGCAGATTTAATAGAAAAAAAGTTAAAATAATTACAATATCAAATAATATTGTAATAAAAATGTAACATAAAAGTAATATAACAAACATTGAAGTAAAAAAGTATTAGTGTTATGATAAAATAGAAATACATAAGAAAACGGAGGGGAAGAACATGTTTATCTTCGATATATCAAATCCATTAACACTAATATTAATGTTAGCTGCAACAGTATTAATGATATTCTTATCACAA
Organism: uncultured Clostridia bacterium; assembly: GCA_949538735.1. Classification (GTDB taxonomy): domain Bacteria; phylum Bacillota; class Clostridia; order TANB77; family CAG-508; genus CAG-269. The sequence goes on from CATGLK010000007.1 coordinate 33,494, forward strand.
GAAATCAAGAAAAGTATGATAGGAGCAGTTACATTATTTGCATATTTGGTTATATTAATTGTTCATGTAGTACAATTAGTAACATTACCAGCAGAATTTAGATATCTGGTATCAACGTTATCAAGATGCTTAGTTATCGACTTTGTATTTATTCTAGTAACATTTTTCTCATATTTATGGGTAGATGATATAGAAGCAAAAACTTTTGGTAAAAAGAGTGTAGGCAATACATTAGACTGGTTTTGGAAGAAAATATAAGAAATTGTTTAATAAAAAGTTTGGTAGAAATATCAAACTTTTTTTGTATTTTAATGAATAAAGAGCCAAGCTTTGAATATATATAAATATAATAGACCAAAGATACAAGGAGAAAAATATGTTCAAAGTTACAGTATTAAAAGCAAAAGATGTTGCTAAAATTTTTATGGGGATTAGCTTAACAATACTACTAGTATTACTATTTAGCAAAAATTTCGGAAAAAAATCGCAGGAAAATAAATTAAAAAATCTAGAGATAAATTTAAATTCAATAACAAATCACAGTATGGTAAACTGTATGGACCAAGTAATACCAACAATGTCAAAAGTAAATGAAGAATACAAAAAAATAGCAAAAGAAGATGAAAGTGAAGGAAATATATTGCAAGTAATGCTTAAAACTCAGATATCATCAATAAAAGGAATGGAACAAGTAGAATTAAAAGCTCAAAAAGCAGAACAACAAAATACAGAAGATAATAAAAATGAAGAAAAACAAGAAGAAATAGAACTTGCAAAAACAGGAGTACAAACACAAGTAATAACAAATAACCCAATAAGCGAAAACGCAAATGTACAACAAGGCAGCCTGAAAATCAAAAACCAAACAAGTTATGCATTGACAGAAGATGTGTTAAATCCAAACATAACAATAGAAAATAAAAATATTTTGTTATTCCATACACATAGCTGCGAAAGCTACACACCAAGCGAAAAATATCCATATACGCAAACTGGAAATTTTAGAACAACAGACCTAAATTTTACAGTAACACGATTAGGCACAGAACTGCAAAATTATTTGCAACAATATAACTACAATGTAGTACATAGTACAGATTACCACGATTATCCTGCATATAATGGTTCATATACACGTTCACTTGCAACAGTGGAAAATATGCTAAAAACAACTCCTTCAGATATTATAATAGATATACATAGAGACGCAATAGGTTCAAGACCTGACTATGCTCCAACTGTAAAAATTGGCGAAGAAGAAACTGCACAAATGATGTTTGTTATAGGTACAAATGAAGGTGGACTTTGGCATCCAAACTGGCAACAAAATTTGAAGTTTGCTGTTAAGGTTCAACAAAAGGCAGAAGAGATGTACCCGGGGTTGTTTAAGCCGATAATGCTTACTCAGTCTAGGTATAATCAACATGCTGGTAAGTTTGCTAGCATTATTGAGGTTGGCTCAACTGGTAATACATTAGACCAATGCTTGAATAGTATGAAGTATTTGGCAAAGGTATTAGATGAGGTTTTGAAAAATTAAGTTGATATATAATAAAAAAAGATAGGAAAAGCACAAAGCTGATCCTATCTTTGAAGTATCTATATAGAGACTTCTTATTTCTCATAAATTTATTTTAATTTATGAGATGTTAATTCATAGTCAAGATATAGGTAAAATTTAAAATTCTACCAAGTTACAGAAAAATTGAAATAAGCTGATTTGGCATTTGTTGTTCCAGACCAATTTTCGACCCAAACGTGGTAATCTCCGCCAATGCTCATCCATAGATTTTTGCTTATAGTTGAACCATCTCCGCGGACATAACCAACAACACCAGTAATACCCACAGGGTTGACGACACTAACTCGATATTCCATATTAGGATTTCCAGTAGCTGTTACTGTAACTGTGGGATTAAATCCCATATTAACGATTTTTCCTACTTGACCTGTAGCTGGTTTTAACTCCATGGAAAATGAAGTTGATGCATATGTAGAGGCTATACTAGTCTCTGAATTAGAACCTGATGTAGCAAAAACAGGCAAAGGCCCGTTTACTAAAAGTCCTAAGCAAATCATAAGTGATACAAGTTTTTTCTTAAGTTGTAGATTCATAATGTTCCTCCTGTGTTGTTAAACCTATATTAGACTATGAAAAAACACTAAGTACATAGCATTAAGCTACACACTCTAATATTTAGTATAATATACATTTACAATTTTGTCCACATCTTTTTGCCATTTTTTTACTTTTTTTAGAATTTTATGGAATTTTTGACAAAAATATAAAATTTATAGTTGACTTATTTAGTGGCAAATGCTATTATGAAGAAAAAGATAGGAGGTATAGGTCAATGAATAGATTAAACAAAATACTTCTAACTATTATTGCAATACTTGTAGTAGCATTAATTAGTATGACATACTTCTTTTTCCAAATGAAAAAAACAGCTGAATACAACTTTACAATGTACAAGAATATGGAAGAACAAGTGGAATTTCTAAGGAGTCAGTACGAAAAGCAATAATTATACAGAATTAAAGAACTGTTTATTAAGCAGTTCTTTAATTTTGCAAAAATAAGCTTGAAATCTTGAACTGAATTATATATAATGTAACAAGAAAAAGAAAAGAAAGCGAGGCGTAATAAAAAATGGCAGAAATAAAATTAAATTTAAAAAACACAGGAATAACACAAAAATCAATAATGGCATACAAAGAAAAAATCAAAAACATACACGAAGACTTACACACAAGAGCAAACGACCAAAAAGACTTCGTAGGCTGGTTAGACCTACCAGTAAATTATGACAAAGAAGAATTTAAAAGAATAAAAAAAGCAGCAAAAAAAATAAAAAAAGAATCAGACATATTAGTAGTAATAGGAATAGGCGGATCATACCTAGGAGCAAGAGCGGTAATAGAAGGATTAACAAGCTCATTTAGCGATATGTTACCAGCAAAACAAAGAAAAAATCCACAAATTCTATATGTAGGAAACAACCTAAGTCCAAACTACATAAATGAACTAATAGAATACATAGGAGACAAAGACTTTTCAATAAATGTAATATCAAAATCAGGAACAACAACAGAACCAGCAATTGCATTTAGAATATTTAGAGAAATACTAGAAAACAAATATGGAATAGATGAAGCAAGAAGCAGAATATATGCAACAACAGACAAAGAAAAAGGAGCACTAAAAACATTAGCACAAAAAGAAGGATATGAGCAATTTGTAGTACCAGATAATGTAGGCGGAAGATATTCAGTACTAACAGCAGTAGGACTATTACCAATAGCAGCAGCAGGAATAAACATAGACGAACTAATGGAAGGGGCAAGAATAGCAAGAGAAAGATATAATGACCCAGAACTAAAATACAACGAATGCTATCAATATGCAGTAGTAAGAAACATTCTATATAAAAAACACAAAGATATCGAAATATTAGTAAACTACGAACCAAAAATGCACTACTTTACAGAATGGTGGAAACAACTATATGGAGAAAGTGAAGGAAAAGAAAATAAAGGAATATTCCCAGCAGGAGTAGACAATACAACAGACTTACACTCAATGGGACAATACATACAAGAAGGAAGAAGAAATCTATTTGAAACAGTAATAGAAGTAAAAGAACCAAGCACAGACATAAAAATCAACCCAGATGACGACAACTTAGATGGATTAAACTACCTAAGTGGAAAAACACTAGACTACGTAAACAAAAAAGCAATGGAAGGAACAATACAAGCACACGTAACAGGCGAAGTACCAAACATCAAAATAACAATGAATGAACTAGACGAAAAAAATATAGGAGAACTAATATATTTCTTCGAAAAAGCATGTGCGGTATCAGGAAACATATTAGGAATAAATCCATTTAATCAACCAGGAGTAGAAGAATACAAGAAAAATATGTTTAAACTACTAAAAAAACCAGGATATTAATGGTTTTGGGTGTTTTTGGGGACAGACCTTAAAAACACCCACTTTAAATATTAAAAAATAAAAAAATATTATAATCAACGTAGGGTGTTTTTAAGGACTGTCCCCAAAAACACCCAAAAGGAGCAGAAAATGATTTACAAAGAAACGTTTAAACCAGGACTAAAAGATATAGGAAAAGATAACACTATAAAAAATAGAGCAATATTAGAAATATTAGAAAATGTAGCAGCATACCATTCTGATACAGTCAGCTATGGTGCAAATCAAACTGATACTAATAGAACAGCATGGATTTTACTTGACTGGAACTTACAAGTATTAAAAAGACCAAAATACGGACAAGTATTAACAGTAGAAACTTGGGGAAGAGACGTGAAAAAATTTTTTACATTCCGTGATTTTGAAATATATGATGAAAACCAAGAATTGTGTGTAATTGCAACATCAAAATGGGCTTTAATTGATATAGATGAAAGAAAAATGGTCAGACTAACAGATGAAATTATGAATAGATACGAACCAGAAGAAAAAAGCGTATTTTCTGAGGAAAAACTGGGTAAACTAGAAGTACCAACAGAATTTTCATCATATATCAATTACGAAGTAATTAGAAAAGATATAGATGTGAATAAACATATGCATAATTTGTATTACTTAGATTTGGCATATGAGGCTATGCCTGAGGAAGTATATGAACAAAGACCATTTGATAATGTTAGAATTACTTATAAGAAAGAAATAAAATTGCGGAGATAAAGTTCAATGTAAATACACCTATGAAGACGGCAAACATATTATAGTAATAATGAGTGAAGATGAAAAAAATATACATTCAATAATAGAAATAAGCTAAAAATTGCCAAAAAGGTCCGTCCCCAATGGCAATATTTTAAAAATTTTGAAAAAATTGTTGAATTTTGTTGTTAGAATGTGCTATAATAAAGGCTGGTTTTAAAAAGGGAGGATATGTATAATGAAAACTAAATTAAGAAAAACAAAAATAGTAGGAACAATAGGGCCTGCAAGTCAAAGTGAAGAAATGTTGACAAAGCTAGTAAATGCTGGGTTAAACGTAACAAGAATTAACTTTTCTCATGGTGGATATGAAGAAAATGGAGAAAAAATTGAAACAATAAAAGCTGTAAGAGAAAAACTAAACAAACCAGTAGCATTACTATTAGATACAAAAGGACCTGAAATTAGAACAGGTGTATTAGAAACAGGAAATGAAAAAGTAACAATAAACGAAGGTCAAGAATTTACATTTGTAAATGATGATATAATTGGAAACAACGAAAGAACAAGTATAAGCTACAAAGAATTATACAAAGATGTTCAAGTTGGTTCAACATTATTAGTAGATGACGGAGCAATTGAATTCGAAATAACAAAAATAGATGGAAAAGATATTGTATGTAAAGCATTAAATACAGGAAGATTAGGAAGCAGAAAAACAATGAACGTTCCTGGTGTTAAATTAGAATTACCAGCATTAACACAAAAAGACATTGACGATATAACAGAAGGAATTAAAAGAGGTTTTGATTATATCGCAGCTTCATTTGTAAGAAAAGAAGCAGATGTTAAAGCTTTAAGAGATTTATTAGATTCAAACGGTGGAGAAAGAGTAAAAATAATTTCTAAAATAGAAAACCAAGAAGGAATAGACAATTTTGAAGACATATTAGCAGCATCTGACGGAATAATGGTAGCACGTGGAGATATGGGTGTTGAAATACCAATGGAACAAGTTCCAATTGTACAAAAACACTTTATCAAAAGATGTAACGAAGTTGGAAAACCAGTAATAACAGCAACACAAATGTTAGAATCAATGACACAAAACCCAAGACCAACAAGAGCAGAAGTAAGTGACGTTGCAAACGCAGTATATGACATTACAGGAGCTATAATGCTATCAGGAGAATGTGCAATGGGAAAATACCCAGTAGAATGTGTTGAAGCAATGAACAAAATATCAACAGCAATAGAAGGAAGTATAAATTACTGGAAGAGATTTGACAAAAAATCAACAGGAAAATATGTAGAAAAAGATTTAGAAAGTGCAATTGCATATTCAACATGTGTAACAGCAAAACATATTGACGCAGATGCAATAGTAGCATATACACACAAAGGTGATTCTATAAGAAAATTAGCAGGATTAGGAGCAGGATGCCCAATATTCGCTATAACAGATGATGAAAAAACATATCATCAATTATCAGTATCATTTAATGTAACTCCAGTTCTATGCAAAGGAGAAGCTACAATTGAAGGTACAATTACAAAAGGAATTGAAACATTAAAAGCAGAAGGAATTTTAGAATCAGGAGATACAGTTGTTTTAGCAGGTGGAGCAAAAATATTACCAACAGACGGAGAAAACAAAGTTATCGGTGGATATGTAAAAATATAACAAATAATAAAAGAAAAGCAAGATTTTGGAAAAAGCAAAATTTTGCTTTTCTTTTTTGATATATGATATACAAGTTAAAAACTAGTAAGCATAGGGAAATAAACAAAAGGCAGAATAAAAAGACTATATAAGAGTTTCCATAAAGTAGTAAAAAATCCTAAAAAACCCTTTACAAAGTTTAAATAATGTAATATAATGTTGTGTGTAAAAATATAACTTTTAGTATACTACTTCAAAAGCTTGTATCCGTAGGGAAGATACGAGAAATAAGTAGTATATAAAACATTAAATAACTAATTATTAAATTTATAGGGGGGTTCATAATGAGAGGATTAAAAGTCAAAATTATGACTATGGTATTAGTAGTTATATTAATAACATTAACAATACCAGTAAATGTTTTTGCAGCAGAAGCAGAAGTGCAAGTTGTAAAAACAGATAAAGATTACATAATCTACGTAAAAGGATTAGCAGATTCGAAATTTCAATATGCTATAACAACAGAAAAAGGAGCAGAAGAGGTTGACTTGAATTATATCAATTCAGTAGAAGATGAAGATAATAATCAAGTAATGCTAATCGAAAGTGATAAAATAGCACAAGGAACTAACTATATTCATACAAAAGTAAAAGAAGGAGATGAAGAAGTTAAAACAGTAAATGAAATAAACTTCGAAACTCAAAGCTTCAATACAGAAAAAATGGAAATAGTTGAAAACACAACAAAAAGAATAAAAACAGAATTAAAAACAAACCTAGAAAAAATAAATGAAGTAAGAGACGGAATGCAATACACAGAAACAATTGGTGGATTACAAATAGTAGATGACGAAAACGCAACATACTATTATGAAAGAACAAAACTACCAGCAGACCAATATTCAAAACTACAAGAATTAGCAAATGAATTAAATATTGGATATGAAGAAAAAGATATGTATTCAAAAATAGAATATGCAAACGAATTTTACAACTTATATAATTCACTAATCGAAAAAGCAAAATGGGAACCAGTAGAAAAAGACTTAATAATAAAACAACCAATAGAAGCACAAAAAGGTGAACAATATGTTGTATTATTAAAAAAAGTAGCACAAGACGGAACAGAAACATATGATGCAAAATTTATGACATCATATAGAGAAGATGAAGAAGAAAAAATACCAGGAAAAACAGAAACAAAAATAGTACAAGAAACAGCAAAACTACCAATAACAGGAGACAGCATTATACTATTTGCAATATTAGCAGTTATCGTATTAGCATTAATCCTTATATTTGTAAGAATGAAAAAATTGCAAAACAAAGAAGAAAAACACTAAAATGAAGTTAAAGATATATAAAACAATATTTGCAATATTGTTTATAGCAGTAATTGTAGTAATAGGATTAATAGCTGTAAAATACGGAAAAAACTATTTAAATGACCAAGAAACTCAAAAAGTAGTAGAAACATTTTCAAGAAGTTTAGAAAGCGAGATAAAAGAAAATGTAACTATGAATGGTTACAAAGTAATTGGAATAGTAAAAATTCCAAAAATTGAGTTAGAATACCCAATACTAGATATAGACACATACAACCCAGAAGAGACAAAAGAACCAATGAAAATATCGATAGTAAAATATTGGGGAGGTCAAGTAAACGACTATGGAAATTTGTCAATAGCAGGACATAACAATTATGATGGAACAATGTTTGGAAAAACAAAACACCTAGAAATAGGCGATACAGTAGAACTTACAGATTTAAATGGAAATACAGTAACATATCAAATATATGATAAATTTATAACAGACCCAAATGATGTAACAATTCTTGCAACAAATGACAATACCATAAGAGAAACAACACTAATAACGTGTACAAACGGAAATAGAGAAAGACTTATATTAAAGGCAAAAGAAACTAAATAATAAAAGGAGGAAATCTAAAATGGCAGGAAAAGTAAAAATGCCAAATAAGAAAACTACTATAACAGTAGCCATAATAATTGCAATATTAGCAGTAGTAATAGCAATAGGTACAGTAGTATTCTTGAAAGACAGAGGTAGCACAGAAGCTGCTGAAATAGAAAGCAATCAATTTGCAGAACAAGAAAATGGAACAACAGGAAATGTACCAGCAGAACAAAACAATGGAGAAGTAGCTGGAAATCAAGGAACTCTACCAAACGCAGGAGAACAAGCAAACGCAGAAAATGAACAAAATCCAGCAGGTGGAGTAGCAAATGCAAACAATGGAGGAGTACAAAACAACCAAATAGCAGGAAATGCAGGACAAAATGCAGCAGCAGACAATATACAAGAAACAACAATACAAAGAACTGAAACAGTGGAAATACCTGAAAGACAAACATTAGAAGGACACTATGTTGGTTGGACACCAATGTCAGTAAATGCTGATTTAAACTATGCAAAACTTATAAATGCAAAAAAAGATAATTTAGAAATAAACAAAATATGTGATACAAAAACAGGAGAAAACACAACAACAAGAGGAGAAGTAATTACATATAAAATTTCAGTAAAAAATAATTCAGAAAAAGATTTAGAAGGAATTGAAGTAAAAGACTTAATTCCAGAAATGACAACATATGTAGAAAATTCATCAAATTTTGAAGCAACAGAACTTACAGGAAAAGACGGAAAAACTGTAGTAGCTTTAAAATGGAACATAGACTTAAAAGCAGGAGAGGCAATAGAAATAAGCTTCCAAGTAAAAGTTTCAGAAACAGCAACAGGAACAATTAAAAACGTAGCTGTTGTTAATGGAGAAGAAACAAACGAAACACACACAGCAATAGTAACATCAACAAAAACAGCTGAAGTTATAGGAAAAACAGCAAAAGAACCAGCAAAAGTTGGAGACAAAATCAAATATACAATCACTGTAAAAAATACAGGAGATATAGCTGGTAAAGCAAATGTTAAAGACGAAGCTTTAGCAAAATTAATCGAAGATGGAATTTTAGAAGTAGAAGAATCTTCTAAAGAAACAGCTGAAAAATTAATGGCTGGAACAGATGTAGAAGTTGCAGCTAATTCAGAAAGCAAAGTTGAATTTACAGTTGTTGTTAAAAAAGTTAGCGGAGCTATTAAAAACGTAGCAACTGTTGGTGAAGAAAAACCAGAAGAAACAGTTGATACAACAGACTACACAATTAAAAAGGAAGTAACAAGTACAGCTAAAAACGAAAATGGAAAATATGCATTAGGAGAAACAATAACATATAAAGTTACAGTAACAAATACAGGAAATACAGTATTAAAAACTGTTACAGTAAATGATAGCAATTCAGAAGAAAAAGCTAAAACAGCAACAAATATTGCAGTAGGTGGAAAGGCTGAATTAACATTTACACATATTGTAACAGAAAAAGATATTGAAAATAGAAAAGTAGTAAACGTTGCAACATCAGACGGAAAAGAAACAGAAAAAGTAACAGTTGAAACAGAAGAACCATTTACAAAATATGACTTACATAAAGAGGTAACAGGAACAGATAAAGACAAAGACGGAAAATACGACTTAGGAGAAACAATAACATACAAAGTAACTGTAACAAATAAAGGAAACCAAACAGTTGAAAACGTAGTTGTAACAGATAACAACTCAGAAGAAGGAACAGCGACAGTAAATGGAGAAATCAAACCAGGAGAAAGCAAAGATGTAACATTTACACACATTGTAACAGAAACAGATATCAAAGCAGGAGAAGTAGTAAACGTAGCAACAATAGGAAATGACCCTTCAAATGAAGTAACAACAGAGACTGAAGATCCAAATCCAAACTTTGTAGTAACAAAAACAGCAACAAAAGTAAATGGAACTAACGTAAATGGCGAAATAGCTGTAAAAGTTGGAGATAAAGTTACTTATGTAATAACAGTAGAAAACACAGGAAATGTAACTTTAGAAAACGTAGTTGTAACAGACGAATTACTACCAGAATTTAGCCATACAATACCAACACTAAACAGAGGTACAGACAACAAAGTATCATTAACAGTTGAATACACAGTGCAAGAAAAAGACATAAAAGACGGAAAACTAGTAAATATTGCAAAAGCAACAATACCTGAAAAAGAAGAAACAGGAGAAGAAGAATTACCAGTTTCTAACATAGCAATAGAAAAACATGTTGCTGAATACAAAAATGGTGCGTACACAATTTTATCAGCAGAAGCATTAGAAAGCACAACATATAAAGTTGGAGACACTGTATGGTATGCAATTACAGTAACAAATAATGGAGAAGTAGCTGACACAGTAACAGTGACAGATACTCTAGCAACTGGATTAGCATATGCAAATGAAGCAAGTGAAACAATTAATTACAATAGAGATACAAAAACAATTACATGGAATACACAATTAAATGCTAATGAAACAAAAACATTATATATTAAAGCAACAATAACAAATTCAGCAATAACTGGAACACCAGTAGATAGTATAACAACAGGAACAAGCTGGTGGAAAACAAATAATGGAGATATTACAACAGGAAAACAAGAAGCGGCAGCAAAATTATTTATAAAACTAGACGGAAAAATTCTAGAAAATGATCAAGATAATCATTATACTGACACAAAAGACTATACAGGATGTGTAGCAAAAGTAAATCTTACAGCAAAGAACTTATCAGGAGATAATGTACAAACAACAGATGCAAATGCAATAAAAGTCGGAACAACAGTGACTCCAACAACAGTTGAAGAATATTCAACATTAAATTACCAAATATTCCAATACATTATAGACGGAACAGACTTAAATACAATAGCTGAAAACATTAAAAATGACTCAAAAGCAAAAGCTAAAGGAATAACATTTAATCCTGAAACTCAAATGATAGTATGTTATGTATTAAAAACAGAAAGTGATGGATATCATATTGATGCAGTAATTAGACCTAAGGCTGAAACAAAAATAGACTTATATAATGTGGACAATATAGCAACTGTAAATGGTAAAGATAGTGAAAAAGTTACAATAGTAGTAACAAATTCAACAGAAATTGCAAAAGTAACAGTTAAAAAAGAATGGGCAAATACTACAAGCACACCTGAAAGTGTAGATGTTCAACTATATGCAGGTGCAAATGCAACAACAGAAATAGCAACATTAAATGCAGAAAACAATTGGACTTATACATGGGACGAATTAAGTAAATATGATGCAAGCAACAAAGAAATTAATTACTCAGTAAAAGAAATAAGTGTAGACCTAGAAAACCAAAATGTAACAACATTTGAAAATAATGACACAAATGGAGATTACAAAGTAACATATGCAACAACAGGAAACACAACAACAATAACAAATACATTTGTAAAACCAGAAATAAATGTAACAAAGAAACAATACGACAAAAACGGTACTGAAATGACAAATGGAACAAAAGTAGAATATGGAGATACAATTACTTATAAAATAGTAGCAACAAACTCTGGAAATGCAGAAGGAACAGTTACATTAAAAGACACCGTACCTACAAACTCAGAATTAGTTGGAAATATAACATTAACACAAGGAAGAAATAAAACTAATTTAACAGTTGATGAGTTAGTAGCTGGAAAAGTGGTAACATTAGGAGAAAACGAAACAGCAACAATAACATTCACAGTAAAAGCAACAGCTTATGCTGGAGAAAAAGTAACAAATACAGCTTATTATAATAAAGATGATGAGGATAAACCAACAGAAACAACACAAAGTGATATTGAAGCTAAAACACAGGTAATACCAACAAGTACAACAGCTACAACAGTAAAAGAACCACAAAAAGTAATATTAGTATTAGACTTTTCAGCAAGCATGAAAGATAGCATAAATAGAACTACAAAAATAGAAGCATTAAAAACATCAGTTAATAGTTTTTTGAATAGTTTCTTAACAGGTGATAACCAAGTTATGATTATTACTTATAATGAAAAAGTATCAGTGACACAAACATGGACTAAAGACAAAACAACAGCCTACAATTCTATAAGGAATAAAAGCACAGCAGCAGGAACAAATATAGATGGAGCATTAACAAAAGCAAATGAATATGTTAAAGATACTAATACAAGTGTAATCTTAATGACAGATGGTTGGCCAGGATACTATGTAAATAATAAAACAGGTAGAACAGTGCAATCAGGAGATGGTTGGACATATAATCAAAAATCAGCAGAAGAAGCAATAGAATCAGCTGGTTGGATAAAAGATAAGAATGTTAAACTATATACAATAGGATTTGGATTATCAGGAAATAATGTTAAAAACTTTATGGAAGCTATGGCAACAGATACAATTGTTGATGAAAATAATAACATAGTAAAGAAATATTATTACGAAACAGCTAATAGTGAAGAATTAAATAAAGCTTTTGAGGATATATATAATTCAGTAGTAACAGAAGCTGACGGAGAGCCAATAGATATAACAACAGCAGAAGGAAAAATGCTTATAGCAGACGGATTTGAAGCTGGTCAAAACGTAGAAATCTATACAGGAGTATACACAAAAGGAACATCAACACCAAAAGCAACATACTCTTGGAGCGAATTCATATCATCAGACTATGTACAAGAAAATGAAGATGGAACAATAACATTTGACTTAACACAATATATGAAAGACAACAACATAGCAGCAAGTGAAAAAATAACAATAAGATTTGTAGACCCACAAAAAGCAAACACAAAAATGAAATCAGCTAGACTAATGTCACTAGTAATAGATGCAACAGAAGATGCTGAATCAGAAGAAGACATAGCAGAATATGAACAAAAAATAGAAAAAGCTGAACAAGCAAAAACAACACCAGTAAAAGAAGACAGCAAACCAGCAACAACAGAAACACCAAATAAAGAAACAACAACAAACAACAACACAGTAGTAGAAACAGAAAACACAAAACCAAGCACAGACAACAAAGAAAATAACAACAAGGAAGAAAACAAAGACAACACTACTACATCAACAGAAAAACCAGCAGAAACTACAAATAATACTACAACAGAAGAAACTATCAATAACAACAAAGATAACAACACAGACAACACAACTTCTAATGTAAACGAATAATGATTACAAACATTATGTAGTAGAAAGATAGAAAGAGTACTAAGTCTACTCTTTCTATTTTAAATTATAAAGCAGGAGGAAATAAAATGGGAAAACATGCAGTGGAAAGGCATGAAGGAAGAAAAAGAACTACAAAAAGAAAACAACAACGTGGAACTAAATTAAAAAGTGTAACAATAAGTTTTATACTATTACTTTGTATTATAGTAGGAGTATCAATTAGTCTTTTGGCTTCAAGTGATAAAAGAAAAGTTGAAGAAACAGCAAATAACTTTTTTACAACAATCAAAGAAAACAATGAAGAAGAAGCAAATAAATATATAGACTATGGAGAATTACTTCGTAGTATAGATGATGTCTTTACTAGCAGAGATAATGAAGAAGTAAAAAATGTGGAAAAAGAATTATTCAAAAACATTGAATGGAAAATTGAAAACATAGAAGTAGAAAAGGACACGGCAACATCAGTTGTAGAAGTAAAAAATAAAGACTTTAAATATGTAATAACAAGGTGGATGAAAGAAATTGTAGTTTCAAAATCTGTACAAAAAGAAGTTACAAACGAATTATTACTACAAAAATTAGAAAAGTCGCTTAAAGAAGAAGCAGCAATGAAAACAGAAATAAAGAAAATAACACTAAATAAAAATGGAGAACAATGGAAAATACAAGTTGATGAAGAATTAAGAGATTTAATCTATCCAGGAATAGATAGTGTAATTACAGGTTTAAGCACTAAATAATATAACAAACAAAAAAGAAAGATTTTTGAAAATCTTTCTTTTTATCATATATATAAATTAAATTCTAAACAAAAACATTTACAACGGTTAGTAAAGCTAAATAAAATAAAGTTTTTAAAGACATACGAAATGTAGTTTTATAAGCTTTTTTAATAACCATTAATCTATGTTCTTTTCTTACTGTTAGTGCTAAACTATTTGGCACTGGTATATATTCCTTAGTATTCATAATAATCAACTCCTTAGTCTTGTGTAAATTAAAAAATTAAGCTTTTGTAATAAAAAATTTATCTCTTATAAATTAAGTATAGAACAAAATATTACAAATGTCAACATTTTTGTAATAAAAATGTAATAAAAATGTAATATTTGTTATAATTTTGTAACTTTTTGGCTAAAATATTGATAAAAATATAAAAAGGAGTGTCCCCTTTGGCAAAAAATTGCCAACAGGGACGGAGGTATTTGGCAAAAAATTGCCAAAAAGGTCCGTCCCCACTGGCAATTTTTTTTGTAATATGATATACTGTACACATCAAAAGTGAAAGGAAAAGAGATAAATGTCAAAACCAATAGTAGCAATTATAGGAAAGCCAAATGTAGGAAAATCAACCTTCTTTAATTATTTAGCAGGAACAAGAATATCAATAGTACAAGACACACCAGGAGTTACAAGAGACAGAATATATGCGGAAACAAATTGGAGAGGTAGAAACTTCACATTAATAGATACAGGCGGAATAGAGCCAGACTCAGAAGATATCATATTATCACAAATGAGAGAGCAAGCAAATTTAGCGATAGCAATGGCAGATGTAATAATATTTGTAACAGATATAAGACAAGGAGTAACAGCAGCAGACCAAGAAATTGCGCTTATGTTAAAAAAATCAGGCAAAAAAATAGTTTTAGTATGTAACAAAGCAGACAATTTTGAAAAAGATAGAAATGAAATATATGAATTTTATAACCTAGGAATAGGAGAGCCATTCCCAATTTCAGCAACAAATGCACTAGGTATTGGTGATGTTTTAGACGAAATTTACGAAGGGTTCCCACCAAAGACAGAAAATGAAGATGAAGATACAGAGATAAAAGTAGCAGTAATAGGAAAGCCAAATGTAGGAAAATCATCACTAATAAACAAAATTTTAGGGGAAAACAGAACAATAGTAAGTGATATTGCTGGAACTACTAGAGACGCAATAGATACAAAATTTGAAAACGAAACAGGAAAATATGTGTTAATAGATACAGCAGGTATAAGAAGAAAAAGCAAAGTAAAAGAATCAATAGAAAAATTCAGTATAATGAGAACTTTACTTGCAGTTGAAAGGGCAGATGTATGTTTAATGATGATAGACGCAACACAAGGTGTAACAGACCAAGATGCAAAAATTGCAGGTGAAGCACACGAGGCAGGAAAAGGTGTAATAATTGTTGTTAACAAATGGGACGCAGTTGAAAAGGAGACTGGAACATTAGAACAATACAAAAAAGAAGTATATGAGAAATTAAAATATTTATCATATGCACCAATAATATTCATATCAGCAAAAACAGGACAAAGGGTTAACAAATTGTTTGACTTAATAAACTATGTAGCAGAACAAAACTCATTAAGAATATCAACATCAGTATTAAACCAAGTAATAAATGAGGCAATTGCAATAGTTCAACCACCAACAGATAAAGGCAAAAGACTAAAAATATTTTATGGAACACAAGCTTCAACAAGACCACCAACATTCGTAATATTTGTAAATAGCAAGGAACTATTCCACTTTTCTTATGAAAGATATTTAGTAAATCAAATAAGAAAAGAATTTGGACTAGAAGGGACACCAGTAAGGATAATCGCTAGAGAAAAAACTGATAAAGAAGCTGAAAAAGGAGGATTTTAAATGTTTGTATATATAATAATGGGAGTAATAGCTTACTTAATAGGAAGTATAAATTTTTCTGTAATTTTAAGTAAGAAAATGGCAGGATTTGATATAAGAGAAAAAGGAAGTGGAAATGCAGGTTCAACAAATATGTTAAGAAGTGTTGGCAAAAAAGCAGCTGCACTAACACTTGTATGTGACATCCTAAAAGGAGTTGTTTCCATTTTAATTGCAATGATTTTAGGAAATATAATTCAAAATTTAGACAAAGAATTATTAGTACAAATAGCAGGAATAGCAGTAGTTGTAGGACATACATTCCCAATATTCTTTGGATTTAAAGGTGGAAAAGGTGTAGCAACATCATTAGGAGTTTTAATTTTAAGTAACTGGCAAATAGGATTAATTTGCTTAGTATTTGCATTAGTATTAATGGCTCTTACAAGAATGGTATCATTAGGTTCTTGTGCAGCAGCTGTACTATTCCCAGTGTTAACACTATTTATAAATGATAATTATACAGTTTTATCAGATGGAAAAAACGGAAATGTTTATTTTATTTATAGTGTAATATTAGCAATCATTGTGTTATATAATCATAGAAGTAATATAAAAAGAATTTTAAATGGAACAGAAAACAAATTAAGTTTCAAAAAATAAAGAATAGGAGAAAGTTCAAATGAAAAATATAGCAATAATAGGGAGCGGAAGCTGGGGAGTAGCCTTAGCAATACATTTAGCAAACAACCATAACAATGTAAAATTATGGTCATTTAATGAAGAAGAAAAAAGATTAATAAACGAAGAAAAGAAATGCAAATTTTTACCTAATGCAGTAATACCAGAAAATGTAGAATGTTCTTGTGATTTTGAAAAAGTAATAAAAGATGCAGATTACATATTACATGTAACGCCATCAAAATTCACAAGAGAAACATTCAAAAAATATAAACAATATGTAGGAAATAAGCCAGTTATAATATGTTCAAAAGGTTTCGAAAAAGAAACTTTAAAAACACTAGATGAAGTCATATTAGACGAATTACCAACAGCAAGAGTAGGAGCATTAAGCGGGCCTAGTCACGCAGAAGAAGTATCAATTGCAGTTCCAACAGTACTAGTAATGGCGTCAAAAGAGGACGAAGTTATAGACTTAGTACAAGAAACATTTATGTCAGAAACAATGAGAATATACACATCAAAAGACGTAAAAGGTGTAGAACTAGGCGGAGCTTTAAAAAACATAATAGCTTTTTGTGCAGGAGTTGCAGCTGGAATAGGCCTAGGAGATAATAGCTTTGCAGGATTAATAACAAGAGGATTAGGAGAAATTGCAAGACTAGGAGTAGAATTAGGCGGACAAAAAGAGACATTCTATGGTTTAAGTGGATTAGGAGACTTAATAGTAACTTGCCTTAGCGAACATAGCAGAAATAGAAGAGCTGGAAAATTAATAGGACAGGGAAAAACATTAGAAGAAGCAAGAAAAGAAGTTGGAATGGTGATTGAAAGTATAGACAACATTGATGTTGCTTATGAATTAGGAAAACAAAAAAATGCCTATATGCCAATAATTGAAACAGTATATAATGTCATTTACAATGGTTTAGACCCAAAAGAAGCTGTAAAAGATTTAATGACAAGAGATAAAAAAAGTGAATAATTTTGAGAATATTTAACAATAATAAGAACAATAAAATGCATTTTTTATAGAATAAAATAGAACGCTTTAATAAGGGTGATATAAAATTCTATAAAGTTGGAAAGAAGGGAAGAAATATGGATTTTTTTGATAAAATAGGGAAAAAAGCTTCAGAAGCATATAAAATGACAGCTGATAAAACAGGCAAACTAGCAAAAGAAACAAAATTAAAATTAAAAATGGGTGAACTAAAAGCACAAATAAATGACGTATATGAAGAAATTGGAAAAAGAGTATATGAAAAACATATAAGAGAAAGCGACGAAACAGCAGAACAAGAAATTGAAGAAAAATGTGTAAAAATTGATGTTCTTAGTGATGAAGTAGAAAGTTTGTTAAAAGAGTGTATGGAATTAAATAACAAGAAACAATGTCAACAATGCCATGCAGAAATAGAAAAAGAAGCAAAATTTTGTAAACATTGTGGTGCAAAACAAGAAGAACCAGCAAAAGAACCTGAAATATTAGAAGTTCAAGTAGTAGAAACAGTTGAAGTCACAGAGAATAAGGACAAAGTTGAACAAGAAAAAAATGGAAATGTAGAAAAATCAGAGCAAGGAAAAGATGAAAATACAGAAAAAGTTTTAGAAAATAAGGACGAAAAAAATATAGAAAATAACTTAGAAGAAACTGTGGCAGTGGAATCAGATGTAGAAATCAGTAGAGAAAACACAGAAAAGGAAAATGAGAATTTAGAAAAAACAGTAGAAATTGAATCAAATGTGGAACTAGAAGAAAAACAAAACTAAAAATTAAAACAAAATAAGGCGGAGAAATCCGCCTTAAATCATATAAAGGGAGAAAAATAAAATGAAATTAGTAGTACAAAGAGTAAAAAATGCACAAGTAGAAGTAGAACAAAAAATAGCAGGAAAAATAGAAAGCGGATTTCTAGTATTACTTGGAGTAACACATAAAGATACAACAGAACAAGCAGACTATTTAGTAAAAAAACTATGTAATTTAAGAGTATTTTCAGACGAAAATGATAAAATGAATTTAAGCATAAGAGACGTAAAAGGAGAATTGTTAATAGTATCACAATTCACACTATATGCAAACTGTCAAGACGGAAACAGACCGTCATTTACAAATGCCGCAAAGCCTGAACAAGCAAATGAATTATACGAATATTTTTGTAAAAAATGTGAAGATAATGGAATAAAAGTAGAAAAAGGAATTTTTGGAGCAGATATGAAAGTTAGTTTATTAAATGACGGGCCAGTAACAATAATATTAGAAAGAGAATAAAAATTGCCATTGGGGACGGTCCTTAATGGCAATTTATTGCCAAAAAGGTCCGTCCTCAATGGCAATTTTTAATATGGAAATCTCTCAAATAAATATTTTATAACGTCATCGGTATTTTCAGATGTGATTTGAATGAATATATCTTTATCTAAACAAATCCACATAGATAAATTGAAGTCCTCAGAATTATCGCTATATGCTCCGATTAAATCGGCTAATTCTACTGGGTTTTTGTATTCTTTTTCCCATTTTAAATGGTTTTCAATTTCTAAATCTGTGTTATAAAAACTGCTTAGAAATCTATTTAGTTCTCCTTTTTTCTTACTATATAAATTTATTTTTGCTAGCATTGCTCTCTCCTTTTTCTTAGTATTTATAATAAATAAAATTTTATACTAAGAATAAAGTAAAATAAAAATGTAAATACTAGAAAAAAGAGAAAATGGAGGGCAAAAAATTGAAAAAATTCAAAAAAATATCATATCTAGTATTAATAATCATAATAGCAATATTACTAGTAGTAATATACTCAACAATATCAGCGGGAAGCAGCAAGAACGAGAAAAGCAAAGCATTAGCAGAAGTTGAATTCTTAGAAATGAAACTTGAAACAATGTTAAATCAAATGAACAACATAGAAACAAGAAACTATGATGTAAGTGTAAGTGAAATATCAAAACAAAAACAATCACAACAAAGTGGAGGTACATCAGAAGCAGAAAGTTCAGAAGAAGGAGCAAACGGTGGAGGAAGTTCAAAGCAAGGGAGCTCAAAACAAGGAGGCTCAAGTGATGGAGGAGAAGGAAACGACACAAAGAAACAAGAAAGCAGTAGCTCTGGAAATTCACAAAGCTCAGAAACAAGCAAAAAGTTTGAATTAGAACCAATAGGAGTACTAAGCACATCTCAAGATGTAAAATGGGGCAACATAAAAAATGAAATAGAAATTTTATATTCCTCAATTCCAACAATTACATTAGATCTATACCAATTAAATGTTTCCCAAGAAGATGTTTTAGGATTTAACAAAGAATTTGATACACTAACAACAATAGTAAAAAGCGAAAACAAAGAAGAGGCACTAGCTTCATTATCTAAACTTTATGAATTTATTCCAAAGTTTTTACAAAATGCAACAGATGATGAGGTAGACAAAGTCATAGCAAATACAAAAAATGATATATTCAAAGCATATTCAAAACTTGACTCAAAAAATTGGGAAGAGATTGGAAAAGATACAAAACAAGCAATTGACAAATTTTCCAAACTATTGTCAAGTACAAATATAGAACAGAGCAAGCAGTACAAAATAAGTAAGACTTTTGTTATGGTAAATGAATTGCAAAATGCAGTTGAAGTGCAAGATGAATCGGTTTTTTTAATAAAATATAAAAATATACTGGAAGAAATCAATAATATATGATAAAATATAAAGTAGAGTAAATTAAATAGTCGCTGGTAAATTCCGAAAGGAACTACGAGAGGAAAGTCCGGGCTCCATAGAGCAAAGATGCTAGATAACGTCTAGTGAGGGTGACCTTAAGGAAAGTGCAACAGAAAATAACCGCCTCAATGCAGTCAGTTTGCTCTGACGCGAGGGGTAAGGGTGAAAAGGCGAGGTAAGAGCTCACCGCTGTTATAGTGATATAACAGGTCAGTGTAAACCCCATCTGGAGCAACACCTAACAAAGAAGATTAAGCCTGCTCGGCAACTTCTTGAATTGCGTGGCTTGAAGTATATAGCAATATATACTCTAGATAAATGACTATTTTAAAAGACAGAACCCGGCTTACAGATTTACTCTACTTAAAATAAATATAATTAAAATATAAAGTAGCTTTTAATAAAAGCTACTTTTTGTATTTTAATGTCAAATAATGTTGATAAAAAGCAAGAATTAGTATATAATGATAGCGAATAATGAAACAAAAGAAATAAAAAACAAAGGAAGATAATAATGAATGAAGAAATAACGAAAGCAAGAAAGCAAAACCTAAAGCTATACGCAATGTACAGAGCAATATCTTTAGATTTAATTTTTTACTATGCAATAGAGTATTTATTCTTAACAGAAGTAAAGCACCTAAACCCATCTAGTGTAGTATTAGGAAGTGCATTTTATGCAACATTTATGGTAATATTACAAATACCAGCAAGTGTAGTAGTAGATAGAGTAGGAACAAAAAGATGTACAGTAATAGCAAACATATTCAATATGATATTTATATTTTTAGTCTTAAACACATCAAACTTACAAACACTAATATTAGCACAATTTGTTAGCTCATTATGTTTCTCTTTAAAAAATGTATCAGACAAAGCATTGATACAATATACAATTCCAGAAACAAGAAAAAAAGGAGAAATATTCTCTAAACTAGAAGGAGAAGGAACAAAAAACTACTATATAATAAATGCAATAACATCACTACTATCAGGATTTTTATACATAGTAAATCCATATGCACCAATGGTATGTTCTTTATTGGTAGCAGCATTAGCAACATTCATATCATTAGGATTTGTTGACATACAAGAACTAAAACACGAAAAAGCAGAGAAGAAAAAAACTACCGAATATTTCTCAGAGTTAAAAGATGTTTTAAAATTTATTATAAATTCCCAAAGATTAAGAAGTTTATTCTTATATAGTGGAATATGTTGGGGAATATACAACTTAGTAAATACATATAGAAGTAGTTTGTTGGTAGATATAAATGTACCACCAGAGCTTATTACGGCAATAGCAGCAATAGCAGGAATTGCATCAGCAATAGGATCTAAACAACAACTAAGAATACATAAAAAATTCAGAAACAAATCATTAAGTCTTTTGTTAATTATACTTACAATAGGAATATTAGTTGCTGGAATAGTAGGAATATTTAATATCTCATATGCCATAGCAGTTGCAATAGTAACAATATGCTACATATTCATAAATTTTGCAAAAGGAGTATATGAAGTACTAACAAGCAGATATTTGAGCAATTTTACAACAGAAAAAGAATTAACACAAATATACGCAATAGATGAAACTTGTAGAAATGGATTAAGAGCTATATTAGGATTTTTAGGCTCATACTTATTAGAAATAACAAGTGCAGCAAATTCACTTATTTTAGTAGGAATAATGATGGTAATTATAACTTGCAGTCTAATTAGCTACATGAAAACAAGATTAGGATTAAAACCAGATGAATATGCAGAAAGTGAAATAAAAATAAAAAGGATGTAAAATAGGGGGACTATAAAATGTATGAAAGAAGTGCAATTGTATTAGAAAGATGTTTTGAAAAACTTTTTAAATTCAATCAAGAAATAAACCTAAAAACAAATTACATAAATTTCAGTGAAATTGTAGAGCAAATAAAAGAATATCAAAAAACATCAATCGAAGAAGAAAATGTGATTGGAAAATTTGACGAAATAGCAGAAAAAATAGAAGGAATTCAAAAGCAACAAATAAAAATTTCAGAAATAAACTTACAACTAGAAACAGAAAGAAATCAACTTTTCAACGACTTAGGGGAAAATCCAAACGCATTAGACAGCAGACTAAACTCTATTGAAAACACACTAAATAAAAACAATGAAACATTAAAAAAATTGAGAAGTGAATATGTAGAAGCATTAGTAATATTTACAGAAAGACAAAAAGAAAGAAATAAATATTCAAGACTAAGAAGAAAAGTAGAAGCAGATCATATAAATAGCATAAAAAACGCAAACAAAGAATTTGAAAAAATAGACCTAAAAGATGTTCAATCATTAAAAAAATATATAAGTATTGATAAAGAACAATATAAAGAAAAAATAGTTAACACAATGATTAAAAACGGTAGAAACGAAAAAGTACCATTTAATAATGATGTTATAGAAAAAGCAGTAGAAGCAAGAATTGATATTTCTGAAAAAGAAGCGGAGATATATGTTAGTGTATATGAAAGAATGAAAAAACTACTAATAGAACTAGAAAGTGAAAATATAAAACTATCAAAATCAGAAAAACTTTTAAGAGACGCAACTGTTAAATTGAATTTTTTAAATAGTAAAAAAGAATATATAGTAGGATTTCTAGATAATGAAAGACTTACAGCAATAAACGGAAGAAATACACATGAAGAATTAATGCAAGAAGCTTGTCAAAACTTTGAATCAGACATTCAACAAATAGACAATTTATATGAACTAATAATAAGAGAGACCACTGGAAAATCAACAAAAAAAGCTTATAATGAATTATATAATAAAACATATTTACGAGATATAGAACAAAAAGAAAGAAAATTCGAACAAGAAATTACAAATTTAAAAGTAAATATGGGAACAGTTATAAACTCAAATTACTGGAGAATAGAAGGTATAAAAAACGTATATAACGTATTCCAAGAAGAAATAAGTGAAAAATTTGAAAAAGACTTATCTGAATATCAAATTGAAGAAATCGAAGAACCAATTATAGATATTGAGGAAGACGAAGAAGAAATTGAACAAGAATACAGCGAAAAATACGAAAACGAAAATGATGAATATGAAGAAGATGAAGAAATAGACGAAGAGTACTATGAGGACGATGACGAATACGAAGAAGATGATGGTGAAGATGAATACGAAGATGACGACGAATATGATGACGAGTATGACGACGAAGATTACGAAGATGAATATGACGATGATGAGGATTATGAAGAATATGATGACGATGATGAAATAGAATATGAAGAAGACGAATACGAAGATGACGACGAGTATGAAGAAGATGATGATAACGAAGAAGATAAAGAAGCATGGGAAGATAAAATGGACACGATAATTCAAAAAAACAAAAAGAAAAACAAAAAAGAACAAGAAGAAAAAAAGGAACAAGGGTTGTTAAATAAATGGTTCAAAAGAAAAGAATAGTTATGTAACTGGAAAACATTGACAAATACTTTTTTTAGTGTTATAATTAAAATGCACTAAGATGTATTTATGGATTAGTGCTAGAAGTATTTTGTTACAGGAGGGCAAAGACATGGACGTAAAAGAAATACTTAAAGACGAGAAACTTGTAGAACTTTTTTGGAATAGGAAAATAACATTATGTGATGGCAGCATTTTTGCCACACTTCAAAAATATCTTGAAGCTTTTCCAGAGCAAAAAGTCTACTTGGCAAAAGCAATAAACTAATCCAAAAAAAGAAACCGAAATTTTCGGTTTCTTTTTTTCTGCCAATGGGGACGGATCTTTCTGGCAGGTTCCTGCCAAGAAGAACCGTCCCTGTTGGCAGGGTTTAATTATCTAAAAATACTTTTTGAACATACAATTTATTAGCAAAAGATTGAACAACATTTCTCAAAAGATATTGCTCTTGAGAAAGTCTATTATTATTAATATAATTTTCACCAGTAAAAGTCATTTTAATGGCTTTTTCCAATTCAGAGCAAAAGCGATTGTATGATTGGTCAACAGGAGAAGTCTCGATTGCTAATTTAAGTAATTTTTTTATCTCGTCAATACTATAAATTTGTTTCAAAATAAAAATAACAAATAAGTGAGCAATATGTGACCTACTGTATTTTTTTGCGACAGGTGGCTTAATTACACCATTTTTAACATAATTATTAATCATAGTTTTAGTAACAGCTCTTTCCTTTTTCTCATTATCACTTTTTATAAAATTTGCTAAATTGTTATCTAACAAAGAAACAACTTGGTCAATATATAAGTCTATTTCAGGGATTTCTATCCACCTAGGAATATGAAATTGTTTGATTTCTTCTTCATTATAAATTCGTTTGCTTTCCATAAAATTTCCTCCAATATACATAATAATAACATTTTTCGAAAGGTTAGTCAACTACTTGACACGTTATTAGATATGTGATAATCTAGTATTGAAAACTAGATATAGGAGAATAAAAATGGAAAGAAAAAAATACTTTGATGCAACTGAACATGAAAATATAAGAGAAATCTTATATACTTCAGCAGAAAAATATGGAGAAAGAACAGCTTTTATATTAAAACACAAAGAAAACAAGGATGTAAAATATGAAAATATAAGTTATAAAAGATTATTAGAAGAAGTAAATGCACTAGGAACAAAATTTTATCAACTAGGGTACAAAGACAAAAGAATAGCAATAGTTGGAAGAAACAGATATGAATGGGTATTAACACACTTAGCAAACCTATCAGGGGGAATGGTTAGTATTCCATTAGATAAAGAATTACAAGTAGATGAACTAGAAAGTTGCATAAAAAGAAGTAAAGCAGATGTAGTTGCATTTGACGAAAAATATATAGAAAATATAGAAGAAATAAAACAAAGAAACAATACAAATGCTAAAGAATATATTTGTATGTCACAACAAGAGAATTACTTGGATATACCAACCTTATTAAAAGAAGGAAAAGACTTGCTAGCAAATGGGGATAAAGAATATATAAATGCAGAAATAGATTCTTACAAAATGAACATACTACTATTCACATCAGGAACAACATCAAAATCAAAAGCAGTAATGTTATCACAAAACAATATAGCATCAAATGTATATGCAATGCAATTAGTAGAAGGAATATACCCAGAAGATGTAAACTTAGCATTTTTACCAATGCACCATATATTTGGTTCAACAGAAATAATAGTTATGCTAGCATGTGGAGTAGCAACAGCATTTCCAGACGGATTACGTTATGTAGCACAAAACCTAAAAGAATATAAAGTAACAATCTTTGTTGGAGTGCCACTATTATTAGAAGCAATTTATGCAAAAATAGAAAAAGGTGTAGAGAAACAAGGAAAGACAAAAATAGTAAATATAGCAAGAAAAGTAAGTAATGTTTTAAGATTTTTCCACATAGATATCAGAAAAAAACTATTCAAGCAAATTTTAAACGAGCTAGGTGGTCATTTAAGATTTGTAATATCAGGTGGAGCACCATTAGATAAAAAAGTAGCACAAGGATTTAATGAACTAGGAATAGACGTAGTACAAGGATATGGATTAACAGAAACATCACCAGTAATTGCAGCAGAAGATGTTAAAAGAACAAAATATGGTTCTATTGGATTTCCAATGTACAATGTAGAAGTTGAATTTGTAAATAAAGATGAAAACGGAATGGGAGAACTTAGAGCAAAAGGGCCAAATATAATGTTGGGATATTATGAAAATCCTGAAGCAACAAAAGAAGTTTTAAAAGATGGCTGGTTCTACACAGGTGACTTAGGTTATGCAGATAAACAAGGATATCTATTTATAACTGGAAGAAAAAAAGATATGATAGTTCTAAAAAATGGTAAAAAGGTATTTCCAGAGGAACTAGAAATTTTGATAAATAGGTTAGAAGAAGTAGAAGAAAGTATGGTATTTGGAATTCCTGACCAAAAAGATAAAAATGATGTGAAATTATCAGTTAAAATTGTTTATAATAAAGATGTTGTAAAAGAAAAATATGGGGATATATCAGAAGAAGAATTGGAGCAAATTATATGGCAAAAAGTAAAGGAAATCAATAAGACATTCCCACCATATAAATATATTAAAAATATGATTTTAACAGATAAAGAACTTATAAAAACAACAACTAAAAAAATCAAAAGAAATGAAGAAATGAAATTGATACAAAAATAAAAAGAAGAAGGATTAATCTCCTTCTTCTATCAGTTTTATTATTGGTTGATATATTACTAAAGAATCTTTTTTTTCAGTAGACTCGAAGTCAATTTGAAGAGGACTAACACCTGTAATCAAATCAGTAAGTACTTTTACAGGTGACTGGACTTTTCCAGAGACCTGTTTCAAAGTATTTCCAAGTTCAGGATCGTGCGTTTGAACGATAATATTCTCTCCATCTGAAAGAAATACATACTTCGTAACGTTAGTAATAGAATGAACCTCAAAAACTTTTTCAGGCTGTTGTGTCAATTTAGACATAAGGGCCTCCCTTTCTATAAAATAAGCTAATTGCTTATACATTAAGTATAACATAGAATATAACATAAAACAAGCAAAATGACACTAAACTTCAATTATTTTTAAATTAAACTTGTCTTCAAACACTTTTTTCTTAGCAATATACTCTTTTGTCTTAAATCCCTTAACGTCAATAACCTCTGGAGATTTATTGTTATAAAAAACAATAAAATCCGCTCTATACTTTAAACCAGGAGCTAAAATAAAAGTAGGTTGCAAACAAAAACCGTCAATTTCTTTAGCCTGTAGCTTTAATTTCAATTCGCAATAATAATCAGCCTCTTTTTGGCTATCAAAAGTATTACCATCAATAGATACTTTATTTGCTCTATACTTACTCTTTCGAGTAGGTTTATTTGTAAAATTTTTATAATCTTCAACACTCCAGTGCTCCATAAATAAAATCTCCCTATAAATAAAATCTCTACCAATTATATATAAAAAAAATAAAAAGTGCAACAACAATTGAAATTTTAAAAATAAAGTTATATAATTACAAGGAGTGTCCCCGTTGGCAAAAAATTGCCAACAGGGACGGAGATAAATGGCAATAAATTGCCAAAAAGGTCCGTCCCCAATGGCAATAAGGAGAAAAGTAGATGAGATTTATAAATAAAGAAAAATTGGATAAAATAAAGTTAGAGCCCAATAATATGTATGTTGTAATAGATTTTGACAGAACAATAACAGCAAAAGATAGTCAAGATTCATGGGATGCAGCAGCAACAATGCTTGGAGAAGAATTTGCAAAAAAATCATATGAGCTATATCAAAAATATAGACCAATTGAACAAGACTATACAATAACATATAAAGAAAAGAATAAGGCAATGGAAATATGGTATAAAGCCTGTATGGATTTGTATTATGAATATGACTTAACGAAAGAAAAGTTAGAGAAATCAGTACAAAAAAGTGGATTGAAATTCAGAGATGGAATGAAAGACTTCTTAAAGGAAATGTATGAAAAAGATGTACCAGTAATAATATGTTCAGCAGGAATAGGAAATGTAATAGAATTATACCTAAAAGATAACAATTGTTATTATGAAAATATGTATATAATAAGTAATTTTTTGACATTTAACGCAGAAGGTCAGATAGAAGAATATAAAAACAAATTAATACATACAATGAATAAGACGATAAATGGAAATTTGCCAAAAGAAATTCAAAAAAAATTAGAAGGAAGGCAGTACAAATTGTTATTAGGAGATACAATAGAAGATAAGCAAATGATAGATGAAAGTGAAGCTTCAAGCACAATAACAGTCGGCTTTTTAAATGATAAAATAGAACAAAACTTAGAACTATATAAAAAGGAATTTGATGTGTGCATAGTAGAAGACGTGCCACCAAATGGGCAAAATGTCCAAAAGGAAACGTCCCAAAATGTCCCGATGTTATATGATGTTATAATTGTTGGTGCAGGACCTGCCGGAATATCAGCTTCTCTTTATGTGGGAAGAGCGAATTTGAAAACTTTGGTGTTATATGCTGGAGAGAGTGCAAGTAATGAAGATGCAAGTGCTTTAGAAAAGACAGATAAAATAGAAAATTACTATGGATTTGCAAAAGGTGTAAATGGAAAGAAATTATATGAAGAAGGAATTGAGCAAGCTAAAAATATTGGAATAGAAATAAAAAATGAAGAAGTGGTTAAAATAGAAAGGGAAGACAAATTTATTATAACAACATCAAAAGCTCAATATAAAGCAAAATCTGTAATTTTAAGTACAGGAAACAAGAAAAACAAGCCGAAAATAGAAGGAATTAAGGACTTGGAAGGAAAAGGCGTAAGTTACTGTGCAATTTGTGACGGATTTTTCTACAAAAACAAAAATGTAGCAGTCTTAGGAAGTGGAGATTATGCCATTTCAGAAACGAATGACTTAATCAACATAGCAAATGATATAACTATTTTAACAAATGGTAAAACAGCGCCTGAATTTAGAGCTGATAATGTGAAAATTGATACAAGAAAAGTCAAAGCAATCAAAGGTGAAAACAGAGTTGAAAAAGTAGAATTTGAAGATGGAAACAACTTAGAGGTTGACGGCGTTTTTGTGGCACAAGGAGTTGCTGGAAGTGGAGAATTTGCTAAAAAACTAGGGTTAGAAACACAAAAAGAAAATATAGTTGTTAATCAAAATATGGAAACAAATATAAAAGGATTATTTGCTTGTGGAGACTGCACAGGAGGCGTTTTGCAAATAGCAAAAGCTGTGTATGAAGGAATGATAGCAGGAATGCAAGCTATTAAATATATAAAAATGGAGGGAATGTAAAATGAGTGTTTTAAAAATAACAAGCGAAAATTATGAAGAAGAAGTATTAAATTCAAAGGAAAAAGTATTAATTGACTTTTATGCAGACTGGTGTGGACCATGCAAAATGATGGCACCAGTAGTAGAAGAAATTGCAAATGAATTAGAAGGAAAACTAAAAGTTGGAAAAGTAAATGTTGATGAAAATCAAGATTTGGCAATCAAGTATGGAATTATGAGTATTCCAACATTAGTAGTAATAGAAAATGGCGAAACAGTTAGAACCCTTGTAGGCTTTAGAAGCAAACAGGAATTATTAGAAATACTTGATTAGAAACTTTTTGGGACAGGCCAAAAAAGTTTCACTCGCGGACGTTTTGGGTCTGTCCCAAAAAATCCATATCTTTTGGAAGTTCGCAACTAAAACTTAAAAATTTTTTAGAAACAGGATGAATACACTCAATTTTGCAACTATGCAAAGCTTGGCGTGAAATCAATGGAGAATTACAGCTATATAAAGTATCGCCGACAATTGGATGACCAATAGCTTTCATATGAACTCTAATTTGGTGTGTTCTACCTGTTTTTAATTTACAATGAACTAAGCTATAATTGTCAAATTCTTTAATAACAGTATAATCAGTAATAGCAATTTGACCAATAGCTGTATTAATTTCTCTTTCTATAATACTTCCAGCTTTTCTTGCAATAGGCAAAGAAATTGTTCCAGATTTATTTTCTAAAATACCGAGAAACAACACATAAATATTCTTTTTTAAAAATATCATTTTGCATTTGCCTAATAAATTCTTCGTGAATATACTCACATTTTGCAAAAATAACAAGCCCAGAAGTGTTTAAATCAAGCCTGTTTACAGGTCTTATTTTTTTCTTTAAACCAATACTATCAAAATAAAACTTAATGCCATTAGATAAAGAACTATCATAATGAAGTTGAGAAGGATGAATGGCAATTCCAGCAGGTTTATTAATAACTATAAACCACTCATCTTCATAAATAATATTTAAATTCATTTTAGTAGGCACAATATTGGAATTATCTTCATCATAATCAAAATCCACAATAATAATATCACTAGGAACTATGCTATTACGAGTATCTGCAACTATGTTGTTTTTCAATATTTTTCTATTTTTAATTAGTTTTGTATTTAAACGTGTTGAAAAATGAAATTCATTTGATAAAATTTCATTTATATTTTTATAACTATCATTTTCTTTTACAATATAAGTAAGTTTCATAAAATTAATTCCTTTTAAATTTATAATCATTTTCAAAATTATACAATAGAATTTGCAAAAAGTAAATTCATACAAAAAATTTTAATTATAATTGACATAATGAAAAAGAAGTAGTATAATATGTTACATAATACCCAAGAATGGGATGAAAGGACAATATTAGTATGACAATAAAATGGTTCAATAATGACGAATTCCATGAACGGAAAAATGCCAAGAGTGTCAAAAAGAGTGCCTTCTATGCATTAGTAGATGACAGGAGAAATCAAATAACTGAGGCAAAGTACGAGTTTATAAATGATTTCCAGCCCAATAGTCTGGCAGTAGCAGGATTTAAGGGAAGACAAGGAATTATAGACAAAGAGGGAAATGAAGTAACAGAATTCAAGTATTACTGGATTGACCCATTTGATGAAA
This sequence comes from uncultured Clostridia bacterium, assembly GCA_949538735.1. GTDB lineage: Bacteria > Bacillota > Clostridia > TANB77 > CAG-508 > CAG-269. The sequence continues at coordinate 64,450 of CATGLK010000007.1, forward strand.
ATGGAATTGCTAGAGTTGGAATTGGTACTAAACACGGTTTGATTAATGAAAAAGGAAAAGAATTAACAAAAATCAAATATGATTACATATGGAAATTCAGGTCAAATAGATTGGCAAAATTCGAACTGAATGGAAGATATGGCCTTCTCGACAAAAACGGGAAAGAAGTTGTTAAAGCTAAGTATGACAGTATAGGAGTTTTCCAGAAAAATGGACTCGCTATAGTTAAACTTAAAGGCAAGTATGGACTTATCAATGAAGACGGTAAAGAGGTTGTTTCACTTAAGTATGAAAGCATAGCTAATTTCCAAGGAAATGGTTTGGCAATAGTTAGATTTGCTGGCAAATATGGTCTTATTGACCAAGAAGGAAATGAAGTTGTAGAACCTAAGTATACTATCATGTATGAGTTTAACAGAGGATTAGCAAAAGTCATCATTTCTGGGAAGTGTGGCTCTATTGACGAAAATGGAAATGAAGTAGTCAAACCTGGCAATCAGCATTGAACTGAGATTTAATAACATTAATACTAATAAAATAGGTTTCAATAATTTGAAGCCTATTTTTCTAGTATATATAATCTTGAACAATTGAAAAAATTCTGATAAAATAGCAATAGAAAAAATCAAGTAATAAGAAATAATATTTAAGTAAAGGATAAGAAAAATGAGAATAAGATATAAAAAATGGGCAAGGCCAGAACTAGAAGCAAGTAAATTTTATGAAGATGAACCAGAAAAATGGAAAGGAAAGTGGAAAGAACACTTCAAAAATCAAAATCAGCCATTTATGTTAGAATTAGGCTGTGGAAAAGGACAATTTATATCAAAACTAGCATTAGAAAATCAAAATATAAACTATTTAGCAATAGATTTAGTTGATGCAATGCTAGGATTGGCAAAAAGAAATATAGAAGAAAAGTATCAAAATGCAAAAAAAGAGCCAGAAAATGTAATGCTAACAAGATTTGATATAGAAAGAATAGGCTTAATATTAGATAAAAAAGACAAAGTGCAAAGAATATACATAAACTTTTGCAACCCATGGCCAAGGGGAAAACATAGAAAGAAAAGGCTTACACATACAAGGCAACTAGAAAAATACAAAGAATTTTTAGTACCAAATGGAGAAGTTTATTTTAAAACAGATGATGATGATTTATTTATAGCAAGTTTAGAATACTTTGAAGAAGCAGGATTTGAAATTGTAGAAAAAACATATGACTTGCATAATGAACCAATATTTGAAAAAAATATTGAAACAGAACACGAGAAAATGTTTACAGAGCAAGGAATAAAGATAAAAGCATTAATTGCAAGGAGATAGTATGGAAATAGAAGAAGTTATAAAAAATAAAGATAATAAAGAGTTTGTGTTGCAAGCAGTGAAAGAGAACGGGAAATTTTTAGATGTGGTAGCTCCAGAACTGCAAGATGATAAAGAAGTTGTAATTGCAGCAATGACGCAAGATGCTGAAAGCTTAGAGTTTGCAAGCAAAAGATTAAAAGATGATAAAGAAATTATAGAACTTGGAGTAAAAAGTGCGCCTTGGACTATCTGTTATGCTTCTGATAGGTTAAGGGCAGATAAAAATGTTGTTTTTGAGAGTTGTAAAAATTATGGTCAAGCTCTATATTTTGCAAGTGAAGAACTAAGAGCTGATAGAGAAGTTGTAAAGGCAGCAGTAGAAAATAAAGGAATTATTATTAAGTATGCAAGTTCAGAACTTCGCAATGATAAAGAGTTGGCTTTAATTGCTGTAAAACAAAACAAACAAGCTTATCATTTTATTTCTCATGAATTACAACAAGATGAAGACATAAAAGCTGTAATGGGCTAATAAATAAAGGAAAAGTAAAATAAAGTACAAGTAATTATAAAAAATACTTGTACTTTTTGCATTTTACTTATATAATGTAAACGAAAAAAATAAACAAGGAGGGAAAAATGCAATTTATAGAAAATATCAAACAAAGAGCAAAACAAGATATAAAAACAATAGTACTTCCAGAAGCAGATGACATAAGAGTATTAAAAGCAACTGAACAAGTAACAGCGCAAGAATATGCAAATGTAATATTAATAGGAAATAAAGAAGAAATAGAGAAAAAAGCAACAGAAAATAAAATTGATATTTCAAAAGCAGAAATCGTAGACCCAAGCAATTCTGAAAAATATGATGAATATGTAAATTTATTATATGAATTAAGAAAAAACAAAGGTATGACAATTGAAAAAGCTAAAGAATTAGCAAAAGACCCAGTATACTATGGAATGCTTATGCTAAAAGATGATAATAGCAAAGCAGACGGATTAGTATCAGGAGCAGCGCATTCAACATCTGACACATTAAGACCAGCACTTCAAATTCTAAAAACAGCACCAGGAACAAAATTAGTTTCAGCATTTTTTGTAATGGAAGTTCCAAATTGTGAATATGGAGAAAACGGAATATTTATATTTGGAGATAGTGGACTAAATGAAAATCCAGATGACGAGCAATTATCTGAAATTGCAATATCTTCTAGTAAAAGCTTTAAAAATTTAGTTGGAAAAGAACCAAAAGTTGCAATGCTTTCATATTCTACATATGGAAGTGCAAAATCTGAATTAACCCAAAAAGTAATAAATGCAACAAAAAAAGTAAAAGAAAAAGAACCAAAATTATTAGTAGACGGAGAACTTCAACTAGATGCAGCAATAGTACCAGAAATAGCAAACATGAAAGCACCTAACAGCGAGATAAAAGGGGAAGCAAATGTATTAATATTTCCAGACCTAAATGCAGGTAATATTGGTTATAAATTAGTACAAAGACTAGCAAAAGCAGAAGCTTATGGACCACTTTGCCAAGGAATAGCAAAACCTGTAAATGATTTATCAAGAGGTTGCAGTAGTGAAGATATTGCAGGTGTTATTGCCATAACAGCCGTTCAAGCTCAAAACTGATGTATTTGGGGATGGAGCAGAAAAACATCGAAAGCTATTAAGTAAAGCCTCAATTAAATAAAAAAAGAAAGGACTGAAGTTTGTATGAAGATTTTAGTTTTAAACTCAGGAAGCTCATCATTAAAATATCAAGTTATTGATATGGAAACAGAAGAAATGCTTGCAAAAGGTTATTTTGAAAGAATAGGTCAATCAAATTCATTTCTAACACATAAAGTAAATGGAGAAAAGCATAAATTTGAACATCAAGCCAAAAATCACGAACAAGCAATAGAATTTGTATTAAGCAGACTTACACACAGCCAATATGGAGTTATAAAAAGCTTAGAAGAACTAAGCGGAATTGGACATAGGGTTGTACACGGTGGAGAAAAATTTTCAGACTCAGTTTTAATAACAGATGAAGTTATAGAAGAAATAAAGAAATGTATAGATTTAGCACCATTACACAATCCAGCAGCAATACTAGGAATTGAAGCTTGCAAAAAAATTGTACCAAATATGAAAATGGTAGCAATATTTGACACAGCATTTCATCAAACTCTACCAGAAGAAAGATATATTTATCCAATACCATATGAATATTACGAAAAACATGGAATAAGAAAATATGGTTTCCACGGAACATCACATCAATATGTGGGGCAAAGAGTGGCTGAATTAATGGGAAAAGAAGAAAAAGATTTAAAAATTATCAGTTGCCACCTAGGTCAAGGTGCAAGCATATGTGCAATTCAAAATGGAAAATCTGTTGAAACAAGTATGGGCTTAACTCCACTTGGTGGAATAGTTATGGGAACAAGAAGCGGAGATTTAGACCCTTCTGTTGAAACATATATTATGCAAAAAGAAAAATTATCAGCAGAAGAAATGGAAAACAAACTAAACAAAGAATCAGGTGCATATGGAATATCTACAATCTCAGTAGATTTCAGGGATATTGAAGACGAAGCAAATGCAGGAGACGAAAAATCAAAATTAGCATTAGAAGTCTTCCACGACAGAGCTGCAAGCTTTATTACAAAATGTATGGTTGCAATGAATGGTGTTGATGTAATAGCATTTACAGCAGGTGTTGGCGAAAAAGGTCAAGATTCAAGACAAGATATTTGCGACAAATTAGCATTCTTTGGAATTGAGCTAGATAAAGATATAAACCAAGCATATAAAGGTGTTGAAGGGAAAATATCTACACTTAATTCAAAAATAGAAGTTTATGTAGTCCCTACAAATGAAGAGTTAATGATTGCAAGGGAAACAATGAAACATTTATAATTAGAAAGGAAAATGAAAATGAAAATATTAGTTTTAAATTGTGGTAGTTCATCACTAAAATATCAATTAATCAATATGGAGACAGAAGAAGTTCTAGCCTCTGGAAAATATGAAAGAATAGGAGAAGCAGAAGCATTTATTACACATAAAGCATGTGGCAAAAAAGTTGAAATACAAAAACCAGCATATGACCACAAAGAAGCAATAGAATTTACACTAACACAATTCACAAACCCAGAATACAAAGTAATAGAAAGTTTAGACGAAATAGAAGCAATTGGTCACAGAGCAGTTCATGGAGGAGAAACATTTAAAAATTCAGCAATAATTACAGATGAAGTTGTTGCCAAAATGGATGAATGCAAAGAATTTGCACCATTACATAATCCAGCAGGTATATTAGGAATTGAAGCTTGTAAAAAAGTTATGCCAGGAAAACCAATGGTAGCAGTATTTGATACAACATTTCACCAAACAATGCCAAAAGCAAAATATATTTACCCAATACCATATGAATATTATGAAAAATATGGAATAAGAAAATATGGATTCCACGGAACATCACATCAATATGTAGCACAAAGACTAGCAGAAATAGAAAATAAAAATATTGAAGACCTAAAAATAGTAACTTGTCATTTAGGTCAAGGTTCTAGCATATGTGCAGTAGAATTTGGAAAATCAATTGACACAAGTATGGGATTAACTCCACTTGGAGGAATTCCAATGGTAACTAGAAGTGGTGATATGGACCCATCAGTTTTAACATATATAATGAAAAAAGATGGAATTTCAGCACAAGAAATGGAAGACATACTTAACAAAAAATCAGGAGTTTCAGGAATTTCAGGATTAGCACCAGATTTTAGAGTAATAGAATCAGCAGCAAATGAAGGAAACGAAAGAGCACAAATTGCTATGGAAAACTTTAAATATTCAGTTGCAGGATATATTGCTAAATATGCAGCTGCAATGAATGGAGTAGATTATATTATATTTACAGGAGGAGTAGGAGAAAATCAAATCAACATTAGAAAAGGAATTTGCGAAAAATTGCAATTTATGGGCGTTGATTTAGATATAGAAGCAAACAATATGAGAGGCGAAGAAAAAATGATTTCTAAAGCAGATTCAAAAGTAAAGGTATTTGTAGTTCCTACAAACGAAGAATTGATGATTGCCAAAGAAACTAAAAGATTAATAGAGAAATAAAAAATGTCGAAAAAACAGTTGTAAATAAGCAACTGTTTTTTGTAAAAAATACATTGACAATTAGAAAGTAATAATATAAAATAAGTACGATTAAAAATTAAAGGAGGAAAACACAATGGAATTAAAAGGAAGTAAAACAGAAAAAAATTTAATGGAAGCATTTGCTGGTGAATCACAAGCAAGAAATAAATACACATACTTTGCAAGCAAAGCAAAAAAAGAAGGATATGAGCAAATAGCAGCAATATTCCAAGAAACAGCAGATAACGAAAAAGAACACGCAAAAATATGGTTCAAACTATTACAAGGTGGAGAATTGAAATCAACAGCAGAAAACTTAGCAGCTGCAGCAGAAGGAGAAAACTACGAATGGACAGATATGTATGACAGAATGGCAAAAGAAGCAAAAGAAGAAGGTTTTGACCACATTGCATACTTATTCGAAGCTGTTGGAAAAATAGAAAAAGAACACGAAGAAAGATATAAAAAACTATTAGCAAACGTAGAAGATGGACTAGTATTCAGCAGAGACGGAGACAGAATTTGGAAATGTAGAAACTGTGGACACATAGTAATAGGAAAATCAGCACCAGAAGTATGCCCTGTATGTGCACACCCAAAATCATTCTTTGAAATCAAAGCAGAAAACTATTAATAACGAGGCCAAAAGGCTATAAAGTTAATTAACAAGATAAATAATAAAAAAGAAGTTATATTTAGAACAAAAACTAATATAATTTCTTTTTTTTATAGCAAAAAAGAGAAAAATATGGTATAATTTTACAAGACAAAAAAAGAGATGTGTCCCAAAATGGACAAAATGTCCAAAAGGAAACGTCCCCAAATGTCCAAGGAGGAAGATATGCCAAAATTTTTTGTAAAAGAAGAACAGGTTGAAGACGAGAAAATAGAAATAATTGGACAAGATGTAAAACACATAAAAAATGTACTAAGAAAAGCGATAGGCGATGAAATAACAATATGTAATGCAACAAATGGCAAAGATTATTTATGTGAGATAAGCGAATTTGAAGATAGCAAAATCAATTGTATAATAAAAGAAGAATTAGAAACAAGTGTAGAAACAAATATAAAAGTAACTATTATGCAAGGCTTACCAAAAGCTGATAAAATGGAATTGATAATTCAAAAGTCAGTTGAGCTAGGTGTATATGAAATAATACCAGTAGAAATGAAAAGATGTATAGTAAAATTAAATGGTAAAGATGCAAATAAAAAAATTGAAAGGTGGCAAAAAATTTCAGAAGTAGCAGCCAAACAATGTGGAAGAAACATAATTCCACAAATAAAATCGATAATAAATGTAAAAAATGTTTGTAATTTACTAGGAGAATATGATATAGTATTAATAGCTTATGAAAATGAGAAAGAAACAACTATAAAGCAAGAGTTACAAAGAATAAAAGAACAATACAAAGATAAAGAAATAAAAATTGCAATTATGGTTGGCCCAGAAGGTGGAATTGCTGAAGAAGAAATAGAATTACTAACACGGAAATGGTGCAAAAACAATATCATTAGGGAAGAGAATTTTAAGAACAGAAACAGTAGCATTAAATGTTTTAAGTGTAATAATGTATGAACTAGAAAATTAGGAGGAATATATGAAAACTATATTTAAAAATGTATTAAAAGCAATTGGTATTATATGTTATTTTTTAATTTTAGTATATGCAACAACAAAAATGGATATAGAAAGGCTAGCAGAAGATATTAAGATTTTTTCAGGAGCGTTTTTAGTAATAGGGCTTTTGATACTTGAAATAGCATATAAACAAGATAGTGGAAAAAAAGCTATAACAGGAGTTGAATTTTTGGTAATGTCTCTACATTCACTATCAATTATGCATATGGTGAATTTGTTAAAATATGACCTAAAGAAATATTTATTCATATCAGGAATAGTAATTTCTATTTATTATATAATAAAAGGAATTGTGGAATATACTAAAGAAAAAAGAAAATATTTAAAAGATTTAAGTGATATATCAGATATAGTAAAAGATGATGAACCAGTAGTAAAAGAAGCGAAAAAGAGAGAAGAAAAAGAAGAAAAGCAAGAAGAGAAAAATGGAAAAGATACTCCTAAGAAAAATGCAACTAAAAAAAGAACAACCACAAAGAAAACAGCTTCAAATAAAACTACGTCAAGTAGAACTATGTCAAGTAAAACTACATCAAGTAAATCTGCGGGGAAAAGACCTGCAACAGCTACAAAGACAAGAAAAACTAACCCAAAAGCCACAACAACGGCAAAACAAGAACAAGGCACAAAAGAGACAACAGAAAATCCAGCTAAAAAGCCAGCAACAAAAAAATCAACAACTAAAAAGGTAACTAAGAAAATTGTAACTGATCCAGAAGAAAAGGAAACAACAAAAAAAGCAGCAGATAAAACAACAAAGACAAAATCAGCAACCAAAAAAACAACATCAAAAACAACAGAAACAAAGACATCGACAGCAAAATCAACAACTAAAAAAACTACAACTAAAACTCCTGCAAAGGCAAAAACAACAACTGCAAAGAAAACAAAAAAAGAAGAGGTAAAAGAAAATGATTAAAAGTATGACTGGATATGGTAAAGCAAACTTAGAAAAAAATGAAAGAAGATATCAAGTTGAAATAAAAACAGTAAACCATAGATACCTAGACATCTCAGTAAAAATGCCAAGACAGCTAAGTTACCTAGAAGAACCAATAAAAAAAGCAATAGGCAACAAAGTAAAAAGAGGAAAAGTGGATGTTTTTGTAACATTTGAAAATAATTCACTAGAAGGACAAGAAATTAAAATAAACACAGAATTAGCATCTGCATACATCAAAGAACTAAAAAAATTAGCAGAAAGTGAGAACATATTAGCAGACATACAAGTAAACGATATAGCAAGATATCCAGACGTATTAAACATAAAAAATAACCAAGATGATGAGATTATAAAACAAGAATTATTGGAAGTATCACAAATTGCAATAGACAATCTAATTGAAATGAGGCAAGTAGAAGGAACAAAAATGGCAGAAGACATAAAACAAAGACTTGAGTACATACAAGAAAAAGTTAAAGAAATATCCAAACTTTCTACTGGACTTATTGAAGAATATGTAGTAAAATTAGAAGAAAGATTAAAACAAATACTAAAAGGACAAGAGATAGACCAAGCAAGACTAGCACAAGAAGTAGTAATATATGCTGACAAATGCTCAGTCGAAGAAGAAGTAACAAGACTAAACAGCCATATATCACAATTCCATAACCTAATCAATTCAAACGAACCAATAGGAAAAAAATTAGATTTTATTATTCAAGAAATGAATAGAGAAACAAACACAATAGGGTCAAAAGCCAACAATCTAGAAATAACAGACAGAGTAATAGACCTAAAAACACAAATAGAAAACATAAGAGAACAAATACAAAATATAGAATAGAAAGGATTGATTTTATGCAATTAGTAAACATCGGATTTGGGAATATAGTTTCAGCAGAAAGAATAGTTGCAATAGTAAGCCCAGAATCAGCCCCAATCAAAAGATTAATTCAAGAATCAAAAGATGAAAAAACAGCAGTAGACGCAACATATGGAAGAAGAACAAGAGCAGTACTAATTATGGACTCAGGACACATTATATTATCAGCAGTCCAACCAGAAACAGTAGGCGGAAGAATTGACAAAACAATGGCAATTGACAAAACAGTGGTTCAAGAAGAACCAAGCAAATAAAAATAAGAGAGGGAGAGTGAAAAAATGATAGTAAAACCAAGTGTTTCAGAATTATTAACAAAAGCAAACAATAGATATGAATTAGTAATAGCAACAGCAAGAAGAGCAAGACAAATAGCAGAAGACAAGGAAAACAAAGACGAAAAAGAAGAATCACCAGTAACAATAGCAGCAAATGAAATAGCAGAAGGGAAGGTAGAAATAATATGTTAGTAATATTATCTGGAGTAGCAGGAGCAGGAAAAGACACAGTAAAAAAAGAACTAATAAAAAGAATGGAAAATGTAGAAACACTACCATCATATACATCAAGACCAAAACGTGAAGGAGACATAGAAGGAGAAACATACAACTTTGTCACTAGAGAAGAATTCGAAAAAATGATAGAAGCTGGAGAATTTTACGAATATGACGTACACCATAACAACTACTATGGAACATCAAAAAAACTACTAAACGAAAAAATAGCAAGCGGAAAAATAATAGTAAGAGACATAGATGTTAATGGAACAGAACATTTACAAGACTTACTAAAAGCAGACACAAAAGTTGTAACAATCTTTTTAAGAGTACCAAAAGAAGAACTAGAAAAAAGATTACAATCAAGAATAGACAAACCAAGCCCAGCAGAAATCCGTTTACGTCTAAGTAGATTTGACTATGAAGAATCTAAGATTAATTTATATGACTATGTAATAAAAAATGACAACTTAGAAAAAACAGTTCAAATTGTTATGACAATTTTAAAAAACGAGATAGAATAATCTCGTTTTTTTCGGACAGTTTCCACTAGGGACGGACCTTTTTGGCAATAAATTGCCAACAGGGACGGTCCTTAATGGCAAAAAATTGCCAAAAAGGTCCGTCCCCAATGGCAAAAAGGAGAGAAAATGATAGCAGAGGTAATTATAAATAGAACAGCAAAGAAATTAAATAGGACCTTTGATTATATGATACCAAAGGATTTAGAAGACCTTATTATGATTGGAAGTAAGGTCTTGGTTCCGTTTGGTAAAGGTGGTAAGTTAGAGCAAGCTTTTGTAGTGGCTATCAAGGATAATTCTGATTATGAAGTGAAAGAGATTGCAAAAATTGAAGATAATCTGACAGATAGGCAAATAGAGCTAGCTAGGTGGATGTCAAAAAGGTATTTTTGCAATGTTTCTGATTGTATAAAACTTATGCTTACTCCTGGAACTAGAACTAAGATTACTAAAGTTCAAGATAAAACTATAAATGCAGTTTATCTAAAAAAAGATATTGAAGAGATAGAGTTTGATATTGAGACTAATAAAATAAAATCTGAGAAACATAAGAAAGTTATAAAGTTTGTAAGAGATAATGAAGGTGTTACAATTCCTGAAATTGAAATGCTTATAGATTGCTCAAGGGCGATTGTAAATACTTTGGTGAAAAATGGATATTTAGAAATTGTACCTAAAAAAGTAGAAAGAGAGCCATTAAAGGATAAAGATTTAGAGAGAACAAGCAATTTGAAGTTAACAGAAGAACAGGAAATGGCATATGAGCTAATAGAAAGTTCAATAGATGAAGAAATTTACAAAAGTTTTCTACTATATGGGGTTACAGGTTCGCGGAAAAACAGAAGTGTATTTGCAATTAATCCAAAAAGTAATTGGAATAGGCAAAACAGCAATAGTGTTAGTGCCAGAGATATCTTTAACACCACAAATGTTGGACAGATTTATTTCAAGGTTTGGAAAAGAGAAAATAGCTGTATTACATAGCAAACTATCAATTGGTGAAAGATATGATGAGTGGAATAAAATAAGAGAAGGAAAAGCAAATATAATAATAGGCGCAAGGTCAGCAATATTTGCTCCAATACAAAACTTAGGAATAATAATAATTGATGAAGAACACGACAGTTCATATAAGTCAGAAGCAAATCCAAAATATGACGCAAAACAAGTAGCTAAATATATAGCAAAACAAAATAATTGTCCATTGGTACTAGGAAGTGCAACACCTGATATCAATACATATTATAAAGCAAAAGAATTAAGAAAAATAGAATTATTGGAACTAACTAGAAGAGCAAATAACTCTTCATTACCAGAAGTTGAAGTAGTTGACCTTAAACAAGAACTAGCAAACGGAAACCGTTCAATGTTTAGCAGAAGTTTATACCAAGAAATAGAAAAAAACTTAGAACAAAAGAGACAAACAATTCTATTTCTAAACAGAAGAGGATATTCAACATTTATAATGTGCAGAGAATGTGGGTATACTGTAAAATGCAAGAATTGTGACATAAGCCTTACATACCACAGCTATGAAAAGAAACTAAAATGTCATTACTGTGGATATGAAGAAAATTTAGTAACAATTTGCCCAGAATGTGGAAGCGAAAAAATTAGATATTTCGGAACAGGTACTCAAAGGCTAGAACAAGAGATTTTAAAACAATTTCCACGGAGCAAAAACAATAAGAATGGATGTTGACACAGTAACAAAGAAAAACTCACACGAACAAATTCTAAACAAATTCAAAAATGAAAATATAGACATATTAATTGGAACACAAATGGTAGTAAAAGGACATCACTTCCCAAATGTTACACTAGTTGGAGTGGTAGCAGCAGATAGTTCTTTAAATATAGATGATTATAGAGCAAATGAAAGAACATTTCAAATACTAACACAAGTAGCACGGACGAGCAGGAAGAGAAAATTTACCTGGGAAAGTTGTAATCCAAAGTTATAACCCAGAAAATTTTAGTATACAATGTGCAAGAAAGCAAAATTATGATATATTCTATGAAACAGAAATAGCGCTAAGAAAACAGTTGAAATATCCGCCATTTTGCGATATAATAGTAATTGGATTTAACAGTTTAAACGAAAACGACATCAAAATTCAAAGTAAAAACATATACGAAAAGCTAAAAGCAAGGCTAAGCGAAGAATTCAAAGTATTTGCACCAATGCCATCACCAATAGACAAAATTCAAAATAGATATAGATGGCGAATAATAATAAAAGGAAAAATGAACGAAACAGCAAACAAAATACTAAACGAAGCTTTGCAAGAAGTATATGAAAAAGACTTGAAAACAACAAGAATAACAATAGATGTAAACCCAAACAATATGTCATAAGGGACATTTGGGGACGTTTCCTTTTGTCCATTTTGTCCATTTTGGGACACATCTATGCAAGAAAAGGAAAGGAAAAACAAGAATGGCAATTAGAAATTTAAGATATCAAAAAGACGAAATACTAAAAAAGAAATCAAGAGAAGTAGAAGTAATTGATGACAAATTACAAACTTTAATTGATGATATGATAGAAACAATGCATAAATATAACGGGCTAGGGCTAGCAGCCGTGCAAGTTGGTGTGCTAAAAAGAGTTATAGTACTTGATATGTATGATGACAAAGGTCCAATTGTAATGATAAATCCAGTTATAATAAAAACAAAGGGAGAACAAGAAGTTGACGAAGGTTGCTTGAGTTTCCCAAACCAATTTGCAAAAGTAATAAGACCTGCTGAAGTTGTGGCGGAATATACAGACAGAAATGGGAAAAGAATGAGAGTAAAAGCAAAAGAATTACTAGCACAAGCAATTTGTCACGAGACAGACCACTTAAACGGAGAAGTGTTTATAGATAAAATTTTACCAGGAACATTAGAATATGTAGAATAAAAATTGCCAACAGGGACGGACCTTTTTGGCAAAAAATTGCCAAAAAGGTCCGTCCCTGTTGGCAATTTTTTAGAAAGGAAAGTGAATTTATGAAAATATTGTTTATGGGAACACCTGATTTTGCAAAGGAGAGTTTAGAAGCGGTATATAATGCAAATTATGAAATATTAGGTGTTGTAACAAATCCAGATAAGCCAAAAGGCCGTGGGATGAAGATGATAGCTTCTCCTGTTAAGCAATTTGCAGAAGAAAAGGGGCTAAAAGTATACCAACCAATAAAAGTAAAGAAAAATGAAGAGTTTATAGAAGAAATAAAGTCATTAAACCCTGATGTGATATGTGTAGTTGCATATGGTAAGATATTGCCAAAGGAAATTTTAGATATTCCACAACTTGGCTGCATAAATGTACATGGTTCATTGCTTCCACAATATAGGGGGGCTGCTCCAATACAATGGGCTGTGCTAAATGGAGATAAGAAAACTGGAATTACTACAATGTATATGGACGTAGGTATGGATACAGGAGATATGATTTTAAAAGAAGAAGTTGAAATAGGTGATGATGAGACAACAGGAGAGTTATGGGATAGGCTTTCTAAAATAGGTGGAGAGCTGTTAGTAAAAACTTTGGAACAAATTGAAAATGGGACAGCGCCTAGAACTAAACAAGGAGAAGATTTTACAGTAGCTCCTATGCTAGATAAACAAATGGCTAAAATTGATTGGAATGAGAAAACAGCAAGTGAAATTAAGAATTTGGTAAGAGGTTTAAATCCAATTATGGGAGCTTATACATTTTTAAATGGAAAGAAAATGAAATTTTGGAAAGTTGCAATTGCAACAAAAGAAGAAATAATGGCAGAGGATATGGAAATTTTAAAAAATGGTACTGTTATGGTATCAGACCCAAGAGACGGTTTATTTATAAAAGCAAAAGATGGGATTATTAAAGTTCTAGAAATTCAAGGCGAAAATGCTAAAAGAATGCCGATAGCTGATTTTTTAAGAGGAAATGTAATAAACGAATTTGAGGTTTTTGAATAATATTATAGAGTTTGTAATGCTAAATATTAGTGTTGCAGGCTCTTTTTTTATGTTATATGAAAGTTCTCCTTTCCTATAACATAAAAATGATACAATCGCTGTTGCCTGCGAGATTTTCTTGTTTGTTTAATATAAATATAAAGTGTCTTCAATAATATATGATACAGGTAAGACGTCTTCTGTATCTGCCGTGATTCTAAAGTATGTTTGCCCAGTTATGTCTTTGTAAACCGAAACTGTAACTGTTCCACATTTGATGCCGTGCTCTTTATTGTTTTGCATAAATTTCACCCCTATTGTTATAATTTTTAAAGAACAGCAATAATTATACCACTCTTTGAAATAATTTAATGAAAGTATATGCAAAAAGGTCAAAATAATATATGAAAATATCTAAAAAATAATTTTGTAAAATGGAATTGTTTATAATCTGAATATATATAAAGTAAGAATACAAAATGCAATGTCGAAAAATGTCGATGAAAAGTTGGAGAAAATTAAATAAAAAGATTGAAAAAGTATATAAAATCTGTTATAGTAATAACTGTACAGAGGATATATACTTTTTTGGTATATAAAAGTATTAAGCAATTTTAGTTAATACAACAATTTTTTAAAATCCAAAATCTGTATTAATTCTAATTTAAATTCGAGAAAATTTTTATCGAAACAAAAACTCAAAAAAACAAATAAAAATAAGAAAAAAGGTGATAAAAAAAGAAAAATAAAGCAAAAACAGAAAACAAAGACGTATTTACTAATGAAGAAATATTGACAACAGAATAAAAATATATTAAAATAAAGGAGAAGATAGACAATGTATTTATTTACGTACAAAGAATATTTAAGATGTATAAAGCCAAGGGGTATATATGAATTAAGGGAAGAAAGTGCAGAATATAACCTAAATATCGAACAAGAAGAAACACATCAATATAAAGACAAAATTTTCAAAGAAATATTAAGCAATAAAAAAGAAGTTATAAATTTTCTGAAAAAATATTTCAAAGACGAAATATTTGAAAAACTAACAGAAAAAGACATAGAAAAATACAATAAAGAATTTATAACATCAAATTTTGAAAGGCAAGAAGCAGATATAATATATCAAATACCAAAAGAAAATTTCTACATAATTATAGAACATCAAAGCAAAGTTGACTATAATATGCCTGAGAGAATGACAAAATATTGCATAGAACTAAGAAGAGATATAATGAAATCAAGCAATAAAATATTTGATATAGTTATTTGTCCAATAGTATTATACACAGGAGATAGAAAGTGGAACATAGATAGTAGAGCAAGAGACAAAGAATATAGGATAAAAACATTTAAATATACGGAATATAATTTCGTTGATATAAACAATGAAATAGAAGAAAATCTAGTAAAAGAAGACACAGGAATGTCAAAAGCATTACTATTTGAAAAAATAAATTCGAAAGAAGAACTAAAAGAAACGATGACTGAAATATTAAAAAAGGATTTAACAAAAGAGGAAAAAGAATATCTAGCGAAGATGTTAAAGTATTCTAATAAAATCAGAAGTATCATGCCAGAAGAAAGAAAAGAATATATTAAGAAATTAGAAGAAGAAGGAGGAAGTAAAGAGATGAGATTTGAAAAATATTTTATTGAATGGTTAGAAGATGAAAAAAGAGAAGGAAGGGCTGAAGGAGAGAAGATTGGCGAGAAATTAGGAATAGCATGGTGTTAAGATAGATTTTGGACACGAAAGCGTAGAGATGTTATAATAGTTTTA
>CATGLK010000008.1 GCA_949538735.1 uncultured Clostridia bacterium
CGCTTCCGCCAGGAGAATTTTTCTTTATTCTGCCAAATCCGTTTCACGTATTTGGTAGATAGAGAAAAATTCTGTCGGCGTATTTCATTCGCCGAGTTCTTATATTCAATTACTCTATATTAAAACTACTCTCGCAATAGTTTTGATTTTAGCTTGCACAGCTCTCAGTCCTACAAATATAAAAGTGGGGGGAAAGTATTGTAGCTGTTAGCAACGGTCGTGTTGTTGCTGAGGCGATTTGCAGTGTAATTGCTGCTGTTGCCGTAACTGCCTCCCCTATTCACACACGGAATGTTGGTGCTGCTGTGGGTTTCTGTTGTCCATTCATAGCAATTACTTGCCATATCCCATATATTACATTTTTTATCTTGATTTGCTATTGCTAAATTATTTGTCCCTTGGTTTGCTATGTCATTTTCATTTAAACTATTTTGATTTGCATAATTTCCATTTGTAACCTTTTGTATAAACACTATTGCAGTATCCCATGCATAGCTATTCATCAAATCACTTGTAAATGTTTTATCTTTATACATATCTTTTGATAACTCTGCTGCTTTATTTTGTGTTACATAGTTCCATACTTGGCTATTGGGTTTAGTTACTAATTGTCCTCCTTCATATCCTGTCCACATTGTATCTGAACCATTATAATAACCAGATGGTCCTGGATTTTTTATTTCGGTTTCGTCTAATGTTGCGTTATCTACTCGCGCTTCATATCTTCCTATATAATATCCTCCACTTCTTTCAGCACTTGCCTTTAATCTAAAATCTTCAATATCTGTTGCTATTGCATTTCCGTAATTTGAATTATGATTAGCTTGTGTATCTTCTGTATAATAATTATATATTGTGTTTTCCTCTTGGGTAGTTTCATTTCCTTCGCTATCAAATGTATATCTACTCAAATTTATTGTTACTGTCTCTGTTTCTGACTTATTAATAGTACCTACTGGTATCCATACAAATTCACTTCCTATTGTCCCTTCATATGTTGCATCTTGGATTACCACTCCTCCTGTTACTGCTGTTGCTGAGTCCTCTGCTATCTTAAATCCTGCTGGTACTTTTACATTATTTTCAAAATCATCTGTTATTGTTGTATTACTTTCATATGGCAAATCTTGCTCTATCGCCTCTGCCACTGTTGTTCCTGTATTGTATTTACCTGCTGGCGGTGTCTCTCCTGTTTTTACTACTGCTGTTACTTTTCCTGTCGTTGCATCTACTGTTACATCATATCCTTTATATGTTACTGTAATTTTATTTCCATTTTCTTTAATATTTGAGTCTGTTACTCCTAAATTTTGTTTTACATTTGTTTTAAAATCTTGTTTATTAAATTTTCCAGTATTATCTATGCTTCCTATTGCCTCTAATTGCACTGCTTCTCTTGCCTCTGCCTCTGTTGTTTTATCTTTCGCAGTTACTGCCTTTGTTAATATTCCATTATCTCCTGTTAACGTCGCTATCGCTACACCTGCAAGTATCAATAAAACTATAATCGTAATTACTAGAGCTATTAGTGTAATACCTTTGTTATTTTTCTTTAACTTCATAAAATTTATTTCCTTTCACTCTTTTGTTTTCTAAATATCTCTCTTTACTTTTTGTTTCTTATTTAAATTTGTTAATTTTACTTCATATTTACATTTATTTAAATTATTTCCACTTTTGCAAATAGTATTCCTACCTATTCACTTTTTTAACAAAGATATTGAATTTTCAAGGTTCTTTTCTTTACTATTTACAAAAATAGATTTAATTTCATGA
Organism: uncultured Clostridia bacterium; assembly: GCA_949538735.1. Lineage (GTDB taxonomy): Bacteria > Bacillota > Clostridia > TANB77 > CAG-508 > CAG-269. The sequence goes on from CATGLK010000008.1 coordinate 1,777, forward strand.
TTATTTTATCAATAATTATGTAGTCAGTCAATACGTCATACAAAATTATTTTTATTTTGTTGCACTCCTATAAACCGTTAGGTTGTCAAATCTCAACCAAAATCAAATCATCACCAATACACTTAACAGCCTTCCACGGAATTACAATATCATTACTCTGAGAAAAAATATTAAGAAGCTTATTGCTCCCAGGAACAATAATATGAGTAATAGTACCAGTTTCCAAATCAGCACAAACATCTTGAACATATCCCAATCGTTTTCCATCATTTATATTAACAACTTCTTTATGCTTAAAATCCAACCCCTTATCTACCATAACACATCCCTTTCCATATTTCGCTTTTATACATTATATGTATGAAACCAAAAAAAATAATAAAAATATGTGTAGATAAAAAATTTCCACAAAAAAGCCTTGAGCTTAATTTCTTAAACTCAAAGCAAAAATTATTATATTTTTTACAACTCAGCAACATATTTTTTTATTGTTTCTAATATATTTGATATACTTTGCCCAGTCCAATTATTATTATTGGATAAATTTCGGATAAACATATTATCACTTAAAACTAAGTCTATTATACTTGAAACATCTTCTTTATTATTGATTTCAATATTTATATCAAATATTAAAATCTTCATATAATCAGAAATTAATTTTTTATCTAAATTTCCTTCTGTAACTAACCAGTATAAATCAAATATATCTCTATATCTGGTAGAAAGTGGTCCGAATTTTAATAATGGAACTAACTTTTCCACAAATATTTGCTCTTTTGGATTAACTAAAAAACTAATATTATCATCAATTATCTTAGTATCTAACAATAAAGTGTCTTGTAAAATGTCTATATGTTTATGTACTCCAATATCCAATTTTATATGATAGCTTTTATTGTAATTGTCAAATATTGTAACTGTTAATCTTTTTCCGTGATAATCTTGATGAGATAATTCTTCAATATTATCTTTATTAATTTCTAACTTAAAACCATCAATATTATCCATTTTTCCTAATTCCATAAATATATTGACTATATTATCTGTTGCAATAGACATATTTATTAAATCCATATCAATATCTATTGTTGCTCTACGAATATTCTGTGTTAAGTGGAACATTACAACTCCACCTTTTATTGTTATTTTATCACTATATTTTGAATTATAAATTCTATTTATAATAATGTCCTGGCATACTTTTGAAATTGCATAATTTCTCGTATAGCCATCTTTCGTATATTCATTTATACATTCTTGTAAACTTTTCATTACATTACCTCCGTTTCAATAGCTTTCATTATATATGAATTATTAAAGTTTTGAGCATACTTATATAGTTTAATAAAATTTAATTTATCTTTAATTTTTCTATAATTATTCAAAACTTCTTTATATAGTTCATAAGGAATTTTTGATTTATACCTTATAAGTTCAATCAACATTCTTTCTTTATCATATATATTAACTTCTGTATCTTCAATTTTCATTTTTGTTAATCCTATATCCAATAATTCTTTTTTTGTAAAAATTTGTTTTATCGATTTATTTTCTATGTTTCTTGCTTTTTTATCTGTTGCTAAATAATAGTAGTCTGGTATTTTATCCGTTAATTCATAGTAGAAAAAAGCACTATTTAAAGTTAATATTGCTTTAGAATATTTCTTTGTTATTATTGCTAATTCGCTTGGAAATTCTTCCTTTGAATAAATCCCTTTTTCAATTTTATACAATTCTTTATTTGCAACTTTCTTTTCTATTTGATATCTATTTAATCCACTCTTTAACAATTCTTTATAATAATATACCATTTTTTCTCCCCTCTCTATTATAAACACAAATGTAGGCTTTTGTCAACTTAAAGCCGACATTTGTGTTGAAATATTTTAATGGACAAAATGTCCAAAAGGAAACGTCCCCAATGGACATTATTTATAAAATCTCTTAATATGTTCTATTGCACTTTTTTCTAATCTAGAAACTTGAGCTTGCGATATACCAATTTCATCAGCAACTTCCATTTGAGTTCTACCGTCAAAAAATCTTTTAGTTACAATTGTTCTCTCTTTTTCATTTAATTTTTGAAGTGCACCAGAAATCGTCATACTTTCTGCCCACTGTTCATCAGTATTCTTACTATCTTTTATTTGGTCTATTATATAAATATTTTCTGCTCCGTCATTGTATATCGGTTCTTGCAAAGACACTGGATCTTGTATTGCATCAAAACTAAATACAACTTCTTCTCTTTCAACACCAAGCTCTTTTGCAATTTCATCAATTGTTGGTTCTTTTCCATGCTCTTTGTTATATCTTTCTTTAAATTGAATTGCCTTATATGCCAAATCTCTTATCGACCTACTCACTCTTATACTATTGTTGTCTCTCAAATATCTTTTCACTTCTCCAATTATCATTGGAACTGCATACGTACTAAATTGCACATTTTGGCTTAAATCAAAATTATCAATTGCCTTTATTAGCCCAACACAACCTACTTGGAAAAGGTCATCTGCCGCTTCGCCTCTTCCATAAAATCTTTGAATTACACTTAATACTAGCCTTAAATTTCCATTTATAAATGTGGTTCTTGCTTCATTATCTCCTTCTTTTATTTTTACAAATAGTTCTTCTTTTTCTTTTTTGCTAAGCAAAGGTAATTTTGATGTGTTTACTCCACATATTTCTACTTTGTTGTTTAACAAAAGAAAAACCTCCTTTGAATTTACTTAAAATAAGTATTTCCAAAATAAGGTTTTTTATACTTTTTTAAAAATTGCCACTGGGGACGGACCTTTTTGGCAAAAAATTGTCAAAAAGGTCCGTCCCCAGTGGCAATTTTTTGCTCCGTCCCCAAAAGCATCAGCCTATTTTACTTGCAATTTCTTTTTTCATTTTATTAATAATCTTTTTTTCTAAGCGCGAAATATAGCTTTGAGAAATGCCGAAGTTCATCAGCAACTTCTTTTTGTGTTTTTTCTTTTCCATTTTTGAAACCAAAGCGCATTTCCATTATGTCTTTTTCTCTTTCTTTAAGTTTTGATATAGAGGCACGCAATAAAGCTCTGTCAACTTCATCTTCCAAGTTTCTTGATGTTACGTCTGGCTCTGTTCCAAGTATGTCTGAAAGTAGTAATTCGTTTCCGTCTCTGTCTTTGTTAAGTGGCTCGTCTATTGAGACTTCGCCTTTTATTCTGTTGCTTTTTCTTAGGAACATTAGTATTTCGTTTTCTATGCATCTTGATGCATATGTTGCAAGTTTGATGTTTTTTCCGGAGTTAAATGTGTTTACTCCTTTCATTAGGCCTATTGTTCCTATTGATATTAGGTCTTCTATTCCTATTCCTGTGTTTTCAAATTTTTTGGCTATGTACACAACTAGTCTTAGATTTCTTTCTACTAGTGTTTGTCTTGCTTCTAGGTTGTCTTCTTCTGATAGTTTTTGTATCATTTTTTCTTCTTCTTCGGGTTCTAGTGGTGGTGGTAATGTTTGGCTTCCTGCTATGTAAAAAATGGGCAAGTATTCTATTTCGTTTTCGTCGTTTATGTATTTTGCACAAATTGAGCCAATGCTGTTTTTCATAAAATCAAATAATTTCATTTTTCCCTCCTTATTATCGTTTTCAAATTGAAGAAGAATTAAATTTCGGCTAATTTTTAACACAGCAAAAATTGTAATTATTCTTCAACTAAATTAGGTCTACTCCAATTAAAGCCCCATACTCACCCCTTTTAGTAAGTGATTTATCGTATATTCCTATTATTACATTTGTATTTTTATTTTCTTGTTCATCTGTTTTTACATTTATATACTCTGCTTTTATTCCCAATAACATTCCATTTTGTTTTCCCAATGACGAAAATGGTATTAACTTTAATCTGGACATATATTTTTCTTTTATATTGTTTGGTACTTTTTCAAAATCACCTCCTATTATATCTTCCAAATTGTATAAAATTTCTTTTGGTATGCACTCATATAAGAGTGAACTTTCAACTACCACAACAGGTGTGTTTGTAAATGGATCTTTTAGCAAATTTCCCGTGTCTATCATTGCTTTGGTTTTTACTATTTTTCCATTTACTTTTATTTCTAATTCACAAAACAGTGCTTTTTTTGATATTTTGCTTTTGACAACTGAAAAGGCTGTGATTATTACTGCAAATGCAATTACTGCTCCAAGCATAACTGTTTTTAGTGGATATGTTCCTAAGAACAGTCCGTTTTTCATTATGATGTCTTGTGGTCTTACTATGTATATTAAGGCAAATGCTGCTCCGCCAAATACAAATGATGTTAAGTAAAATAGTAGTAAGGTTTTGCACAGTTTTTTCGCATTTTGTGGATTATATGCTACAAATACTATTATTATTGATAATATAAATTTTAGTATTATGCTTGAATATGCTTTTAGAATTCCTGCATATGCTACTACTGAGTATATTGCCCCTATTAGGCTTGCCAAAATTAGTCTTATGTGTTTTATTTTTATTTTCATTACTAGTCCTGTTGTAAATAGTATAATGTAATTCATTATTAAGTTTTCTAATAATACTACATCTATATATATGGTCATATTATCACCTGCAAAGTTATTGTACTACTTATGTTTTGAAAAAGTTGTCTTTTCTTATGGGCGAAAAAAAGAAATAATCGAGCCTTTTCGATTATTTCTTCTATATTTTTTTATTACATATTTTTATTTTTGTTTTTTCTTAAAAATGATGGGATATCTAAGTCGTTTTGTGATGAGTTTGTTTCTGAGTTTGCTGGTATAGAGTTTATTTTCTTTTCCCAAGTTTTTGATACTATGTTGTCTACTCCGATGCTTGATATTGGTTCGTTTTTTTCAAATCCTGTTGCAATAACTGTAATTTTTATTTCTTCTTTCATTTCTGGGTCTGTAACTGTACCAAATATGATGTTAGCTTCTGGGTCAACACTTCTTTGTACTAATTCAGCAGCTGTGTTTACTTCGTGTAATCCTAAATCTTCCCCACCAGTAATATTGATTATTACTCCTTTTGCTCCTTCAATTGATGTTTCTAGTAGTGGACTTTGGATTGCTTCTTTTGCAGCATCTTCTGCTCTGTTTTCTCCTGTTGCACTACCAACTCCCATGTGTGCCATTCCTTGGTTTAGCATTATTGTTTTAACATCTGCAAAGTCTAAGTTTACAAGTCCAGGGATTGCGATTAAGTCTGATATACCTTGTACACCTTGTCTTAATATATCGTCTGCTTGTTTGAAAGCTTCTATTATTGATGTTTTTCTGTCTATTATTTGTAGTAGTTTGTCATTTGGAATTACTACTAATGTATCTACTTTTCCTTTTAAACTTTCTATTCCACGTTCTGCTTGTGATAGTCTTTTCTTTCCTTCGAATGTGAATGGTTTTGTAACAACACCTATTGTTAATATTCCCATTTCTTTTGCAGCTTGTGCAACTATTGGAGCTGCACCTGTACCTGTTCCTCCACCCATTCCGGCTGTAACAAATACCATATCTGCTCCTCTAAGTACTTCTGCTACTTCTGCTTTGTTTTCTTCTGCTGATTGTGCTCCGATGTCTGGGTTTGCTCCTGCTCCTAGTCCTCTTGTTATTTTTTCTCCTATTTGGATTTTTGTTTTTGCTTTTGATGATTGTAATGCTTGTCTATCTGTGTTTACTGCTATGAAGTCTACTCCTTTTATTCCTGCATCTATCATTCTATTTACTGCGTTATTTCCTGCTCCCCCTACACCTATAACTTTTATAGTTGCTGTTCCATCTAACATGCTAAGGTTATTATCTTCATTATTATTGTAATTATTGTAATCCATCATTTAGCTACTCCTCCCTAAATTTTTATATTTATATTTAAAATTAATAACTTTGTTATATAGCGTTTTTGCTATTTTTATGAATAGAAAAATTCTTTTATTCTTTCCATTATTGTTTTTATAAAGCTTTCACTATTTTGTGTATCTATACTACTTGATACTGTTTTTGCAAATGGTCTTGCTGCTATGTATCTAACTAGTGCGTAGCTTGTTCTGTATGTTGGTTTTACTGTACTTATTGCTCTTCCTGTTGATATTTTTACTGGTATATTTAAATTGATTTTCCCAGCTACATCACTTTTGTTTATATTTACTATTCCCTGTCCTGTTAATACTACATTATTGATTTTTGGTTTTAGTCCTTGGTTTGTTATGTCTTTGTTTACAATAGAGAATATTTCTTCTATTCTTGCTTCTATTATTTCTATCAATTCTGAGCTTTTTATTATTTTGCTTTTACTTGTGTCTTTACACGTATTTAATATTATATCATTGTCATTGTCTATGAATGATTTTAATGCTAATCCGTATTGTCTTTTTAGCTTGTCCGCTTCTTCTTCTGCTATGTTTAATACTAATGCTATGTCGTTTGTTATGTTGTCTCCACCTACTGGAATTGAATTTGTATAAACAAAACTTGAACCTTCAAATACTCCTATATCTGTATTTCCCGCTCCTATGTCTAATATCATTATATTGTCATGTAATTCGTTATTGTCTAATATTAGGTTTCTTTCTGCTAGTGTTGTTGGCACTATTCCGTCTATTTCCAATCCGGCTTTTTTGAATATGCTATGTAGTTGCCTTACATAGTCCTTTTGAGCTAATATGACTTGTGCACTTATCGTAAAACTTGAACTTAAATTACCTACTGGGTCTGTTACCACTGTTCCGTTTTCTAATGTTATTTTGTCTGGCACTATATCAATTAATGTTTGTGTATCTGGAATTTCTATATCTTTTACTTGCATTATTGCGTTTTGTACGTCTCTTACTGATATTCCAGAGTATTTATCTTTCGCTTCTTTTGTTATACTATTTTGTACTATTGTTACATATTTTCCTGGTATTGTGACATATGCTGAGTTTATTTTTAGGCTTGTTTCGTCTTCTGCGTCTTTTATTGATTTTGCTAAGCTTAGTATAATTTCTTCTTCGTTTATTATTTTACCTTTCTTTAGTCCCGTACATTTATATGAGGTGTTGGATATTGTCTCTATTTGTCCAAAATTGTTGACTTCTCCGACTACTGTGCAAACTTTGCTTGTACCTATATCAACCCCCACTATGATATCTCCTATTGCCAAGTTAACTCCTCCATCTTTTCTAGTATTAATTTCTTAATTGTATATATATTACATTTTAAAAAAAATGTCAATAGAATTTGTTATATTTTTGTAATATTTTTGTAACACTCTTGTAATAAACTCTATTATCTTATTATATATAACATTTTGCAAATCTTCATATATATAGGCAGGAGTTGCATCCTGCCACTATTTTTCTTCTTTTACACCACTTCTTTTTTTATTTATAGCCTCTGACCACTTATCAACATAGTGTCTTCTTATTATTGCTAAATTTATAAACATTCTTCCTACAAAAACAACAATTGCTGCTAGGTAAATATCTACATTTAGCTTTTGCCCTAAAATTGTTAGAAGTATTGCAAGTATGGCATTTCCAAAAAATCCTGTTGCAAATATTTTTAAATCAAAATTTTTATTTATTACTGACGTAATACCTCCAAACACAGAATCTAATGCCGCAATTATCGCAATTGCCAAATAGCTAGAATATGTATATGAAATCATTGGCGCATTCATCCCTATCAGTGCTCCTAATATACATCCTATTAATATCGCTATAAAAATCATTTTATTTCCTCCTTTTTATTGCCACTGGGGACGGACCTTTTTGGCAATTTTTTTGCCAACGGGGACGGACCTTTTTGGCAATTTAATAGATGTGTCCCCAAATGGACAAAATGTCCAAAAGGAAACGTCCCCAAATGTCCCTTATTGAATATATTTTGTTTTTATTTCATTGTTATATTTTGAAATTTTTAGTTTATTTGATTTATTAATTGTAACATCTTGCCCAATTTTTCTCATTGTATCAACATATCCGCCATTTCCTATAAGTCCACTCTCTAAGTATGCTGGGTCTCCGATCGCTTTTATAAAGTATGGTGCAAGTATTCTTTCTCCATTAACTTTTATAAATTCATTTCCGATGTCTACTATATCGCTTGTGTTTATAATTCTGTTGTCATTTATTGATATCGCTTCTGCTCCTGATAGTTTTAGTGAATTTACAATTAGTAGCAAGTCTGATGCTTTAATTTTTTCTACATCGTCGCTGTCTCTTACTATTATTTCTATTCCTTGTCCTTCTACGTCTGTTGTTCCTAATGATAGATTTATTTGTTCTAATTCTGAGTTTACAACTTTTTCTGTTTCTTCGTTTGATTGTTTTGTTTCTTTATATTCTTGGATTTTTGCTTGTGTTTCTTGGTAGGCTTGGTCTGCTTCTTCATATTTTGATTTCCAATTTGCTAGTTCTGTTCTTAGTTCTGCTTCTTTCATATTTTCAATAGATGTTATGTCTGTTTCGTTTACTATTTTGAATTGCATAAACATAACTAAAACTAAGCAAAAGCAAGCTATTCCAATTGTAATTGTCATTGTTATTTTACCTTTTTTTATGTCTTTTTTCACTAAGTAACTCCTCCTCTTTTTTATTGGGTTAGTATAATTGTTTGTAATTTTTCCTCTGTTTTACGAGTTGGTATAATTCCTTCTTTATTTTATAGTCTTTACATAGTTATATGTAAGTGTTCCACTGTATTTTGGTATTGTTATATTATTTGACCTCTCTAATTTAACTTCTATTCCATATCCTTTTAGTATGTCTAAATATCCATATGGTCTTTCTAACGCTGCTAGTTGTTCTGGCAATCCTATTGCTTCTATTACAAATGGTACTCCTACTTTTTCTCTGTTGATATCTATAATGTTTCCACCACATATTATTCCTGTTGTTGGCACTATTCTTTGTCCGTTTATTGATATTGCTTCTGCTCCTGCATTTTTTAGTTCATTTATTACACTTAAAATATCTTCATCATGTACTACTAAATCACTTGGATTTAGTGCGTTTTTTATATCTTTTTTATTGTCTTTTAAGGTGATTTTTATTCCTGGTCCTTTTACTTCTGCTAGCCCAATAATCTTGTTTCCTTGTTGAATTTGTTCTTCTTTTTCTTGTAAAGCACTATTATTTTGAATTGAATTTTGTCTTTCTTTTTCTAGGTCTGCTTCTGCTCTTTCCACATCTTTACTTCTATTTTCATATCTTTCTTTATATCTAAGCACTTCTGCTCTTAAATTGTTTTCTTCTCTGTTATTGCTAACTGTTTGGTTGGTTTCTTGCACTGTTCTCATTTGCACACATATTCCTAATGTCAGTGCAAAGCACATAAATCCTAACACACAGCTAACCATTTTTTTATTGTACATATTTATTCCATTCCTCCTTTAAAGTCTTTTACATATTTACACTTATTCTTTAAAGTACAGTTTCTTATTCTCAAGTATTTAGACTTGTTCTCTAAAATATGGTTGAAATTTATTGTTCAAATCTCCATTTACAAAAATTTCTCCCGCTTTCTCTTTTTCTTTTTCCATTATCGTTACAGCATTTAGCATTTTATCACTTAAATTTGAGTCATCTCCTAAATGAATTGTTTTCTTTTGTTCATCTATGTATATAATATAGTCATTTTTATTGCTAATGTCAATAGTAGTGACCTTTTCTCCTATTTTTTGTTTTTCTGCTGAATTCATTATTTTTATTACATCTTCTAATTTATTCAAATCTTCACTATTCAGCCTGTTACCAGCAGTCAACTCTTCCTCTGGAGTTTTAATCCCTTTCATAATTGGCAAGCCTTTTCCGTCTTCAGATATTTCTAATATATATCCCTGATTGCTTACATAAGCATAACTTTCAAGTATTTTTATACAATATTTTGGTTCTCTTTCTTGTACTTCTATCTCTATTGCATTTGGTAACTTTCTATGAATTTTTACATCTTGTATATATGGATTTTCTTTTATTTTATTAATTGCTTTTATACTCCAAAACTTGAAAATATTTACTTCTGTTGTTAACCCAGACAAGCTTACTATGGTATCACTTGGTACATTTGCATTATTTGTAACCCTTATTTCTTGTATGTTAAAAATTGGTGAAACCAACGCAAATGTTATGCCACCAGCTGTAACCCCAATAAACAAAATCAATTTTATAAAGAATTTTATTTTTTTGTTTCTCTTCTTTTTCTTTATTTCCTTTTTATTTTGAATTTTCCTTTGCTCTTCTTCTTTTTTTATTTTATTCTTATTTGTCATTTGAATAACCATCTCTGTATCCAAGTCAAAATCATCATCAGGCTCTTTTTTCTTATTCTCTCTTATTCGTTTTTCTCTTTCTTTTTTCTTTTTCTCTTCCACTTCCGCAATCTCGTCATCTGCAAAAGTGTACATAGCTTGTCCACTATTATTTAGATAGTACATATTCATATCCACATCTTCTTGTTTCACATTTCTACTCTTTTTACTCTTCTTAGACTTTCTTAGCAAGGCTTTTCCTCCTTTTTTTGTATTATTGCCATTGGGGACGGTCCTTTTTGGCAATTTATTGCCATTTACCTCCGTCCCTGTTGGCAATTTTTTACTAGTTTTTTATTTGTATGTCTACACCTATATTTTCTAGCTTTTTGTTGAATTTTTCGTATCCTCTTTGTATATATTCTATGTTTTCAATTTTTGTTGTGCCTTTTGCGACTGTTGCTGCTAATACTAGCGCTGCTCCACCTCTTAGGTCTGTTGCTTTTACGTTTGCTCCATATAGTTTTTTTACACCTTTTATTACTGCGGTTTTTCCTTCTATTGATATTTTTGCTCCCATTCTTACTAGTTCTTGTGTGTATTTGTATCTGTTTTCAAATATGTTTTCTACTATTATTGATGTTCCTTTTACTGTTGTTAGCAAGCTTGCAAATACTGATTGCATATCTGTTGGAAATCCTGGGTATGGCATTGTTTTTATATCTACTGCTTTTAGTTTTTTTGGTGCTTTTATTTCTATTGAGTTTTTTTGCGTTTTTAGAATGCATCCTGTTTCTTCTAGTTTATCTATTATTGGTGTTATTTGTGTAGTGTCTAAATTTTTTATTATCATATTGCTTCTGTTTATTGCCGCCATACATAAGAATGTTCCTGCTTCTATTCTGTCTGGCATTATGTTGTAACTTACGTCTTTTAGTTGTTTTACTCCTTGTATTTCTATTTTGCTTGTTCCTGCTCCTTTTATTTTTGCTCCCATTTTGTTTAGGAAGTTTTGCAAGTCTACTATTTCAGGTTCTCTTGCGGCATTTGTGATTGTTGTTATTCCGCTCTCCTAAGCTTGAAGCTAGTATGATGTTTTCGGTTGCTCCTACACTTGGAAATTCTAAATCTATTTTTGCATTTTCTATTTTATCACAAATGCATTCTATATTTCCATAGTTTTTGCTAATATTTATTCCTAATTTTTCAAAAGATTTTAAATGTAGCTCTATTGGCCTTGTTCCGATGTCACATCCACCAGGGTATGAAAATGTTGCTTTTTTGTGTCTTCCGTATTAGTCCACCTGCTAGTATTACTGATGAACGCATTTGCCTCATTAGTTCTTCTGGTATTTCGTATGTGTGTATTTTGCTTGTGTCTATTATTATTTTGTTGTTCTTTTTTGTTACTGTTCCACCTAGTTTTTTTAGGATTTCGAACATCATTTTTGTGTCGTGTATGTCTGGTACGTTGTATAGTGTTGTTTTTCCTGCGTTTAGTACTGTTGCTGCTATTATTGGTAGTGATGCGTTTTTTGAGCCTGATATTGTTACTTCTCCTTCTAGTTTTTGACCGCCTTTTATTATGTATTCTGCCATTTTTTTGTCTCCTTTCACGTTTATTTGCTATATTTTATGTGTATTTTACGTAAAAGGTTCTTTTTGTTTTTTATATGTTAAAAAGTTCTAAAATTTCAAGTTTATCTTTGAAATTTTAGAACTTTTTTCTTCTGCCTAGACTTGCTAGACACTTCACTTGAACTAATAAGAATTACTTATTAGTTGCTTTATTTCAATTTCTTTTTATTGTTAAAAGTTAATTTTTTGTTTTTCTCATTTTCTATTTGTTTTGCACTTTTAGTTGGAGTTGGTAAATCTTCTGGCATTGTTCCACCTATTTTCTTAATTGTTTGTCTAACCGCTTGTCCGACTTTATGATGTGTTATACAAGCATCATCTTCATTGTTAATATTTTTATTTTTTAATACTTCATCTGTTTGTGTTATTCGGAATAAATTTGCTGCTAATTCCGTACTACTCATATAATCCAATATATCTTCCTTATCTGATATTCCTTTGCGGTTAGCTATATCTTTTGCTGTTTCTCCATTATATAATCCTCTATATCCATAATTATTGAATTTTCCATAGTTTTTAACTCCAGCTAATTTTGCAGTATCAAATAAATATTTATTTTTATCTTTTACATTTTGTCTTGTGTATAATCGCTTTTCATCTTCACTTAATTGCTCATATTCTTGTCTTGTTATTTCTTGCTTTCTAGTTTGAACTGCAAAATATGTTTGGGCATGTGCTATTGCTTTTTTTCTACTATCTCCATTTTGTGCTATAAGATAGCAAGCATATCTAGTTAGTTTTATATCTCCTATATCTTTATTGGTAACTCCTGCTCTTACGATTTTGCCAACGTCGGCAAAATGGTCATCTATACTGATATTACTATTTTTGCAAGCTTCTTTTGCTCTTTCAATTACTTGTTCGAATCGTCTCCACTGTTTATATTCCAATACTACCATCAGTTCTCTTGCATACCAAAATTCCACTCCATTTTCATCTGTATGTTTAATACTCTCGAAATCTCTTTCCGTTTTATTTACTAAATCACTTCCCATATTGATACTCCTTTCTTTCAATCTTTTAAAATTTATAATAATTAATTTCTTTTTTCGTTTTGAACTTGCAACAAATTCTTGCAAGTTCACGTTTCTAAATTCTTATTGCAACTTTCTTATATTTTATATCATATCTTCAATTATTCCACAATAGTTTTTTTCGAAATTATGTTTTGTTCTTATCTGTATTTTTCCTTTATTCTAATAGTATATTTAATTATTTACTATTCTTCCCCAGAATTCAATTTTCTTATTTCTTTAGCGTTTTTTTCAGGATATGTCTAATGCTCTGTTTATCGCTATCTCTGGATCATATGCTTCATCTATTCTTTCTTTTCCTACTTGTGCTAACCACATTTTAAAAGGTTCTGCTTTTTTCGATGGTATTGATTGTATTAATCTTAAAACTTGCTCTGTATTCATTACATCGGTATTATAATATTTTCCGTCAGTTGATTGCATTTTCAGTTGGTTAGTCTCACTAACCAACTGGCTGCCTTCTTCATTTAACTTGTTTTTAAGCCATTTCCAATAATTTCTTGACTTTTGATAATCGTTATCCGTCAGTACTGATACTACATCAACTACTGAAAAGTACCATTTTTCTTCTTCTTCGTTCCATTTTGTTCTAATCTTTTTATCTTCAAATATCTTTAATTCATTATTTTGTTCCATTTTCTTCCTCTTTTCTTATATTCGTTTTTTAAATTTATCTCATTTATCCTATCTTGGATATTTATATCATATTTCAAACATCTTTTCAATACTTTTGCGAATTTTTGTTCTTTTGTCGTGAAAAAGAAAGAGAACTCTGAAATTTCAAAGTTCTCTTCTTCTATTTGTGTTTAGGAACAAATTAAGATAGTCTTGCAGTGGTCAGTGCTACTTGATATAAAGCGTGGCACGAAAACCAGTGCTGAAGTAGCGGTAATAAGGATAGTCGTAACTGCGATAGGCAACAGGATAATAATCTCCATCAGCGTTGTAATAGCCACCACGGATAACACGGCACGAACTATCGTTCTTCTCTTGTGTCCATTCATCCACATTACCTGCAAAGTCGTAGATGTTATTAGTACACCATTTTTCTCTACTTCCTATTTCAACTACTCTTCTCGGAGGATTCTCCGTATTCCAATGGTTACCCCAATTGGTAGAATTCTTTGCAATCTCACTGCGAGTTCTCGCATTTGATTTTATAAACCACTCAAGTACCGAATCATATTCAGCCCCAAAGGTCAGATGACTTTTAACTGTTCCACTATCTTCGATAGTGGATGCAACCTTCTTGGCATCATCAAAATTGATTTTTACCCACGGCATAACTCCTTTTACTGACTGTGGCTTTCCTTTTGAACTCTTGGAAATGTGATAACGGGAAATATAAAATCCACCGTATTTCTTAACACTTTCCAGTTGCAATGCAAGTTCGTTAGTTAATCTCTCATGAAATCCACCTTCTGAAAATTTATCATTCCGATAATTTCTTCTTCCAAACTTTTCGGTAAATGAAACTCCATCAAGTGTTCCGTTAGAATCTAAGCTTCCAACAGGCACCCATACAAACTGACTGCCATCAGAACATCTTTCAATTACAAAGCCGTTATTCCATTCCCCACAGATATGCTTATATCCTTCTGGAATTGGAGGATTTACATAGTTTGTAGAGTAGACCTTGACTGTAGCAGCAATGTTCAGAGCTCTGATAATTAACTCTCCACTTGTTCCTTCTGAGACCTCAAAGCTTATACCCTTTTCTGCCTCAAACACAAATTTTTCATACCGATTTTTCATAATTGTTCCTCCTTTTAATGTTTCATTTTCGGTTTCTAAACGGCTCTTTGCCATTATGTAGATTATAACATATTTGTTAGAACTTTACAAGCATTTGTCCGCTTTTTTACTTAAATTTTACTGTTTCACTTGTTTTTTAAGTAAATTTGGCATATAATAACCCCATAACTAGATAATGGGGGGATTTTATGAAAGAGATAACAGTAAGAAGTCTATACAAAGAAACCGAAAAATATATAGACAAAGAAATAACAATACAAGGTTGGGTAAAAACAGTAAGAGATTCAAAAACATTTGGATTTATAGAATTAAATGACGGAACATTTTTCAAAAACGTTCAAATTGTCATAACAGATAAATTAGAAAATTTTGACGAAGCAAAAAAGCTAACACTTAGCTCATCAATAAGAGTAACAGGTACATTCGTACTAACACAGAACGCAAAACAACCATTTGAAATTCAAGCAAACAAAATCGAAATCGAAAGTTTAGCAGACAACAGCTATCCACTTCAAAAGAAAAAACACTCTTTTGAATATTTAAGAACAATATCACATCTACGCCCAAGAACAAACACATTCAACGCAGTATTTAGAGTTAGAAGTGTTCTAGCATATGCAATACACAAATTCTTTCAAGAGCAAGACTTTGTATATGTACACACACCAATAATTACAGGAAGTGACGCAGAAGGCGCTGGAGAAATGTTCAATGTAAACTCTTTTGATTTGAACAATGTACCAAAAACAGAAGACGGACAAGTTGACTTTTCAAAAGACTTCTTCGGAAAGGGTGCACATTTGACAGTAAGTGGTCAACTAAATGGTGAGACTTTTGCACAAAGTTTTTGCAATATCTATACATTTGGTCCAACATTCAGAGCTGAAAATTCTAACACAGTAAAACATGCTGCTGAATTTTGGATGATAGAACCTGAAATTTGCTTTGCAGATTTAGCTGATGATATGGATTTAGCAGAAGCTATGATTAAATATATCTTTAAATATGTTTTAGAACATTGCCCTGAAGAAATGGAATTTTTCAATAAATTTATAGACACAGGATTATTAGAAAGATTAGATAATGTAATAAATTCTGACTTTGCTAGAGTTAGTTACACAGACGCTGTAAAAGAACTTGAAAAACATAATGATGAATTTGAAGTTAAAGTTTCATGGGGTATAGATTTACAAACAGAACATGAAAGATATATATGTGAAAAAATTTACAAAAAACCAGTATTCTTAACAGACTATCCAAAAGATATAAAAGCATTTTATATGAAATTAAATCCAGACGGAAAAACTGTTGCAGCAACTGATTTACTAGTTCCAGGAATTGGAGAAATTATTGGTGCTAGTCAAAGAGAAGATAATTATGATGTATTACTTGCTAGAATGAAAGAACTTGATATGCCAATAGAAAATTATGATTGGTATTTAGATTTGAGAAAATATGGAAGTTGTGTTCATTCTGGGTTTGGACTTGGTTTTGAGAGAGCTATTATGTATTTGACAGGTATGCAAAATATTCGTGATGTAATTCCTTTCCCAAGAACACCAAAAAATTGTGAGTTTTAAAAAATTGCCACTAGGGACGGACCTTAGTGGCAAAAAAATGCCAACAAGAACCGTCCCTGTTGGCAGAAAGCTGCCAAAAAGAACCGTCCCCATTGGCAGGGTTTTAATATAAATAATTTTGTGGATTTACCACGTTTCCATTAATTCTTATTTCAAAATGCAAATGCGGACCAGTTGAGTTTCCTGTTGAACCAACAGCTGCAATTACATCTTCTGCATTTACTTGTTGACCAGCTTTTACATAAATTTTACTTGCATGTGCATACCAAGTTTCTACACCATTTCCATGGCTAACTTTTACTAAATTTCCATAAGAACGGCCATTTCCTGCAAATGTAACAGTTCCAGCTGATACTACCTTTATAGGAGTTCCTGTTGATGTAGCTATGTCTAATCCTGTATGTGCCGAGCTTCTTATTCTGCTGTTTTCGCCATATCTTGATGTTATTGTTCCTGTTACTGGTCTTGTTGCTAATTTTATTCCATTTACGTCTGGCATAGCATCAATTCTTGCTTGCTGCGCTATTTGTGCTTTTTTTACTTCTATTTTTTCTTGTATGTCTGTTTTTGCTATTTCTATTTGTGTTGTAGCAATTTCTTCTTCGTTTTGTGTGTATTTTTCTATTATACTTAAATTTAGTTCTTCTTTGTTTGATTGTTTTATTTCGTTTATTAGTTCTTCTGCTTCTTCTATTGTGTTAACAGATTGGATTGTTTGGTTGCTTAATGCTATGTCATAATATTTATATGTTATTTTTGTACTTTCTTCTAATTTTTCTGTTATTTTTTCTTCATCTGTTTTTGTTGTTCTACTTACTAATTTTAGTTCATATTCTGCTGTTTCTTTTATATCTATTGCATCTATATTTTTTGATGTGTTTTGTAAAATATTTTCTTTTATAGTTTCTTCTACATTTTTGTTTTTTGCATATCCTATTTCTTGTCCTGATATACTAACTTTATAGACTGGTTTATACTTTACCAAAATTATCGCGATTATAAACCCTAGTGCTATTACAATAATGTTAAAATATTTTAAAATCTCTTTTGTACAATATTTTAATTTCTTGTTTAAAATATATATTCACTCTCCTTTGATTTGTGTTTTTTTAAACGCGACTAATCTCTATTATACTATATATTCTCACCAAAATCAAATTATGTATACATATTTTAGGGGAATTTGTCATTTTTAATCAATTTTATTAGTTTATTTTCCTAGTTCTTCCACTTTTTTCTTCATTTTTCTCCATTTTCCAGCCTTTTTCTCTGTTTTTCTGTATCCGTTCTTTTATATATTTCCTTTTTAAGAAGTTAAATATACGAATTTAGGACCAGTTAACTTATAGGTTTTATATGCACATTGCGGTTTCTGTAAATTTAAACTGTAAAATGCTATTATGTTTTTGATAAAAAATAGGAGAGTGATAAAAATGGCTATAGATTATAATGTAATAGGTCAAAGAATTAAAAGAGCGAGACTTTCAAAAAACTTAACTCAAGAAGATTTAGCAGAAAAACTTGATATCTCTGTTGCGTTTTTAAGTAGAGTTGAAAGAGGTAATTCTCACGTAAATTTAAGAAGATTAAATCAATTGTGTGGATTATTAGACGTTTCTGAAGGATATATTTTAAATGGAGTATCTAGTACTTCTGATAATTATTTAACAGAAGAATTTTATGAGTTGCTTCATAGATGTTCACCAGCTAAACAAAAACTTATTTACAACATAGCATTAGTAATTGCTGATGATGATAGTGATAATTAGTTTTAAGAAAATTCAATTAAAATATTTTAATTGAATTTCTTTTTGCGTTATGATATCATAATATATGAAAAACTGTAAATAATATTTTTATAGGAGGATTTTAAATATGAAATTTGAACAATGGAACGATTTTAATGATGGCGAATGGAAATATGAAATAAATGTAAGAGACTTTATTCAAAAAAATTATACACCATATGAAGGTACTGACGAATTTTTATCAGGTCCAACTGAAAAAACAACAAAACTTTGGAATGAAGTTTTAGAACTATATAAAAAAGAGCATGACTCTGTTGGGTCTGTTTTAGATATTGACACAAAGACAATTTCGACTATATCAGGTTATGAAGCTGGCTATATTGATAAAGATTTAGAAGATATTGTTGGATTACAAACAGATAGTCCTTTAAAAAGAGCTATTATGCCATTTGGTGGTATCAGAATTGTGGAAAAATCTTGCGAAGCATATGGAAGAGAAGTAGACCCAGAAGTAAAAGAAATATTCCATAAATATAGAAAAACTCACAATGACGGTGTGTTTAGCGTTTATACTCCTGATGTTAGACTTGCTAGAAGCTCTCACTTAATTACTGGTCTTCCAGACGGATATGGTCGTGGACGTATTATTGGGGATTATAGACGTGTTGCACTTTATGGTGTTGATGTTTTAATTGAACAAAAGAAAAGAGATTTGGAACTTCTA
The DNA here is from genome assembly GCA_949538735.1 of uncultured Clostridia bacterium. Lineage (GTDB taxonomy): Bacteria > Bacillota > Clostridia > TANB77 > CAG-508 > CAG-269. The sequence goes on from CATGLK010000008.1 coordinate 20,477, forward strand.
GATGTTGATGAATTAACAGAAGAATTTATTCGTGACCGTGAAGAAATTAGTGAACAAATAAATGCTTTAAATGAGCTAAAAGTTATGGCTTCAAAATATGGATTTGACATTTCTAAACCTGCAAAAGATAGTAAAGAAGCTGTTCAATGGTTATATTTTGGATATTTAGCAGCTATAAAAGAACAAAATGGTGCTGCAATGAGCATTGGTAGAACATCAACATTTTTAGACATCTATTTTGAAAGAGATTTAAAAAATGGTGTTATAACAGAAGAACAAGCCCAAGAAATTATGGATCATTTTGTTATGAAATTAAGAATGGTACGTTTTTTAAGAACACCTGAGTATAACGAATTGTTTAGTGGAGACCCTGTTTGGGTTACTGAAAGTATTGGTGGTATGGGAATTGACGGAAGAACGTTGGTTACAAAAAACTCATTTAGAGTTTTGCACACACTACAAAATTTAGGTCCTGCACCTGAACCAAACTTAACAGTCCTTTGGTCTACTAGATTACCAGAAGGATTTAAAAAATTCACAACTGAATTATCAATTAAAACATCATCAATTCAATATGAAAATGATGATTTAATGAGAATTACTTTGGGTGACGACTACGGTATAGCTTGTTGCGTTTCTCCAATGAAAATTGGTAAACAAATGCAATTTTTCGGTGCAAGGGCTAACTTAGCAAAAACCTTACTATATGCAATAAATGGAGGTAGAGACGAAATATCAGGAAAACAAATAACACCTAAGTTTGCACCAATAACATCAGAATATTTGGATTATGATGAAGTTATGGAAAGATTTAACCAAATGATGGATTATGTTGCATCAACATATATAAAAGCTTTAAATGCTATTCACTATATGCATGATAAATATTCATATGAAGCAATTGAAATGGCTCTACACGATAAAGAAGTTTTCCGCACTATGGCTTGTGGAATTGCTGGATTATCAGTAGTTGCAGACTCTCTTTCAGCTATTAAATATGCAAAAGTAAAAGTAATTAGAGACGAAACAGGCTTAGCTGTTGATTATGAAGTTGAAGGCGACTTCCCTACTTTTGGTAATGATGACGAACAAGTTGACCAAATTGCAATTGATGTTGTAAAAACATTTATGACTAAACTAAAAAGACAACAGACTTATAGAAAATCAACTGCGACACTATCAATTTTAACAATAACATCAAACGTAGTATATGGAAAAGCAACTGGAAACACTCCAGACGGAAGAAAAGCTGGAACGCCATTCGGACCTGGTGCAAACCCTCTACACGGAAGAGATAAAAATGGAGCATTAGCAGTAATGAATTCAGTTGCAAAACTACCTTTTGAATCTGCAGAAGACGGAATATCTTATACATTTTCAATTACACCTAAAACACTTGGCAAAACTGAAGAAGATAGAGTTCAAAATTTAGTTAATATGCTTGATGGTTATTTTGCTCAAACTGGTCACCATATTAATGTTAATGTCTTTGATAGAAGCTTGCTAGAAGACGCTATGGAACACCCTGAAAAATATCCACAATTAACTATTAGGGTTTCTGGATATGCTGTTAACTTTACTAAATTAACTCGTGAGCAACAACTTGATGTAATTAACAGAACAATTCACGAAAGAATTTAAATTTTGGGTGTTTTTGGGGACAGACCTTAAAAACACCCAAGGCCATTTATAATAAAATTCTTTATTGAGATATATACAATATGGGTGTTTTTAAGGACTGTCCCCAAAAACACCCAAAAACATCCTTTAAGGAGCTAAATATGGAAGAAAAAGATTTAAAATATTATGCCAAAGTGCACTCAATAGAGTCTTTTGGTACGGTTGACGGTCCAGGAATTAGGTTTGTACTTTTTTTGCAAGGCTGTCATTTAAAATGTAAGTATTGCCACAATCGTGATACTTGGGACATAAATTCTGGTAATTATATGTCTTTGGATGATATCTTTGCAAAAATTGTCCGCTATAAAAATTATATCTGCCCTAATGGCGGTGTGACTGTTACTGGTGGTGAACCTTTGTTACAAGCTAAGTTTATTGCTGAGCTTTTCAAAAAGTTGAAGGCTGAAAATATTCATACTTGTGTTGATACTTCTGGAATTGTGGCTTTGACTGATGATGTGAAAGATGCTCTTAGCTTTACTGATTTGGTTTTATTGGATATTAAACATATTGATGAACAAAAGTGCAAGGAATTGGTTGGATTTTCTAATAAGTTGGAATTGGAGTTTGCTCGTTATTTGAGTGATAATGATATTCCTATTTGGATTAGACAGGTGCTTATTCCTGGTATTACTGATAACGAAGCTGATTTGCTTAAATTGAAGGAGTTTGTTGATAGTTTGAAGTCTGTTCAAAAGGTGGAGTTTCTTCCTTATCATAATTTGGGTGAGTTTAAGTGGAAGAAGCTTGGTTTTAAGTATGAATTGCAAGGTATTAGGCCTGCTACTGACGAAGATGTTAAGAGAGCAAAAGAAATCCTAGGAATGTAATAAAAAGCCTGCCAAAAGGTCCGTCCCTCTTGGTAGGCTTTTTATTACATTCCTAACAATTTTAATTCTACATCTTCCATTTTATATTTTCCATCAACAAGTTTAAATTCAACCAAAGTACTTTCCAAAGTTTCCTCATTTTGTCTCAAATCAGTTGTAAAATACAATTTAATTTGTGGTATTTCAACTTGTTTAGTTATAATCTCTCTAAAAGTTTCTTTCATATGTTTTTCATCTTCACAAATCAAAATCAATTGTGGCATTGATGAAAAACCAGAATCTCCTTGTACAAAGTTCTCGTAGAAGTCCTTATATAGTCTCATTTTATCAACAAGTTTCTTTTCCCAGTCTGGTTCTCTTCTAACAACTTCAAATACAAATTGAATTGCTTTTCCGCCCTTTGTTAGTTTTACTCCTCCACCTGTTGCTTTAAAGATTTTTCCTGCTACTTTTGCCGTAAGTGCTGGCTTTACTGTATAGCTATCAAATGCTTTTACTTTTCTTAAATATGCTATTAATGTTTGATTTCCAGCTAGTCTTTTCTTTATCATTGCTACTGGTTTTGTGTTGTCAGAAGGTTGCCATTTACATTCTACTTCTTTTGAATTTAATAGGTATTTACCCATTTTTTCCATACAGTAAATTCTGTAAATTCCTTTTCCTTCTTCTGATGTGAAGTAATATCTTGTTAATATTTTTGATTTTACCAACTGTTCTAGTTTATTGTTTAATTTGTCTTGTGACTTTGGGTCTATTCCTTTTATTTCAAGCATTTGAAACAATTGTCTTGATGTGATAAATTCAAATTCATTTACTAAATCTAATATTGCGAAGTGAATTTCGTTTATATGACCTATGTTTATCTTGTGTACTATTTGGTTCATTGACACGTATCCGTCTTTTCCATCAAATGTTTTGATTTCTCCTTCTCTTATTGCAAAAGGTGATACTTGTGCTTTTATATTATTATCTTCAACCATTTTTGTTCTCCCTTCTAGAACTTTATTTTATACTATTAATAATTTAACCTTTTTCTTTTCTCTATCAATTTTTTTGATGTATACATCTACATCTTGCCCATATTGATAGCCTTCTTGATATTCTGCCATTCCTACTAAGTTTGGTGTAAGTTCTATAAATATTCCGTTTTTATTTTTTTCTGTTTCTCTTATTTTTCCTTTTACTTTGATGCCTTGTGTGAATTTTTCGGCATTTTCTTCCCAAGTTCCTAGCATTTCTTTATATGACAATAATATTCTTCCTTGTTCTCTGTCTATATATTTTACCACAACATCTATGTTTTGTCCAATTTTTAGCCTTTCATATGGTGTTTTAATTCTTGCTACTGATAAATCTTTTATATGAACTAAGCCTACTTTTCCGTTTCCAATGTCTACAAATGCTCCATATGGCTTTATATTTTTTACTTTTCCTGCTACTTTTTGTCCGACTTTTAAATTTTCATTTTCTAATTTATATTTGCAATGTGTTGTTGATTTTTCAGTGTTATTTTTTTCTTCCTTATGTTCAGTTATCATTTGTTCTTCTCCTTTTATCTTATGTTTGTTTTATTATATATTTAATGGAGTTATTTTTCAATATTTTCTTTTAATATTTTCTTAATTTCTCCTTCTTTTAGATATCTCCATTTTCCTAGTGGAATGTCTTTTACTCCAATTCCTGCTATTTTGCTTCTATGAAGTGCTAGAACTTTGTGACCAACTGCTTCGCACATTTTTCTTATTTGCCTATTTTTCCCTTCGTGTATTGTTATTTCTAATCTTGATTGATTTTTCTCTTCGTCTGTTTTTAGTATTTTTACCTTCGCAGGCTTAGTCAAATATTTTCCTTCTGCTTCTTCACCTGATTTGGCAATTTTTTTATTTCCTATGCCATCTCTCAATTCCCCAGTTTCTTCTATTTTTACGCCTTTTCTTAACTGGTCAACTTCTTCATTTTTAACAATTCCGTGTATAGTAACTGTATATGTTTTATCAATTTCATGTTTTGGGTGTGTCACTTTGTACACAAAATCTCCGTCATTTGTTAAAATCAAAGCACCTGATGTGTACATATCTAGCCTTCCAACTGGCACTAGCCTTTTATTAGTTTTTACCAAATCCAAAACCGAATCGCGGTTAAACTGGTCTTTTGCAGTTGTAACATATCCAATTGGCTTGTTTAATAAAATGTAAACATATTCGTGGCTAGTTTCTATCTTTTTTCCTTGATATGTAACAATATCTTTATTTGGTTCTATTTTAGTTCCTAGCTCTGTTATAATTTCTCCATTTACAGCAACTTTTCCTTGAAGTATCAATTCTTCTGCTTTTCTTCTTGATGCCACACCACAGTCTGCTAGATATTTTTGTAATCTAATCTTCTCTTCCATTATCTAATTCCTTTATTATTTTTTGTAAATATTCTGGCAATTCCGCTTCTAAGAACATCTCTTTTTGTGTAATCGGATGCTTGAATTCTAGGCTTTTTGCGTGTAAGCATTGCCCTTGCACACCCCATTTATTTTTACCTGAGGAATATGTTGTGTCTCCAATTACAGGATATCCGATTTGTGATAAATGTACTCTAATTTGATGTGTTCTTCCTGTTTCAATTTTTACTTCTAATAATGTACAATTTTCGTTTGGATATCTTTTTATCACTTTAAAATGAGTAATTGCTTCTTTGCCATTCTTAGTTACTGCCATTTTCTTTCTGTCTTTTGTGCTTCTTCCAATTGGCATATTTATTGTAGCTTCGTTTTCTTTAACAATTCCCCTTACTAATGCTATATATGTTTTTTGAACAGTGTGATTCTTTATTTGTTCACTCATATTTATATGTGCCTTATCGTTTTTAGCAACAACCAAAATTCCTGATGTATCTTTGTCTAGCCTATGCACTATTCCAGGTCTTATTTCTCCACCAATTCCTGATAAAGAGTCTTTGCATATTGCCATTATAGCATTTACAAGAGTTCCGTCTGGATTTCCATTTGCTGGGTGCACTACAAGTCCTTTTGGCTTATTTACTACTATTATGTCGTCATCTTCATATATAATTTCTATTGGTATATCTTGTGCTTTTAGGTTGATTTCTTGTGGTTTCTCTTCTTGTTGTGTTATTTTATCATTTTCTTGCAATTTATATGATGCTTTTGTCTTTTTGCCATTTACTAGTATTTTTTCTTCTTCAATCAGTCTTTGTATTGCTACTCTTGATATATCTTCATTTTTGCTACTTAAATACACATCAATTCTCTTTCCTGCTTCTTCTGCTTTTACTATAAATTCTTGCATTTTTGTTCCTTTCTCGCTTTATTTAGTTTCTTCTTTCACTCTTTCATAAATTACAAAATAATCATCACTATATAATTCTTTATAATTTTTGTCTTTCGTTTCTGTTATAATCATATTCATTTTTGAATTTTTATAGTTTATTACATGTGTTATTCCGTATTTTTCCATTGTGTCTTCGTAAAATGTTCCAATATTTGACGTATCAATAAAATCACTAAATATGTCCTCTTTTTTTCCACTAAACTCTGGCGCATATAAATCCGCTCTAGAATCTATAAACACTGGAATTCCTCTATATAACATATAACTTCCATAGTTGTATTCATTATAAAATTTCGCTGTGCTTAAATCGATATTTTCTATTATATAATTACAAGCTTGCACTGGATAATCTGCTTCATTTACATATTGGTCTTTCACTTTATCTTTTGCCATAAAGTAGCTGAAAGTCAACATTACAATTGAAAGTATCAATGCTCCTTTTATAGTTGTTAAAACTTTGGTTAACTTTTCTATTTCCTCTTCACTATTATATATTTTAACTATTTCCATTATTAGCCTGTTTAATATGAACGCTCCTATTAAAACAAACATTGTAGCTTGTCTTTTTGTTGCTAACATTAAATATAATAGACCACCTAACATAAATAAGTCTGCTAATCTTAGTTTTGCTTTTGTAAATATTAATATCGCTAAAAATATTACTAATGTACACATCATTCCAACGTCATTTGCTAATGTCATTGGCAAATGTTCATTGATATTTTGTGTTGTATTTCCTTGCATTGTCTTTACTAAATATGTGTATGGTGTATCTCCTAATGGTGTTAGCAAGCCCGTGAATAAGCATATTATCATAATTAAAATTAACCATTTTGTGTTGTTGTTTTTGTTGAATTCTATTTTATATGGATTTTGTAACTCTTTTGTTCTTTTGATTTTTATTTTATCGACTTTCTTTTCTAATTCTTTTAGTTCATTTTGTAATTTTTCTAACTTTTCTTGGTGTTGGTTGCTTTTAACCAATCTTTTTATTTTTAATTTTAGTCTAAATATGCGCATCTTCTTGTAGATTATTGTCTCTGCAAGTATTGCAAGTAAGTACTCTCCTATATATGGTAAATATAGCACAAAATAGAATGGGAATACCGCTAAATGTAAATTTGCAATTAAAATTGGTATTATAATTAATCCTACTGCATATCTCTTCTTTTTAGTCTCTAAGAATTTTTCAATAAAGAAAACTGTTAATACAAATAATATAAATGTTACTAACTGTGCCCTTGCCGCTATATAATCTTTTATTAAATACATAACTCCTATTGTTATAAAAAATGAGAATACTTTGTTTTTAGCAAGCTTTGTATTTGTAAAATAAATTGTAATTCCTAACACTGCTGATAATATGCATGTTGTAATATATATTCCTGTCATTCCAAATGCATTATATATAAAATATGTTATAACATCATATAACCAATGTGGATATGTATATGCTAAATCTTCGTGCCACGAAAATGGGTCTTGCATATCTATTCCATTTTGTGTTATATGCTCTCCTATTTTTATTGTGTAGAAAGTGTCATTTTGTAAGCTTATTGGTGTTATTGCTATACAGAATATTGCTATTAATATTACTGCTAGTATTGTGAATTTGACATTTGGGCTAATCTTTGTCTTTTTCTCTTTCATAGTTTGTCTCCTTGTTTTTTATTTTTGTGTTTTGATTATATCAAAAAATAATAAAAATTGCCATAGGGGACGGTCCTTTTTGGCAATTTTTTGCCATTGGGGACGGTCCTTTTTGGCAATTTTTTGCCATCAGGGTCCGTCCCTGTTGACAATTTTTTGCCAAGGGGGACAGTCCTTGGAGCAAAAAAAGAAACAGGACTTTTTTGCCCTGTCCCAAAAAGTTTTATACAGCTTCTTGATTTTCTGTTTCTATTTCATTTTCTTCATTTTTTTCGTCTATTACTTCTAAGCTTCCAACTGATACTTCGTATGCTATTCTTGTTTCAACACTTCCGTCTTCATGTTTTTTCTCGTATGTTCTTGATTGTACTCTTCCGACTACCTTTACTTGTGAACCTACTTCTAGGTTTTGGCAAAATCTTGCTGTTCTTCCCCATGCTATACATGGAATGTAGTCTGATTTGTTGTATGCTCTATTTACTGCTAATAGTAAGTCTGATATTTCTCTTCCAAATGGTGTTTGTCTGTATATTGGTTTTTTACAGATGTACCCTACTAATACTACTTCGTTTGTTATTGTTTCTTTTTTTACTATTTCGTTTTCTTCTTCTTCAACTTCATTTTCTTCTAATTCAACTATGTCTTTTGCAAATACTGTTAGTATTAGTCTGTTTTTTTCGTTTTCATAGCTGTTGTATGATCTGAATTGTCCTTTTATTAATAGTTTTTTACCTTCTTGTAATGTTTCTTCTTTTAGTAGTCTTTCTGAGACTGTGATTGGTATTATGTCGCTATTTCCGCTTAATCTTGGTATTTCCAAGTTAAATACGTAAAAGCTTTCTCCATAAATTTCGTGACTGAATTTTTTCTCTCCTGTAACTTTACCTACTAGTGTTAAGTAGTTGTTTTCTAAATAATTTGTATCCAATTTCTTTTCCTCCCTATTTTTTTATTTATCGGATGTTTCTTTATGTCTTTATTTTTTGTATTTTTTTCTTTACGCACGTTTACCTACGTTTTCTATTATACAACATTTTTTCGGTTTTGTCTACATAAAAAGTTAATTTTCTTCAAAAAAGTTAGATTTTTCCTATATTTCATCAATTATGGGATAGTTATATATTAAAAATATGATATATAAAATTAATATTTCATAATTTTTTAACTTAGTTCCTTCTTTAATTTTTACTAGTTTTTCCCCAACTTCGATTGATTTTTCTTTATTATCTTTGATGTTTCTTTGTACATATATCAAAATATCTCTATCTTTTATGCTTGATACCGTTACTGTTGCTTTTTGGTTTAGCCCATATGTTATAATCTCTTTTTTTGCTTTCACTTCTAAGTTATTTTCTATGTTTAGGTCTGTGTTGATAAATACATATTTTGCATTGTTGCATATTTGTTCTATTATTTCTTTTTCTTGCTGAAAGTCTTCTAAATTTGTGTCTATTATTAGTGTTTCAAATTTTATGTTTTTGATATTTTTTATGCTTTTTTTGTTGATGTGAATTAGATTAATATCTTCATTTTTTAGTTTTTCTTTGATATTTTCATAACTTTTACATTCTGACATTATTCCAATAAAAATCATTTACTATCCCCTTAAATGTTTTATATTTGTATTATTTACTTTTTTACCATTTTTATACATTTAATTTTGATTTTGTTGCCCAGTAGAGTTTAATATTTGTGTTCCATTTGCATTTATTGTGTAATTTTCTTTATATATTAAATCTGAAATTGTTACTACTTCCAAACCTTTTGCTTTTATATTTTTTATCAACATATCTAGGCTTTCAGCAGTATGCTTTGTTCCGTTGTGACTAAGTATGATGTCCCCTTCTTTTATCTTGTTTTTTAATCTATCCCACATTTGGTCTCCACTTAGCCCTGTGTAGTCTAGGGTATCTAAGTTCCATTGTATGCAGTAATTTTTCTCATCTTGTACTGCTTTTACAACTGTATTGTTGTATTCTCCATATGGAGCACGATATATTTTGTTTTCGTTTCCTGTTATAGCTTTTATTTTTTCGTTTGCTTCTCTTATCTCTTTTACATTCTGTTCATAGCTTAAATTGTTTACGTGTGGATGTGTGTTGCTGTGACTTGCTATTTCGTGTCCTGCTTCGTGCATCTTTTTTGCTGCATCTGGAAATTTGTCTATCCAGTCTCCTACCATAAAGAATGTTATTTTTGTGTTGTTGTTTTTTAGTACTTCTAGTATTTGGTCTATGTCGTCTGCGTTCCACGCACAGTTCATTGTGAATGCTACTTTTTTCTCACTTGTTTGCACATTGTATATTGGTAGTAGCTTTTGGTTGTTTGTTGCTGATGTTTCTATTGCGTTGCTGTCGTTTAGTTTTATTGTGCTTGCTACCCCAAATAGAATTACTACTGTTAGTACTGAGACTATGTATGTGTATATTTTTTGTTTGTTGAATATTATGAACATAAAAATACCTCCTTAAGTTCATCTTCTTTCCATTGTATGCTTTTCCTAAGCAGAAAATAACCTTGATTTATGAACAAAGAAAAAAGCTGTCAATAAAATAACCTTTTGACAGCCTTTTTTATATTTAATTAATCTTAGTCATATAACTCATAGTTACGGTAATTTCCAGTAGAATTATAGTTACCATTCAAAGTGTCTGAAATTCCTGCTGCTACTCCTGCTATAAATACAATTACTATAATAGCAATAGAGATAAATAATCCAATAGAACCTGTTACTAACCCTGCTATTGCCATTCCCCTTTCTGTTGATTTAAGACCTAATATACCAAATATAATAGCTACAATAGCACATGGTATAGATATGTAAAACACGCAGAATAATACTAATGCAATAATTCCTAATACCATAGATGCAATACAAAATCCTTTTCTGTCTTTTTTAGGTTCTTCTACTTTTTTTGTTTGTTGTGTTTTTTCTTCTGTATTATTGACTTTTTTTACTTCTATTAATTCTTTTTTCTCTTCGTCCATATTAATCTCTCCTTTCCCCTATATTTTTATTATACTATTTTTTCTCTTCTTTTACAACAAATTTCGAATAATTGTATAGATTATAAGTACAACTGCAAAAATTATGACATACCAATACTTTGGATATATCCATGTACCTATTTTTTTCTCTTTATTTAAGTTAACTATATATACAAGATTAAATATTAATAAGTATATTATTCCTATAAAAAATACCATATGTGAGCAAAATGCTTGTATCCAATTCCCTTTTAATAAATATATCAAACACCTAGTTCCTCCGCAGGCTGGACAAAGTACTCCTGTTTGGCAGTATACCCAGCATTGTGGTATTAAATTTATATATGTAGAATTAACAAAACTATATAAAATGATAAAAATTATAATTTCAATTAATATTATAAAAATTTTTCTTTTCTTCAAGTTTATTTCCCCTTCTTTTCTATTATACAAAATATTTTTTAGAAATACTAGACAATTTTTTCAACTTTATGCGTTTTTCTTCATATGATATATAAAGTAACTTAAGAGTTACGAAAAAGAAAGGAATGAAAAAATTATGGAAATGGATAATAAAAAAGGTTATTGCCCAATCCTTGATATAGACGGAGTAATATCAGGAGGAAAACAATTTGACTTAGACATCACTTTACCAGAAGATAACCGTGATGTAATTTATGGAGTTGTAAAAAACTGCTTTAAAGAGCCAGTTGACAACGCTGTTGTTAAATTAATAGAAATCGTTTGTGAGCACGGAAAAGAAGAAAGAAGACCAATCGGTCATACTTTCACAGATAAAGAAGGAGAATTCGTATTTGGACCATTATGTCCAGGTAGAGAATATGCTCTTCAAATTTGGGTAAATGATACTAAAAAAATTAAAATATGTGCAAAATGTCATCATGAAGGTAAATGCTTAAAAGGTGATAAACATGATAAATGTGATTGTTTCTTAGATTGCAAAGATGATTGCCATGATAAATGTCATGACAAATGTGATAAAGATATGAGACCGTTAGATGCTGCTGATTTTGTAGAAGCTGAAATTTAGTTATAAAGATTTTTGCCTTCCTATAAGATTTAAATTATAACTAAAAGCAGGTATTGAGCTTGAAATAAGCCTAGTACCTGCTTTTTATATTTCTACATAATTCCCATTCTTCTTGCCATTTGTCTTCCTTTTTTAGTTAAGGCTCTTTTATTTACCATACCACTTTCTGCACATAACATAACAACACCTGTTGTTATTAATCCACCTATTACAACACCTTTTACAAACTTCATAAAACTCACCTCTCTTTTTTATTTATTATTTATAATTTTTACTATTTTTATACTCTTTTGTAATGGAATATATTTCATTTAAGGCTACTAATGCTAAAAAAGCACCAAAACATTTTCTTAAAATATCAACATTAATATGAACCGAAATTTCCGCACCAATAATTGCTCCTAATATTCCAAAAATGGATATAATAATTGCTAATTTTAAATTAATATTTTTATTTCTTATATTAACAATAATTGCAACAAGCGAAGTTGGAATGAAGAAAATCAAATTAGTTGCTTGTGCCATATGCTGTTCTATCCCCATAAAAAATGTTAAGCAAAATATAAGTATTGTTCCTCCACCCATTCCTGTACCACTTACAATTCCTGATATAATGCCAATCAAAATTTCCATACTTTCCTCCTCGGGACATTTGGGGACGTTTCCTTTTGGACATTTTGTCCATTTTGGGACACATCTACTTTTATCTTGTTATCATTTTAAATGATACATAAAATAGAAATACTGTAAATGCAATTTTAAGTACTCTTTTGGGTAATTTCTTTAATAGAGTTGCTCCTATATATCCACCAATTGCGCCTCCGATTGCGCATAGTATTGATATTTTCCAGTCTATATAATTTCCTTTATAGTAGAAAAAACTGCTAGTTATTACCATTGGCAATATACAAAATATTGATGTTCCCCTTGCTTTGGTTTCGTCTTCTTTTAGTAGATATATTATAGCTGGTACTAGTATCATTCCACCACCTGTTGAAAATAGTCCGCAGATAATTCCAGCTAAAATACCTATTATTGATTTTTTTACCATTAAAATTAATCCTGTTTTTATATATCGGCTTTTTTAGCCTTTATTTTTTTACAAGATTTTACCTCCTGACAATTAATAAAAACCTACTTTCTTTTAGTAGGTTTTCCATTTTTTTATTTTTTATCCAATTTTATCTCAAAAACATCAGTCAAATTTATAGTATTTTGTTCCTAGCATTTGGTCTGGCAAATATTGTTGCTCTACGTAATGCCCTGGGAAGTCGTGTGGATATAAGTAGCCTTCGTTATATCCTAATTCTCTCATTTTTTCTACTGGTGCATTTCTTATGTGCATTGGAATTTCTCCTGTGTCTTTGTTTTTTACATCACTTAAAGCTGCGTCTATTGCTAAATATGCTGCATTTGATTTTTTTGATGTTGCTACATATATTGCTGCTTCTGATAGTATTATTCTTGCTTCAGGCATTCCTATCATATGTATTGCTTGCATTGCACTATTTGCAACTACTAATGCATTTGGGTTTGCCATTCCTACATCTTCTGCTGCACATATGGCAATTCTTCTTGCTAAAAACATTGGGTCTTCTCCTCCGTTTAATGCTCTTGCTAGATAAAAGACTGTTGCGTCTGGGTCTGAACCACGCATTGATTTTATGAATGCACTTATGTTGTCATAGTGGACTTCTCCGTTTTTGTCAAATATTGCTTTTCTAGTTTGTATACTGTTTTTGATTACTTCGTCTGTTATATGTATGTATCCGTCTTCACTCATTGCGGTTGTTAATGTTGCTACTTCTAATCCATTTAGCGCTGTTCTTACGTCTCCATTTGATATTCCTGCTAATTTTCTTAGTGTTGTTTCTTCTATTTTTATGTTATATTCTCCGTAATCCGTCTTTTCTTTCTAGTGCGTTTTTTAAAATTTGATAAATATTTTCTTCCGTTAATGGTTCTAGTTTTATTACCATTGACCTTGATATTAAAGCTTTGTTTACTTCAAAGTATGGATTTTCTGTTGTTGCGCCTATTAATATGACTGTTCCATTTTCTACAAATGGTAGTAATGCGTCTTGTTGTAGTTTGTTAAATCTATGAATTTCGTCTATGAATAATATACTTTTTCCAGCAGGATTTAACATAAAGTTTTTTGTTTCTTCCACTACCTTTTTGATGTCTGCAACTCCTGATGTTACTGCATTTATTTTGTAAAATTTATATTTTGTTGCTTCACTAATAACCCTTGCTAGTGATGTTTTTCCACAGCCGGGTGGTCCAAATAGTATTATACTAGATAGCCTGTCTGCTTTTATTGTTCTATATAATATTTTGTCTTTGCCTAATACGTGTTCTTGCCCAACATATTCTTCTAATGTTTTGGGTCTTACACGAAAGGCTAATGGCTCATTTGAGTTCATATTTATCCCTCTTTTTTGTTTATCTTCCTAATAATTTTAGTCCTATTTTGATTAATTCTTCTGTTGTTTTATCTTGAATTTCTGCCTTTTCAAATGCCTTGTCTATTTCCTTTTTGTTATATCCTAATACTTGTAGTGCCGCTGTTGCTTCTTCTATCTTGTCCCTATTTTCTATTGCTTTTTGTAATTTTGTTGGCTCTTTATTTTCTATTTGATTTTTTATTTCTTCTACTTGTTGTTCTTTTTTCATTTTGTCTTTTAATTCCAAAATTATTCTTTTTGCTGATTTTGGTCCTATTCCTGGAATTCCAGTTAGTGTTTTTACGTCTTCTGCTATTACTGCTAACGCAAATTCTGACGGTTCACATACTGCAAGCATTGCTAATGCCGTTTTTGCCCCAACTCCGCTTACTCCAAGTAATAGCTCAAACATTTTTAGTTCTTCTAATGTATTAAACCCGTATATGCTGATGTCATCTTCTCTTACTCTGTAATATGTATGTACTTTTACGTTTTCTCCTATGTTGCCTAATTTTTCTATTCCTACTTCTGACATAAATATTTTGTATCCTAGACCTCCTACATCTATTACTACATATTCTGTCATTTTCATTTCTAGTGTTCCTTTTATATATGCAAGCATTTTTCCTCTCCTTTTAAACTTTTGGATTTTAAAGATGTGTCCCAAAGTGGACAAAATGTCCAAAAGGAAACGTCCCAAATTGTCCCAAATATTATGTGTTATAGAAGTATGTTGCTTCTAAATCTGCTTCGTGTGTAAGTAATGCGATTGGGTATTTTGTATAACTTGCTCCAATTGCATTGTAGTTTTCTTTTGGCTCTGTATATCCCATATGCCAACGGATTGAGTATTTTTCTTCTGGTGTTAATTTTAGGTATTCTGTTATCATCATTACTGATTTTTCTCCATGTCCATATGGTATTGTGTCATCTACTGTGTAATATGGTACTTTTTCCCATACTCCTAGTGCATTTTTTGCGTTTCTGTAATCTACTTTGTAAAAGTTTGTTTTGCATATGTCGTGTAATAGCCCTATTAGTATTATTGATTCTTCTGGGATGTTTATGTCCATTATGCAGTTTTCTACTTTGTGTTTTAGTATTTCATATACTTTTATGCTGTGTGCTACTAGCCCACCTTCTACGTTTCCGTGAAATCTTGTGCTTGCTGGTGCTATGAAGAAGTCTGATTTTTCTAGGAATTGTATTAGTTCTTCTATTCCTTCTCTTTTTACTTTTCTTAATATTTCTAAAAATTGTTCTTTCATTTTTTATCACCTATTCTATTTTTTATTTTACTTGCTCATTATATCTACTTTGTTTTGAAATGTCAAGAGGTTTTGCAAACATTTTTTTGCGCTTTTCTCCATTATATTTATTACTTTTTTCTTCTAATAATTTAAAATTACAACTTAAATCTTTATAAAATCTCGTCATTTTATTCTTATTGTTTTTAGTAACTATACTATAAATCTTTGTTGCCTTTTCCATAATTTTTTTCTTGTTTTCAGGCTTATTTATATATGAATATTGTTCTGAAAGTAATCTCTTATATCCATAGCTTTTATTTTTTACGTCTAATAAATATACACTTTCCTGTGGTACTGGTATCATATCTGAAAATCTAATTATACCCAAGTCATTTTTTGTCTTAGTATTTACAATTTTAAAAAACGTCAAGTTGTCTTTATATGTTTTATGTTTTTGTTTTGGAGAAAATAATGGTGCAAAATAATAGTGTTCTTCAACAATAATTACAACTCCTATGTACGGCCTTTTTTCATTTTTATTATAAGCAATATGTGTATCAAATTGACTTAAATATTTAATATAATCATCATCTATAATATAAAAATTTAGCTTTCCTATTCTTATTTTTTTAATATCTTTCATTTATTCCTCCATGCTACAAATATAGGGGATACTTTGCAGTACCCCCTATAAAAATTTTTCTGGAAACTCGTTTATAGTAAACTAAAGGCTCGTTTCTAACCTAATGTTCAATAGGATATTCGTTTATAGAATTTACATTCTATCGGCTCATATCTAACCTAATGTTTAATTTTGCACTTGTTTATGAAATTAATCAAAGGCTTGTGCAACCTAATTTATTTGATAAATTAATTTATCAATCTTAGTATATTCATTATACCTCATTTTATTTACTAAATCAAGACTTTGCTCCAAAAAATTCTTAGTAAAGTTTATATCTAACTGATTGGAAATAGTTTGCTTCTTCTTACCTACGTGTATGTATTGCAAAATATGTCTGCTTTATTGCTATTATTTTTCTGTGTTGCCCTCATTTCAACGATTTTCCTGAGGTCAGGAAAATCGTCATATCCACTATTTTTTGCAGTCCAAAAAATTCTTAAAGTTGCATTCCAAAATTTTATATGATATATTTAAGAAAAAATCAAAAGGGGAATAAAAATGAACATAGGCATAGATATAGATGACACAATATCAGAAACATATGAAACATTTTTTACATATGCACAAAAATACATATTAGAAGATTTAAAAAGAAACATCGATATATCAGATAATGGAAAAATAGAACACTCATATCATTATGCAGATATGACAAAATTATCACAAGAAGAAAACACTCAATTTCTGAAAAAATACTTAGTGCCAGTATTTAATGAAACAAAACCAAAAGCATTGGCAGATAAGTACATAAACAAACTACAAGAAGACGAAAATCAAATAATCATAATAACATCAAGAAGAGAAAAATATAGAAATTTAACAGAAGAATGGCTCAAAGAATATAATATCAATTATAACAAATTAATTATGAACTGTGAAAACAAAAAAGAAGCCATAGAAGAAAATAATATAGATATATTTATCGATGACAATTTAAACTATTGTAAAGAAGCATTAAACAATAATAGAAAAGTATTTATGATGGACACAAGGCCTAACAGGAATTTAGAATTGCCAACAAATATTAAAAGAGTGTTTTCATGGGCTCATTTTTATAATGAAATTTGATAACAATATCGCCAAAACTTGAAAGTAGGAGATACATATGAAGATAATAAAAAAAATATTACTAATAATATTAATATTAGTACTACTTGCAGGAACATTCACATTTCTAATTGGATTTGGATACTATTCAAGCGTGTTAAAAGAAAAACCATTAACAGAGCGAGTAGACGCCATAACAAGCAAAGAACACTTTACTCCATATGACCAATTATCCAAAGACTATGTAAATGCCGTTGTCGCAGTTGAAGACCACAGATATTATGACCACGGTCCAATTGACCCAATAGGAATCGCAAGAGCTATGTACACAAATATACGTGATAAAGAATTTGATGAAGGCGGAAGCACTATCACACAACAAGTTTCAAAAAATATCATTTTTAATCAAGATAAAACTTTGATTAGAAAACTTGGAGAATTTTTTGGTGCTTTTGATTTAGAAAAAAATTATTCTAAACAAGAAATTCTTGCACTATATGTTAATTCGTCATATTTTGGCGACGGATATTATTGTATTTATGATGCAAGTATGGGTTATTACAACAAAGAGCCAAAAGATTTAACTTTGGCTGAGGCTTCTATGCTTGCTGGTGTTCCAAACGCACCTTCTGTTTATACTCCAACTGTTAATATGAAGCTCGCTAAAAAAAGACAGGCTCACGTTTTAAACAAAATGATTGAATATGGATATATTACTGAAAAAGAAGCCAATTCTGCAAAATATGATGAATAATTAGAAATGGGTGTTTTTGGGGACAGACCTTAAAAACACCCTTTTAATGTTTAATAATTCTTCAATTTAGCTAAAATGAATTTTGGGTGTTTTTAAGGTCTGTCCCCAAAAACACCCAAAGTTTTACATTATAACCTTAACATTGAAAATATTTCTACCGCCGTCAAGCCTAATAGCGCCATCAACAGGCACTCCGGTCGACGCTAACCTTAGAAACACCAGTAGATTTGCTGTTAGGATTTTCAACCCTAATATTATAAATACTATCCTTCCATTTATACTGAATTTGATACTCTTTCCAATCCTTAGGGATACATGGTTCAATTTTCATATAGCCATTTTCTATTTTTAATCCCAAAATGTTTTCTATTCCAGCTTTATAATACCAGCTACTAGAGCCAGTGTACCAAGTCCAGCCGCCACGGCCACCAAGGTTGCCAGCGCCATAAATGTCTGCTGCCACTGCATATGGTTCCACTTTGTATTTTTTGCTTGCTTCTTTGGTTCTGCTGTGTTCTATTGGGCTTATCATTCGGTATAATTCTAGTGCTTTGTCTCCAAATCCAAGTATACTCATTGCGATTATTACCCAACAGCTGGCGTGTGTGTATTGTCCGCCGTTTTCTCTAACTCCTGGCAAATATGCTTTTATATATCCTGGTTCTAGTTTTCCTTTTTCAAATGGTGGATCTAATAGTTTAATTATTCCGTTTTCTTTGTCTACTAGGTGGTTTTCCAAGCTTTCTATTGATATATATTTTTTGTCGTTATCTCCTGCGCCTGATATGATACTCCAACTTTGGGCTATGCTGTCTATTCTACATTCGTCATTTTCCATACTTCCCAAGATATTTCCGTCGTCCATAAATGCTCTTTTATACCACCTGCCGTCCCAGCCATTGGTGTTTAATGCTTTTTTCAAGTTTATTTTGATTTCACTATATTTTTGTGCTCTGTCGACGTCTCCCTTTTCTTCACATATTGGTATGAATTTTTCTAAAATTGCGTATAGGAAGAAGCCTAACCAAACACTTTCTCCACGGCCTTTGTTTCCAACTGTGCTAAATCCGTCGTTCCAGTCTCCTGAGCCGATTTTTGGTAGTCCGTTTTCTCCAAAGTTTAAACTTCTGTCTATTGCTTTTACACAATGCTCGTAAATGCTTTCTTCATATGTGGTTTTTTCATATTTATCATATCTTTCATCTTGATTTTCTTGTAATTCCGCTCCTTGTAGATATGGTGTTTCTATTTCTAAAATGCTCTTATCACCTGTAAATTCAATATATTCCAAAGTTACATATGCTAGCCATAACAAGTCGTCCGAAAATCTAGTTCTAATTCCTCTGCCATTTTCGTCGTGCCACCAATGCTCGACATCTCCTTCTTTAAATTGATGCTTGCTGTGTTTTATTATTTGATTTTTCATAATGTTACTATCTAAATATTTCAAGCCCAAAGTGTCTTGCAATTGGTCTCTAAATCCATATGCTCCGCCAGATTGATAATATCCGCTTCTTCCATATAACCTACTTGCCAAAGTTTGATAACTTATCCAGCCATTTAAAAGAATGTTTACAGATTCTAGTGGAGTATAAACTTGTAGCCTTCCGCAAAATGTCTTTCCACCAATTCTTACATCTATTTAGTTCTTGCTTACAGTTTGTTATTTTACTAAATTTATATGCTGTATTCTTGCAATCCATTAAGCTTTCTTCAGCACCTAAAACAATTGAAATTTCTTGACTTGCGTAACTTTCCAGCTCAATTTCTACTTCATAAGCAATACAAGTTTTTTTGCCTAATCCACTGTCATTGTTTAACCTTATCTTTCTTATTCCTTGTGGGTCTGAAATTCCGCCATTTCCTAAGAAGAAGTTTTTATCACCTGTATATGAATTGATTTTTTCACTACAAGATACATAAACCATATTGCCCAAGTCTTCTGTTTTGTACAAATTTTTGGCATAGATTATATTGTTATTTGTGTCTAAATTTGCTTTTATATATTGATTTGTCTTTATTTCATCTTCACCTAAAACTGGTTTTATATAATAATACAATTTAAGCTTTTTCCTATTTGGAGTTGTATTTTTCAAAGTCAAAATACTAATTTTGCAAGAATCTTCTCTTGGCACAAACATTTCAATTTCTTGTTCAACGCCATCACTTTTATGAATATATTTGCAATATCCAAAACCATAAACAACATTATAATTATTATTGTCTGGCATAGGGTTTAATCCCAAAGACCACGCTTTTTTATTTTCCATATCCTTCAAATAGATTACTTCGCTTGGGATGTCGTAACTAGGGTTATTTTCCCAACTTGATACTCTATTTAATCTACTATTTTTATACCACGTATATCCCCCCATATTTTCTGTTACAACACTACCAAACTTCTCATTTGCTAAAATATGACTCCAAACAGTTGGTAATCTTTCTTGCTTATTAACCTTAATCAAATACTCTTTTCCGTCTTCAGAAAATCCGCCATATTCATTATAATACTTTAATTTCTCTTTATTTTCTAAAATATTTATATCGTCATTTTCCTCATCTAACAGCCCTATTCTTGTCTCATCTTCCCCAATATCCTTATATTTTTCTAAATATTCTTCTTCTAAATCACAAATTGCATTTTTAAGTCCACCCTTGCTTCCGTCTATTTTTATTGCAGCTAAAAATTCAAGCAATTCTATGTCTGGCCTAGCTATTTCTCCTTTTGATAAACTGAATATTCCGCCTTTTATATTTTTTAAATATGACATATGATTATTTAAAATTGCACCTTCAATTTCTTCTCTCACATAGTTTTCGTAACTGTGCTTTTCCTCATCTAAAATTACCAATTCTGTTTCGATATTTTTAGTTCTAAAATATTCATAAGCCTTCAAAACTTCTTTAATTACATAGCTTTCATTCACATCTTTTATTTTTAATAAAATAATTGGTAAATCGCCCGATATTCCATATTTCCAAAGCTCGCTTTGTCGATATTCTTGTTTCGTGCTTTGTTTCATAAAAGTGCTTTTCACAGGATTGTCAAAGATTATATATGATAACATTTTTTGGTAGATTTCTATTTCTTTTCCTTTTACTCTTAAATATCTGCTTTCTGCTTCAACTCTTGCCTTTGAAAGTTCAAATTCTGTTTTAACATTTTCAAAAGATTGATATTTCTTATTGTTTTCTTTTACTTTATCTAACTCTTCACCAACACTTAAAACTAAATCTATAACAACCTCTTCATTAGGTTTAACCTTAACCGTTCTTTTTAATGCAACAATTGGCTCTGTTACTAATCCAATTTTTTTAGAAAGTGGAATTGAATTCTTAACCATCACTGGTATTCCTAAATTTCCTCTTCCAATAAACTTATCTTCATTAATTTCGTACTCTAAATCCCCAATTGTTTCACTATTTGTGGATAAACTTGCCGCTAAATACATTTCTTTGCAATTTGCTTCTCTCTGTTTTCTTTTTACAATTAAACTTCCTGTTTCTTCATCAAAACTATTTATCAAAAATAGATTATTAAATGCTGGGTGTGCATAGTCTTGCTCTTTTTTTGATAATACTGGCTCAAAATATGATGTTATTTCTAAAATTTCTTCTTCATTTCCGTAGTTTTCTAAAATCATTCTTCTCAGCTCTACTGGCTCATTTGAGCTTACTGTCGTTTTGATTTTTGTTTTGATATTTCCTTCTAAAATTTCTTGTTCGATTTTATCTGGCATAAAACTTACTTGATAATTGTTCTCTTTTTTCTCATTGAAATTATAATTTGAACTCCAAATTTGTTTTGTTTTTATATTTTTAACAGTAAATAAAATCCCTTGTGGGTAGTCATCTGTTGGCTTAAATCTGTTTATATAAATATCTTTGTATTTACTAACTCCTTGGCCCTTCTGATTTTGTGCAACCACGTAATTTTCATTTGAAATTACATTTCCAGTTACTAATCTTTCGTCAATATTTGTATAAGTTGTTTGAATATAATTTTCGTAATCTGTATATTTTAGTTTTTCCACTTTTTCCTTATTTTCTTTTGTAATTATTGAAAACTCTGGCATTGTTTCTTGTAATAATATGCTTACTGCCTCCATTTCTGGGTTTTCAATAAATCTTTTTTGTAGAATTTGATTGTTAAATAAATTGTTTATTGATAGCAATATAAGTCCCTGATGATGTGCCATATACGTTTTTACAACACTTGACGTTTTTCCCTTTTCTACTCTTTCTGGTGTATAATCTATTGACTCGTAAAATCCAAACTTGTCGTACATTCCTTCTTTTTCTAATATTTTCAAGTTATCTATTTCATCTTCGGGGGTGTCACTGATAGCTAGAATTCCTCCATAACTTGATACTACAAGTTCATCTGCAAGTCCACGTTTTAGTCCAAGCCACGGTATTCCAAATGCTTTATATTGATAATTTGCTTTTAAATCTTTTACATTAAATGCCGCTTCTGATATCCCCCAAGGAATATTTAGCTTTTGGGCATATTCCTTTTGGCTCATTATCATAAATTTGCAAGATTCATCTAACAAACTTCCTTCATATTTTGGAATGTTGATATTTGGCATTAAATATTCAAATGCTGTTCCTGACCATGAAATCAAACCTTTATATTTTCCAAGTGTTGTCAAAGTTCTACTTAAATGATTCCAATGTTTTGCTGGCACATCTTTTTTTGCTATTGCAACCAAACTTGCCTGTCTTGCTTCTGATGCTAATAAATCGTAATATGAGTCTGTCAATTTGTTCTCTTCTATATTAAATCCAATTGAAAATATTTGTTGCTCATAATTGTAAAGAACTGAAAAGTCAGTATTTCCAATCATCTTGTCTACTATTTCTACTAATTCATTTTCTTTCATTTCTTGCAGAAAAGTTTTTACAACATACAAATATCCCACAAAATTTCCACTATCAACTGTTGAAATATATCGCGGTATCAGCGGTTCTTTTGTTTTAATTTGATACCAATTGTATAAATGCCCATTCCATTTTTGTAGGCTATCAACTGAATAAATTATATTTCTTAATAGTTCAATTGCTTTTTCCTTTTTTATATATTGCAAGTCATATGCTGATATTACTGCAAGCATTGATAATCCTATATTTGTAGATGATGTTCGTGGTACTATTTTTTCTCTTCTATCTTCTTGATAATTATCTGGAATTAAAAAATTGTTTTCCTTTGTTAAATAAGTTTCAAAAAAGTCCCACGTTCTTTTCCCAATTTCTCTTACATATTCTTTCTCTTCTTTATCTAATCTTTCTATTGCAGTAATTTTATTTAACTCTCTACTTATATACCACATTGCAAATGGAGTAAATACCCACCAAAATCCTAAAATAGTTAGTGTTATGCTATATTTTGCTATTCCTATTCCAATTGAAATTAATCCAATTAAAACATTTATTGCCATTTGGTTATAATATGAGCCTATACTTGATTTTGCCTGTTTTTCTGCCTCCTCTGATGTCATCCATTCTAATAAATGCTTTTTAGAAATATTCTTTCTATATGAAGTTTTTACAATTGCTTTTGCTGACATATATGCCTTATATGGCAAGCAACCTAATGTTAAAACAGCTCTTAGAAAAATTCCTTTTGCACCCGAAATTTTAGGTGTAAAATTCTTTTGCTTTTGCTCCCCTTCTTTTTTGAAAATCAACATATTCAAAAATTCTAGTAAAAACGGAAAAATTGCAACAACTACCAAAGTCCAAATTATTCCAGTAGCTTTTTTGCCATTTAACAGCCCCATAATAGTTGCATATATTCCAGCTACAACTATACTAACTTCTAGTAAACTTCTTCTTAAATTATCAAATATTTTGTATTTTGAAAGTAAATTTAATGGACTACTTTTTCTAAGCCACGAAGTAATTTGCCAGTCTCCCCTTATCCACCTGTACAACCTGTTCATAAAACTGTTGTACTTTGTTGGATATCCGTCCATAAGTAAGATATCTGAAACTAGTCCACAACGAAGATAACATCCTTCTAATAAATCGTGGCTAAGCACTGTATTTTCAGGAATTTGGTTTTTCATAACTTTTGAAAATACATCTACATTATAAATTCCCTTTCCTGTAAAAATCCCTTCTTTGAAGTTATCTTGATAAATATCTGATATTGCATTTGTATAGGAATCAATTCCTCCTGCGCCTGCAAAAATCTTTGTAAATAGGCTTTTATAGCTAATATCTAAATTAACTCCAACCCTTGGTTGCATTATTCCATATCCGTCTACCACAATGTTTTTAACTGGGTCAATTTTTGGTTTATTTAAGATGTGCTCCATTGCCCCAATTAGCTCAAAAGCCGAATTTAATATCAAGTCCGTGTCTGCGTCTAGTGTAATTACATATTTTATATTTTTAATTAGATCTTTGTTATTTTCTATTGTGTTTTCTCTAAATGGATTTTTTATATTCCCCAAAATATACTCATTAAGCTGATTTAGCATTCCCCTTTTTCTTTCCCAGCCTAAGTAAGTGCCTTCACTTTTATTTAAAAGTCTTTTTCTATAAATAAAATTGAATATATTTTTACCATATTTTTTGTTTAGTTCTTCTATTTGACGTTTTCCTTCTTCTATTACTTCTTTGTCATGTTCTTCTTCTCTATTTAAACTTTCACTACAATCTCCAAGTAGTGTAAAATAAAGGTTCTCTGATTTATTTGCTAAATAATACACTTCTAATTTTCTTGTTAACTCTTGCACCTTTTCCCTTGTCTTTATAATTGTTGGTATTACTACCATTGTACTACTTTCTTTTGGTATTCCATTTTGAAAATCTAGTTTTGGTATTAGCTTTGGTTTTACTGTTTTATTTAAAATATATTGTATAATTTGAATTACAATTTCTGACGCTGGAATTAAAAATAGAATTGCTGAAACTAGCCATAACCATACATTTTCAGTTGGTTTTGCAATTAGCAAACTAAAAATTGCTGATAAAACAATACTAAGTACTGCCACTCCAAAAACATATAATTTTGTTTTATCCTTTGGGCTCATTTTACTTGAATTTTTGATGTTTAGAGTTTTATATAATTCATTTTCTCCTTTGCCAATTAAATAGTAACCAATATGTGCTTCTTTGCTTGTGGCTTCCTTTGTTGTAGCTAGTTCTAGTATTTTTTTTGTAATATAAATTTCTGATATTTTTGTCTTTTTTGATATTTCTTTTATTTTATTTCTGTAAAACTCTTTTGTCTTGTTGTCCATTTTTTCGTAAACATTGCTTGGGTCCTGTTTAAGTAGCTCTTCTACTCCATTTATTTTTTCGAATATTTCTAAAAAGTTAATTCTTTGTATCTTTTTTATACTTATTATGCTATTTCCTATTGATACTTTTCTTACAGCTATATCAAAATGTTCTTTTTTTATTGCTTCAGATACTGTTGTTCCTGTCAACTCCACTGTTTCTTCTAGTGCTGTTAAATAGCTTGAACCTTTTTTTCCATATCTTTTTAAAATATATGACATATATTCAACAAAAGAATATTGCATATCTTCTAATAGGCTTTTTTCTAGTGTTTTTCTATTATTGTTTTTAAATGTTAAATCTGCTTTTGGTTTGTTTTCAACAAGTCTTTCTACTATATTTTCTGCTCTATATTTCTGCATTTGGGAAATATAAATTTTCTCGCATATTTCTCTTATATTTTCAATTATTGCTATTTGCAAGAATAGCCCTATATTCCATATTTCTTCCATACTTAGGTTCTTTTTAGTTTGATAACTTGCTAAGTAGTCTTCTAAATCTTTTCTTTCTATTTTGTTGTCTGTATATGCTACAATTTCAGATGCTAAAACATATATCCTTGCAACCCCTTGATATGGTCCATTTGCTATTCCTAAAAAATTTCTATATTTTTTTAGTGGCAATTCTTTTTGTATTTGCTTTACTGTTTCTTCTATTATATATAAGTTATCTAACAACCATTCTCCTGCTGGGTGTATGCTTATTCCAAGTTTTAGGTGCTCATTTAGTAAGTCATATACTTCTCCGTATTACTTTGTAGTTTTCTAGCATTTGTGGTACTGGGTATGTTTCTTTGCTTGATTTGTTTACTAGATTGTGCCCTGATGCTATTTTTTGCAAGTGATTTTCTAGTTGCTTTTTGTCTAATGGCGCTCCACTTATTTTTAATATTTTGTTTGTGTTCAAAAAAATTCACTCCTTGCCAATATGTTTTATACATATTGTTTGCAAAGAGTGGTAATTTTATACATTTATATTTTTTATCTTTCAAAGTCGTCTTCTTGTTGTTTTTGTTGCTC
This sequence comes from uncultured Clostridia bacterium, assembly GCA_949538735.1. GTDB lineage: Bacteria > Bacillota > Clostridia > TANB77 > CAG-508 > CAG-269. The sequence continues at coordinate 46,512 of CATGLK010000008.1, forward strand.
TTTTTTTGCTTCTTTAACTTCTTTTACTCTTGTTGGTTTTAATTCTATTTTTCCGTTTTCATATTCTATTTCTGATGCTGCCATTTTGCTTGTTTTATCTAAATATTTTTTTCCATATTTTATTAAATCTGCTTTACTTGTTAATCTTTGTTCTGCTTGGTCATTATAAGTCATTAGCCCTGCTAAATCTCTTATTGAGTTTGCCATTTCATTTGACATTTCGCTATTTCCATATTTTTCTCCATTTACTGTAATACTTTCTTCTGTTCTTCCTTTTTCTGTTGTACTTACCTCTGTAAATAGAGTGATATCTTCTTTATTTGCATTCATTGTATTAGCTATTTTTGTTTTTTGCATATCCATATTAAGAGATTCTAAATTTTCTAAACTTGCTAGTAATTCATACTCTGTTGCACTTTCGTTGTCTAGCATTTGCTTTATTTCTTCATATTGATTTTCTTGTTCTTGTGTTATTTTTAGTTGTTCTACTGTTTTGCCTATTTCTTTTGCTTCTTCTAGTGTTACTTCTTTATTGTTTTGCCATTGTCCAATTCCACCATATGCTGCTCCTGTGGCAAGTATAAGTAATCCTAATTTCTTTAATCTTTTAGGATTTGACCTTCTTTTTGTTTTTGCTATTTTATGTACTTCTTTTTTAGGTTGATTTGTTCTTAGTTTCATTACATCTAGTGGTTTTTCTTTTGGTTTAAATTGCATTATATCCAATTGTCTTCTATCTACCTTTAATCCATCTTTAAAACTATTACTCATTTTCATTCCCCCTATCTTTTTCTTTAGCTGTTTTACATGTACATTTATATTATACCACTTTTTGCTAAAAAATGCAAAAAGAAAGTAGGTCTCAATACCTGAAACCTACTTTAGACTTTTATGTCAGTGGCTCGCTTTTCTGCGATTGCCATTGTCATCAATGGTGAACCATTCACCATCTTTGTATGCACTTGCATATCCTGCAACGAATACACCAATGCGTTCAAATGTTGCAGGAACGACTTTGCCGTACATGTTTTCAAAACCGTACAACACCTTACCTTCATGCATTTCGCTGAAAATCTTAGGCTCTTTCCAGAAAAGCTTGCTCTGTTCTGCTGCATCTCTTGCTGCAGGGTTTTCCCATGTATATGACATAATTGTCTCCTCTTCCCATTCTTGGGGTATGGTTTTATTATAACACATTATGTGGATTATTGCAAGCTTTTGTAATTTTTTTCAATTCTTGGGTATTTAAAACAGTTTATTTCTCATAAAAATATGAAGTAATTCCATTATAAATTCCCCAAGCTAATCTATTTTGATACTCATCTTCTAACAATTGCTTTTCTTCTTCTGGGTTAGATAAAAAACCACATTCAACAATTGATATTGGAATTTCTACATGTTTCATAATATATACTGTATCTAATTTCATTGGTACTCTAGTATTTTCTTTTTGTATTGATTTATTCAAATTCTCTTGTATCTTTTTTGCCAATTTTGTACTGTCTTCGTTTCCGGATTTAAAAAAGCATTGCCAACCATAATATTGAGATTGTGGAATTTTGTTTAAATGAATTGATACAAATATATCTGCTGAACTTTCATTTCCTATTTTTACTCTATTGTGTATATCTGATATCTTTTTTTGCTTTAGTGTGTTTGCATCTAAATCATATATTGCGTTTTCATCTGAACGTGTTAATATTACATTACATCCACTCTGCTCTAACAAATTTTGTACTTTCAATGTTATTTTTAAATTTGTTTGTGCTTCTGTTGTTCCATTACTGCTTTGTGCTCCCTCGTCTGGCACTCCATGTCCTGCGTCTAGCACTACTGTTTTTCCTGATACTGGTGTCGCTGTTGTTTGTATGGTTTCATTGTCTGTTTTGTTTTGATTTGCTATGTTTTCATTTATTGGGTTTGTTTGTTTCATTGCTATTTGAAACGTGAATGCAAATATTGCTATTAGCATGCCTGCTGTTATTATTTTTATTCTTTTTTTATTGATTACTAACATATAAAAACTCCTAACATAAATATTATTACTATTATTTATATTAGAAGTTTTTTATTTTATTACTGTTTTTTAGATGTGTCCCAAATGTGCTATTTTCTTCTATCAATTGCATAACTGCTACCCATAACTGATTTAGCAGCGTGCTTAACCTGTGCTCCAACTTCGCCAATCTCAAGTATGTTATGAAATCTATCATCATCTGCCACAACCACACCTATTGAAAGTGATGTCAATGGAAATTTTTCTATAATTCCTTTTCTGTTTTCCACTTCAATGTAGCCATTTTCAAAGTCTTCTTCTGTAAAGAATTTTTTAACATTTGCATCAAAATATGCTAATATGTTTTGGCATAATTTTTCGCAGTGCGTTCCTGGTACTATTGCTACAAAGTCGTCTCCACCAATGTGCCCTACAAATGTGTTTTCTAATTCGTCACTGTGTACTAGGTTAACTATTGTTTCTGCTGTGAATTCTATTATTTGGTCTCCTTTTAAGAAACCATATACATCATTATATGCCTTGAAGTTGTCCAAGTCTAAGTATAGTACTGAAAATGCTTCTTTTCTTAATAGCCTTTTTTTCAATTCGGCATGTATCTGTACATTTCCTGGCAATCCCGTTAATGGACTTACTGTTCTATTGCTTGCTAATAGTCTGTTCAAATTTTTTACTGTGTAATACAGATATTTTTCGTCTACTGGTTTTTTTATGAAGAATTCCACCGATTGTTGCAATATTTTTATTCTGTGGTCTCTATCACTTTTTGATGATACTATTATTACTGGTGTTATTGTGTTGTCTTCGTCTTTTCTTATTTTACTACATAATTCGATTACGTCTCTATCTATTGCATCTTCGTTTATTACTATTAGTGCAGGTATATTTTTTAGAGCTATGTCTATTTGCTCTGTTTTTACACTAATAAATTTGAATTCTGGGTCGTTTTTAAATAATTCTCTAAATATTAATATTGAAGAGTCATCATCATCTATTATATAAATTTCTTGTATCATGATTTTGCTCCTTTATCTTTTACTTTTGTTTTATTATATCCATAACTATTTTATTTTTTCAAGTCTTTTTGCTTATTTTTTCTAAGTTCTGCTTTTTTGCTTAGGACTTCTGTTATTTCTTTAGTATTGATTGCAGGGAATGCTTTTTTTAGTCTGTATACATTTCTGTATAAATGTAATATTGTTCTGTTCTTCTTTTTGTTTAATTGTTCTACTATTTGTTGGATATTTTGTGTTGCTGTTTTTTTGTCTTCGTCTTTTTCTTTTGACATTGCTTTTACTTCTTTTAGCTTTTCTTTTATTTCTTTATTTATTTTTTCAATGCTATCTAATGTTCCCTTAATATTTTTTACTTTTATTATGCTTACTATTGTGTCTGTTATAAATACTATTGTTACAATTGATATTATATAGTGTAATACTGTTGCGTCAATATTTCCAATTATTTGTTGCATAAATGGGTGTATATAGTGAACAAATAGTATTCCTATTACTCCCCAACATATTGAGTTTGTTAGGCATACTCTTCCTTGTATATTAAATTTGTGGTCTGAGTAGTCCCAATATTTTGTATTAAATAGTTTTTCTAACAATACTCCAACTAGGTATTCCCATATTGACATTGCAAGTAGTGAAACTACAAATAATAGTAATATATGGTCTTTTAGCCCACTTAAGAATAAAAACATTATACATGCGCCTATTCCATATATTGGGCAAAATGGTCCTATTAAAAATCCTGTGTTTATTAGTTTTCTTTCTATTACTGACCTTACTACTGATTCCATTATCCATCCTAAAAATGAATATATTATAAAATATGTTAGTATTTCAAATATCATTTTTTCTCCTTCATTTTTAACAACCTCCCACATTTGTATTGTAGGAGGTATGTTGTTTGTTGATTATGTTTTATTTTCTGAACATTACTCTTGATTCTTCATATACTCCACTTTCATTGTATGCTCTTATTATTAGTTTATTTTCTCCTTCACGTAGTGGATATTTGTATTCAAATTCTTTTCTTTCTTCTTTTGAAGGAAATACCTTATCTAGGTCTAAGCTATTTCTTTCTGCATTTTCACTATCTTCGTTTATTATAAATTCTATTCTTTTTACTGCTTCTTCATCTGATGCTTTTATTACAAAGTTTTCTCCTGTTTCGTCTACTGTTACATCTAATTTTGGTTTTGTTACTGCTTTTATTTCTTGCTCTTCTGTCTCTGTGTTGTTGTCTATATCTACTACTATTAATGTTAATGTGTGTTGTCCTTTTGGTATTTCTATTGTTTTTTCTGCTTCATATCCGTCTAATTCTTCTTCTTTTTCTTCTTCGTCATCCCAACGGTATGTCATATATGCTAACTCTGTTTCTGATTCTATGTTTACTTTTAGGTCTGTTCCGTTTGCTTCTAGTTGTATGTCTATTTTTCTTTGTGCTACATAAGAGCTTTCATTTGTTGCTGTTTGCTCGTTTATGTCTTCTGCATATATTTTTAGTATGTTGTTGTTTCCTGATGGGATTTCTACTATTTGTGAAATTTCACTTCTTGAGTTTGTTTCTATTTCTATTGGCTCTTCGTCGTTCCAACTGTATGTTACTTTTGATAGTGGTTTGTCGTGTTTTATTTGTATTGTTACTTGTGTTCCTGCTGTTTGACTTGCTACTATTACTGGTCTTGTTGCTGATTTTGGTTCTGTTTTTCCTTTATACATTGAGTATGAGCCACTTCCTATTATTGCCATTCCAAATATTATCATTATTATAGCAAATATTCTTACTATTTTTTGAATTTCTATTGGTCCACTTGGACTTTTTCTTTTCTTTTCTTTTTTTGTGTTTTCTACACTTAATATTTGATTCAAAGTTTTTCACCTCTTTTGTTTTTTCCTTAAAATTATATCATATGGTGTTTTAATTGTAAATGTTTTGGGCATAAAAAATCGCAAGCATTTCTATATTTTTTGCTTGCGATTGTTTTATATTTAAAATTAGTTTTGTGCATATGGTAAAAGTGCAATATGTCTTGCTCTTTTTACTGCTGTTGTGATATCTCTTTGGTGTTTAGCACATGCTCCAGTTGTTCTTCTTGGTAATATCTTACCTTTATCATTTATGAATTTTTTTAGTTGTTCTGGATTTTTGTAATCTAATTCAAAGTTTTTATCACTGCATAATACGCATACTTTTTTTCTTTGTTTTCTGAATCTTGGATTGTAATCCTCATCATAATTTTTATTTCTTCTATTTTGTTTTTTGTCTGCCATTTTTATTTCACCCCTCTTTTTTAGAATGGTAGGTCATCACTTGAAGATACTTCGAAATCAGCTCCCATGTTTCCTGGTGCTGTATTGCCAAATGTGTTTTCAAATGCGTTGTTTCCATCGCCTTCTCTTTTGCTATCTGCAAAATATGCTTCTTCGGCTACTACTTCTGTTATGTAGTGTTTTGTTCCTTGGTCATCGTCCCAAGTTCTTGTTTGTATTCTTCCTATAACTCCTACTTGTTGACCTTTTTTAAAGTATTTGCTACAAAATTCTCCAAGTTTACTCCATGCTACTATGTTTATGAAGTCTGCTTGTCTTTCTTCTCCTTGTCTTACAAATCTTCTATTTACTGCTAGGCTGAATGATGCTACTAGTGTATTGTTTGTTTGTGTGTATCTTACTTCTGGGTCTCTTGTTAGTCTTCCCATTAATATTACTTTGTTCATTTTCTATCACCTTTCTTACTTTAAATAAAGGCCCCTATTTACTTTATTTAATTTTATTTTTTGTTTGCTAATTTACATTAGTCTTCTTTTCTTACTACGATGTATTTGATTATATCGTCTGTAATTCTGTAAACTCTTTCAAGTTCTGCTATTGAAGCTGGTTGTGCTTCGAAGTTGAATAGTAGGTATGTTGCTTCGCTGAATTTTTTTATTTCGTATGCTAGTTTCTTTTTACCCATATTTTCTACTGATTCTACTTTTCCGTTTTCGTTGATTAACCCTGTGAATTTTTCTTCTAGTGCTTTTAGTCCTGCCTCGTCTACATTTGGGTTAACAATGATTATACTTTCGTATTTGTTCATTATTTTCACCTCCCTTTGGATTTTTAACCTACATTTTCTGTAAGTAGAGATTTGAAAAATAGCCGTGCTTTTTTCAAAACATAGCTATTGTACCATATTTATTTACTTTTTGCAAGTGTTTTACCAAATTTTACTTTTTACAGATTTTGTTTTTTAAGTACCCTTTTACTTTTTGTTGAAATATGTTATTAGGTGCCCTATTGTTTCTTTATCTTCTTTGTTTAGTTTGTCATATCCTGATATTGAATATTCTAGGCTTTTGTTGTCTCTTATTTTTAGATATTCACTAAATATCTGATCTAATGATACTTTGAATAGGTTGCATATTCGTATTAGTACTTCATATGATGGTTTTGCTCTGTCTTGTTCTATGTCGCTTACATACCTTGCAGATACTTCTATTTCTTCTGCTAGTTTTTCTTGTGTATATCCATTGCTTTTTCTTATTTGTTGTAGATTTCTTCCTATTTTTATTGTGCTTGTTTTTCTCATTATTCTACCACCTATTGCATTTTTGATTATTTTATCAGATTTCTTCTTTTGCTTAAATGTAATGTTTTCGTGTTTTGTTGTATTCTATTTCTATTTTTCTCTTAGATATTTTTTTAGTAATTTGTCTAGTTCTTTTCTTTCTTGTTCTATTTCGTCTCTTTTTTCTTCGCTTTTTATCATTTCTTTTATTTTGTCTAGTCTTTCTTTTATCTCTTTTCTTAGTTTTTCCATTTTTATCTCTCCTGTTCTTTTTTCTTTAGTTTGCTTTGTTTTTTGCTTTTTTATTCTTTATATATTATTTTGTTGCAGGTGTCAAGTTTTATTTAAGGGTAAACTAGAAAATAAACTAAAAACAGCTAGGATTTCCTAACTGTTTTAGTATCTAAGCACATTTAAGAACAAAACTCTTTTCATGACCTTTCAAAGTGCAAGTTATTATAGGTTCTTTTGAGAATTGATATTTGTATCCTGGTGGATATGCAAGTTTTTTAAATTCTTCCATATTCAGCATTTTGCTATAGTATAGTACGTTTTCTCTTTCGTCTATTACTACTATATCTCCTTCTCTAACCTTTTGGGAATTAAGAACAATTATTGCTGCTATCAATTTTTCTTTATCCGATTTATCACTTCTTGCAATTTCCTGTAGATCCTGTTTAGTTTTTGCAGGTTTATACAGACTAACTTCTTCTTTTACTTTTGGTTTTGTCTGTTTAGTTGTCTTTTGGGCTTGATATTCCCTTCTCCTTTGTTTCTTAGATTTTTTCTGCATGTATTTTCTCCCTTCTAGGCACTAGCCGTCTTCCTGTTTATACAAGAATTACATGCTTTATAAAAATTGCATATTTATATTATAATACAATTTTATGTCGACATCAAGCTTTTTTTCTAAATTTCTATATTTTATTTTCTTATGCCATTTTTAATTTTTCTAGTTCTTTTCTGTCTATTTTGGCTATATCCATTATATCCTCATCTGTCATTTGCTTTTGTAGCATACCTTTTACCATTTGGGTTATCGCTTTTGCAATTCCTAATTTTTCACCACGTTCCTCACCACGTTTCTCTCCTTCTATCTTTCCTTTTCTCTCTTTATCTTCTAGTAATTCCATAAATAATTTCTCAAATTTCATATCTTCGTTTCCTCCTCTTTCTAATTTTTTTAAATATTCTTCTACTCCATTCGGTGTAATCTTTCTAATCTTATTTGAGTACTTAAGCATCAACGAAATATACTTGTTTTCTCCCACTGTTAATTCTTTCTTTGATATTTCGCTCATTACGCCTTCTAAGTCTTCTTTTGAGTTTATCTTTTCAAACAATAATGCCTTTGACATTCCTGTATTTTCCTTTATCAATTCTTCTTTTGCATAATCATTTATATCCACTAAATTGTATTTTGTATACTCAAATGCTTTAACTCCAAAAGTATCTATTTCTTCATATTTGTTTGGTATTTTCCATTTTCTATTCCCTGTATATAAAACTATTGGTATTATAACTGGTAAATTGCCTATTTCATTTTTGCCACTTCTAATTATATCTCTCATTAATTCCACACTATATTCTGTTATTCTCATCGGCATCTTATAATCTATCTGACTTTGATGTTCTATCATTATATATGCATTGAATTTTGGTATTTTATATATAGTGTCAGATTCTCTTTTTTCGAAATTTGATATTATGAATTCTTTGTTATATTTTTCAACATCTTTTTCTGTTAAATTTTGAAATTTATCAATATTTAAATATTTTTGTATGAATTTTATAAATTCTTTTTTGTCACTTAATATTTCTTTAAAAATTTTGTCTTTATATTGATGAATTCTTTCTTGTTCTTCATCAAAAACATATTTAGCTGTTTCTTCTCTTACTCCTTCTGGAAAACTTTTTGAACATTTTAAATAATCTGCATATGTAAATATTTGCATTATTTTTTCCTCACTTTCATTTTAATATGTTTTTATTTGTTTGTCAATATTTCTCCATTAGTAAATATACGCCTGTTTCTCTTATTTTCTATTAGTTTTCTTTTTCCATCGCCTTCTTTCTCTTTATTTTTTGTTTTCTGAGTTTTTGTTTAGATTTAAAAATCTTTGATTTTAAATGGTTGCAGATTTTTATTTATAATAAAATCTTGGCATTGACTTAAAATTATTCAATGTTTTTATACACAAAAAAGTATATATCGTCTGCACTTTTATTAATATAACAGATTTTATATACTTTTTCAATAGTTTTGCTTAATTTTTTCCAACTTTATCGATATATTGTGACAACGTTCATTAATTTTTGATTTTGCTTTTAACTTTCAAACGCTATCCCATCAATACAGTTCTCGTAAATAAATTGTTTTATCTTATCATTTTTGTTTGTTGTATAATATTCAGATAATAATATCGTAAAATCCTTTAATTTGCTATCTGGCACTTTTATTATACCACAACCATTCTCTATCATTATTTTATTAGCACATATTGTACTTGTTCTTTTATTACCATCCCAAAACAGTTGATTTCTCATTCCATATAACATATATTCAATTGCTCTTTCAGTCGCATTTTCGATTTTTAATATCTCTTCTATCTCTTTTTCAACTTTTTCTTTGTTTGGTATTTCTGGTATGTACTCTGTTCCTGTTATTTCTACATTTCCATTTCTTAGTGTTCCCCACGATATGCTTTCGTTTCTTGCAACACATTCATTTATTTTACATATTAATTTAAGTGTAAATTCTTCTTCTATATTATTTATAATATATTTCCAAGCATCTCTTAAATTTAAAACACATTGAATTTCGTCTATTTTTAGATTTGGTACATTTACTCCATCTAATATTGTTTTGGTCTCTGGGAATGTTATGTTTAAACCCTCCATTTTTGCATTTGCATATATATTGTCTACTAAGTTTCTCTTTGCTAAAAATATATTTTGTTCTAATGTTAGATTATATTTATTTTGCATATTCTTTTCTCCTCTTAAATTTTTTATAAGTATATCATACTTTTTTGTTTATTACTACGTTTATTCTATTAGAAATGCTGCATATAGTGGCACAGATTTTATATTATTTTCAAATCCAAAGTTTTTAGTAGAAATTCTTATTGCATATTTAGGCTTATACCTATTCATATAAATATTTAGGCTTTTACTTGACGTATTGTTGTTCGCTTTTACTTCTATTGGTATTATTCCGTCATCATTATATAGTAAAAAATCTATTTCTGCCTGATTTCCAGATTCCCAGTATATGAGTGAATTGTTGTTGGCTAAAAGTTGTGTCGCAACATAATTTTCCGCAATAATTCCTTTATATAATAATAGTCTATCAAGTATAATGTCATTGAATTTTATCTTCAATAAGTTTAATAATATTCCTACATCACTTAAATAAAGTTTAAAATGGTCTGGTATTATAAATCCGAAGAGGCGGAATTTCAACTTTGTTTAATATTGTACATTTGTGTATCATTGTACTAGAAAGTAACCAGTTTAGTGCTGTTTCGTAATCTCTTTTTCTAGCATTTACTGATATTCTTCCATATTGAAATTTGTTACTTTTGTTCCCTAGTTGTGCTGGAATAGATTTATATATTTCTTCTATTTTATTTGCTTCAAATTTGTTTTCTACATATTTGTTCATATCACTTAAATATGATGTAATGATGTCTTCTATTATACTTTTATCAAATTTCAAAATATCTTTGTTGTTTTCTAATAAGTTGTTTATTGCTTCTGGCATTCCACCTACACATAGGTATAGTCTATATAGATTTAGGGCTTTTTCGTGTAATACTGAAATCATTGCAGTGTTAGATTTATAGCATTTTTTTATTTCTTCTATTAGTCCTTGGTTTCCATTTGCAATCAAAAATTCTTCAAAATCCATAGGATACATATTTATCATTTTTACTTTTCCTACTGGAAATGATGTGTGCATTCTTTTTAGTTTTACTCCTAATAAGCTTCCTGCACAAATTATTTTGAATGGTTCTTTGCTTTCGTTAAAATATTTTAAACTACTTATTAGCTCTTCACTTTCTTGTATTTCATCAAAAAATATTATTGTGTTTTCTATGTCTATGTCTATATCTAAATATATTTTCATTTTATTGAATTTTTCTGCTGTATTTATTTCTTCTTTAAATATTTTTATTATTTCAACATGCTCTAGTAAGTTGATGTATATATTGTTTTTAAATTCTCTTTCACAAAATTCTTTTATTATATATGTTTTCCCTATTTGTCTTGCGCCTATTACCATTAGTGGTTTTTCAGTGTTTGTGTTTTTCCATTCGAGTAATTCTTGGTAAATTTTTCTTTCCATTTTCTTCACCTCTTACTCTAATTATACTGCTTATTTTGCTTTTAGTCAATATGAGTTTCACGTTTTTGATAGATGTTTTTGCTTCAAGTTTCACGTTTTTAATAGATGATTTTTCTCTAACTTTCACGTTTTTGGCACATTGTTTCGCTTTGAGTTTCACATTTTTTGCTATAAACTACTTTTCCAAATTTCCATTCATTGACCTTTTTTTGTATTTCAACAATTGGAATTGGTAATATTGCAATACCTAGAGTAATAAGCCACTGTGTTTGGTTTAATGGTACTAGTTTGAACACTTCTGCAAATGTTGGAATTACTACCACTATTGTTTGTACAAGTAATCCTAGTATAAAACTGCCTATTAAGAATTTATTTTCAAAAATTCCAACTTTAAAAATTGATTGTTCACTTTTTATATTAAAGCTGTGGACAAGTTCTAGTAATCCCATTGCAACAAATGCCATTGTTCTTCCAACTTCTACACCAAAGTATTTATTTCCAATACTGAATGCAACTAATGTTAGCATTCCTAGCATTATTCCTTCTACAATTATTTTGTTCCATAGACCGTCTGCAAATATTCCTTTTTTGCTATCTTGTGGCTTTCTGTTCATTATGTCTTTGTCAGGTGGCTCTAAACCTATTGCTATTGCTGGTAATGAGTCTGTTACTAGGTTTATCCATAATAATTGTATTGCAAGTAATGGTGATTTTAGTCCTAGTACTAATCCCATAAATATTGTTACTATTTCTCCTATATTTGTTGCAATTAAAAAGTGAATTGCTTTTTTTATGTTGTCATATATGTTTCTTCCTTGTTTTACTGCTTTTACTATTGTTACAAAATTATCATCTGTTAGTATCATATCTGCTGCATTTTTTGCTACTTCTGTTCCGTTTTTTCCCATTGCAATTCCTATATCTGCACTTTTTAGAGCAGGACTGTCATTTACTCCGTCACCTGTCATTGCAACTACTGCTCCTGTACTTTGCCAAGCTTTTACTATTCTTACTTTATGTTCTGGGGTTACCCTTGCAAATACAGAGTATTCACTTATTTCTTTTTCTAATTTTTCTTGTGGTATTTGGTCTAGTTCTTTTCCTGTTATTGCTTTGTCTCCTGCTCCTAGTATGTTTAAGTCACTTGCTATTGCTTTCGCTGTTGCTATATGGTCTCCTGTTATCATTACTGTTTTTATTCCCGCTTTTCTGCAAGTCTTTACCGCCTCTTTTACTCCTTCTCTTGGTGGGTCAATCATTCCAATTAGTCCGTACAAAATTTAAGTCTTTTTCTATATTGCTACTATCTATTTTATCTGGTAATCTGTCTACTTCTTTATAAGCCACAGCTATTACCCTTAGGGCTTTTTTTGCCATTTTTAAGTTGTTCTCTTTTACTCTTTCTTTTTCTCCTGCTGATATTTTGCATCTATCTAGTAGCACATCAGGTGCTCCTTTTGTTATAATTCTGTATTTGTCTCCTATCTTGTGAATTGTTGTCATCATTTTTCTAGTAGAATCAAATGGAATTTCATTCACTCTTGGCATTTCTTGTTCCATTTGTACTTTATTTATGTTATTTTTTATTCCATTCTCTACTAGTGCAATCTCTGTCGGTTCTCCAGTAACTTTATTTTTCCCTTCTGTATAGCTTATTTCGCAGTCTGTACACATTGCTCCTAACTCTGTTGCGAAGATTTTATTGTTTGCCATTATTTCTACTACTGTCATCTTATTTTGTGTTAATGTTCCTGTTTTATCAGAACATATCACTTTACTACTTCCTAATGTTTCAACTGCTGGCAACTTTCTAATTATACTATTATTCTTTGCCATTTTAGTCACACCGATTGAAAGCATAATCGTAACTATCGCTGGTAAACCTTCTGGAATCGCTGCCACTGCTAATCCTACTGATGTCATAAACATTTCCATTGGATCTATATTTTTTATTAGTCCTATTACAAATATTATTACACATATTGCTAAACATACAATTCCTAATATCTTCCCAACTTGACTTAACTTCTTTTGGATTGGTGTCTCTGGCGCTTCATCTTCTATTATCATATTTGCAATCTTTCCAACCTCTGTATTCATTCCTGTATCAGTTACAACAGCCTTTGCATGTCCATTCACAACAATACTTGCCATAAAAGCCATATTAAACCTATCCCCTATTGTAACCCTTGAAGTCTGCACCTTTCCATTTATATTTTCAAGTGGAGCTTTGCATATCATATCTGCATCTTTTGTAACAGGCTCTGTTTCACCTGTCAAACTAGCCTCTTCAACCTTCAAATTGTGACTCTCAATCAACCTGCAATCCGCTGGAACATACCCACCAGCCTCTAAAATCACAATATCCCCTGGGACTAAATCTTCAGCCTTTATCTCTGCTATACTATTATCCCTTAATGTCTTCGCTTTTGGCGGAGTCATTTGCTTCAACGCCTCTATTGACTTCTCCGCTTTCGCCTCTTGAACCACTCCCATAATCGCATTCAAAATAACAATTGCAATAATAATAATTGAATCCACATAATCGTTCTCACCCTGTATGTATGAAATTCCAGCTGACACTATTGAAGCCACTATTAATATAATTATCATAAAATCATTAAACTGTTTTATAAATTTCATTACTATACTCTCTTTGGGTTTGTCCTTCAATTTGTTCTTTCCATACTTTTGTTGTCTAAAAGCAACTTCCTCCTTTGTTAACCCTGTCTTTCTGTTTGTTTTTAACGTCTTTAACGTTTCTTCTTTTCTTAACGTTTCCCACATATAAATCTCTCCTTTGTATATTTTCTTTTAAATCATATGCGGGTTGTCCCTATTTTATTCCCGAAAATTGCCAACAGGGACGGACCTTTTTGGCAATTTATTGCCACTGGGGACGGTCCTTCTTGGTAGGACAATTTCTATTTTCACAATTTTGCGAATTTTGTCATATTATGTTTTAGGAGGTATCTGATTATGTTTATTTATCAAATTATTTTAGCAGTTTCTAGCAGTATTGATTCATTAGGGATTGGAATTACATATGGAATAAAAAATACATCTATTTCTAAGTTTGGCAGAATTATTTTGTTTATTATTTCATATTTAATAACTTTTATAGCTTTATTATTTGGTAATAGCATTAAGGGTATCTTTTCTGAATTTTCGACCAAGTTGCTTGGTTTTGCGATTTTATTTTTTATGGGATTATTTATTTTTATTCAAGGTTTAAGAGATGATAATGTTTCTGCTGATTTTGATAATTCGAATTCTATTGATTATAAAGAGGCTTTATTTTTGGGCTTTGCTCTTTCTATTGATAGTTTGGGTATTGGAATTGGTGGTGGAATTATAGGTATTGGTTTTTCTATTTTTCCTTTTATTGTTTCTGTTTTTCAGATGTTCTTTTTGAGCTTTGGAAATTACTTGGGTAGGAAACTTAATAATTTAAGTCGCTTGCCAAATAATGTTTGGTCTATTATATCAGGCGTTCTTTTGATGTTTATTGGTGTTTTGAAGTTGATGTTTTAATATAAAAAAGTGCCATTGAGGGCGAACCTTCTCGGCACTTTTAATTATTATATCGATTTTTAATTGGTACCAAATTGTTACCAATTCTTTTCCTTTAGTAATAAATTATTTTAACTTCATTGACAATAGTTTTGATATTCCGTTTTCTTCCATTGTTACTCCATATACTGTGTCTGCTGCTTCCATCGTTCCCTTTCTATGTGTAATTACAAGGAACTGAGTGTTTTCAGAGAATTTTTTCAAGTATTCTGCAAAACGATATACATTTACATCATCTAATGCTGCTTCAATTTCGTCTAATACGCAGAATGGTGCTGGATTTATTTTTAGTATTGCAAATAGTAGAGCTATTGCTGTAAATGCTTTTTCTCCACCTGATAGTAACATCATATTTTGTAGTTTTTTTCCTGGTGGTTGTACGTTTATGTCTATTCCGCATTCTAGTATGTTTTCTTCATCTTCTAGTTTTAGTGATGCATTTCCGCCACCAAATAGTTCTTTGAATACTTCTGCAAAGTTTTTGTTTATTATTTCAAATTGTGTTTTGAATTGTTCTTTCATTGTTGTTGTCATATCTGAAATTATTTTTCTTAGTTTTGCCATTGTATCTTCTAAGTCCACTCTTTGTTCGCACATAAAGTCATATCTTTCTTTTAGATTTTTGTATTCTTCTATTGAATCTACATTTACACTGCCCAATTCTCTTAATTCTTTTCTTAAACTGTTTACTTTCTTTTGGGTTAGTGCTACATTTTCTGGCTTTTTGTATTCTTCACCAATGGCGTTTGGTGTTAGTTCATATTCTTCCCACATTTTGTTTATAATGTTTTGTATGTCTTCTTCTAGTTTTGTTTTCTTTACATCTACTTTTACTATTTGTGCTTTTAAGTCTTCTATTATTTTGAATTTTTCTGTTATTTCGTCTTCTTGTTTTGCTAATTTTGCATTTTTGTCTATTCTTTCTTGTTTTAGGTTTTCTACTTTTGTTCCACTATTTTTTACTTCTTCTTTTATGTTTTCTATTTTTTCTTGTATTTCTTCTATTGATTTTTGTAAGTTGAAGTTTTCTTGTTTGATTTCTTCTATTTGTATGTTTTTATTTTGTATGCTTTTGTTTGTATTTTCTATGTCTATGTTAATTCTCTCTTGTATTTCTTCTATTGATGTTTCGCTTTCGTCAAATGAAGATACTGATATTTTTAAATTTGTTATATCAAAGTTTAAGTCATCTACATATTTTTGGTTGTCTTTGTTTAGTTCTGCAAATTCATTTATTATTTTTGTTAATTTTTCAGTTTCTTCTGTTAATGTTTTAATTTCTTCTTCTATTTTGATTTTGTTGTCTATTGTTTGTTTTTTCTGTTCTTCTATTGTTTCTTGTTCCTGTCTTAGTTTTGATAATCTTTGTTCTATTTTTGCTATATTTTCTTCAACTGATACTAACTTTTGTTTTTCTGTTGCATATGTGATGTCTATTTCTTGAAGTTCTCTTTCTAAGCTTGTTGCACCTTCTAAAATGTCTTCTATTCCACTTTCATAGTCGTGTTTTTCTTTTTCTAGTTTTGCTATTTTTTCTTTTATTGTTTTTATTTCTTTTTCTAGTTTTTCTATTTCTCTTCCACGGCCTAGAATGTTTACTGTTTTCTTAGTAACTGAACCACCTGTTATTGCTCCCGAAGGATTTATTACGTCTCCTTCAATTGTTATTATTCTAAATGTGTATCCATTTTGTTTTGCAACTTTTATTGCTGTTTCCATATTGTCTACTATTACAGTTCTTCCCAATAAGTTTGTTATTATTTGTTCATACTTTTTGCTGTATTTTATTAGGTCTGATGCAATTCCAATTATTCCTTTTTCGTTTCCTTTTATTCTGTCTATTTTCTTTCCTTTTACTGACGTTATTGGTAAAAATGATGCCCTTCCTAGGTTGTTTTTTCTTAAATGTTCTACTAATTTTTTTGCATCTTCTTCTGTTTCTGTAACTATGTTTTGTAGGCTTGCTCCTAAACACATTTCTATTGCTGTTTGATATTCTTCTGGCACTTCTATTATGTTTGCAAGTACTCCGTGCATACCTTTGCCTAATTCTTTTATGTTTTCACAGTCTTTTAAAAGTGATTTTACACTTTTTACATATCCTTCTTTTTCTCTTTCTGTTTCTATCAAGAATTTTAATTTCGATTCTTTTATTCTCATTTCACTTTGATATGTATTTATTGTATTTTCATATGTTTTGATTTTTTTGTCTGCTTCTTCACGTTTTTGGTTTATTTCTTCTAGACTTGCAACAACTTTATTTCTTTTACTGTCTATTTCATAAAATCCTTTTGCTATTTCGTCTTTTGTAAGCCTTGTTGCGTCTAGTTCTGATATGTTTACTGCTATTTCATTTTTTATTTGTTTTTGTCTTTTTTCATAGTTTTCAAAGTTGATGTCTTGTGTATTTATGTTTGTTTGTAGCTCGTATTTTCTGTCTATGTTTTTTTCTACTTGTGCTTTATGCTTTTCTATTTCTAGCTCTTTTGATGATAGCTTGTCCATTATTTTTGCAAGTTCTGTTTCTTTTTCTTCTAGTTCTTTGGCAAATCTTTCTCTATTTTCTTTTAAGTTTGCTTTCTTTTCTTGTTTTTGCTCGTTTTCTTGTTTTAGTTCTTCTAATTTTTGTTTTGCCTCTTCTATTTCTTTTTCATATCTTTGGCTATTTTCTTTGTTGTTTTCAATTCTTGTGTTTGCTACATTTATGTCTGAATTTAGCATTTCTATTTCTTTTTGACTTTCAAACCCAATGTTTGACATCTCTTCTATTTTTATTGTTATCTCGTCTATTTGAGTTTTTAGTTCTTCTTTTAGTTGTTTTATTCTTTCTAGTCTTCCTTCTTCTTCGTTACAT
Source organism: uncultured Clostridia bacterium (assembly GCA_949538735.1). Classification (GTDB taxonomy): domain Bacteria; phylum Bacillota; class Clostridia; order TANB77; family CAG-508; genus CAG-269. The sequence goes on from CATGLK010000008.1 coordinate 63,867, forward strand.
TGGTTTTGGTATACTTCTTCGTCTTTTACTATTTCTGTTAGGCTTTCTTTATATTTTTCTATGTTATATATGAATAACCCTATTTCTATGCTTTTTAGCTCTTCTCTTAGGTTTAGATATTTTTTTGCTTTTTCAGCTTGCATTTTTAATGGATCTATGTTTGTTTCGATTTCTGCTAAAATATCGTTTATTCTAAGTAAATTTAGTTTTGTTCTTTCTAACTTTTTCTCTGATTCTTGTTTTCTTGTTCTATATTTTACTATCCCTGCTGCCTCTTCGAAAATGTTTCTTCTATCTTCTGATTTATTACTTAAAATCTCGTCTATTTTTCCTTGACCTATTATTGAGTATCCATCTTTCCCTATTCCTGTGTCCATAAATAGTTCTAGTACGTCTTTTAGTCTACATGGTACTTTATTTATAAAGTATCCTGTTTCTCCACTTCTATATATTTTTCTTGTTACAGTTACCTCTGTGTACTCTATTGGTAGCGCACCGTCTGCGTTGTCAAATACTAATGATGCTTCTGCAAATCCCAATGATTTTCTGCTTTGTGTTCCTGCAAATATTATATCTAAGGATTTTGTTCCTCTTAGTGATTTCATACTTTGCTCTCCAAGCACCCATCTTATACTGTCTGATATATTACTTTTTCCTGAACCGTTTGGTCCTATTACGCTTGTTATTCCTGGCATAAATTCTAGTACTGTTTTATCTGCGAACGATTTAAATCCTTGTAATTCTAGTCTTTTTAAATACATTTATTATCACCTTTACGTTTTGTTTTCTTACCTAGTTTATACTATTTTCGACTTTTTGTAAAGTTTATTTTGCTTATTTGCAGGGTTATTTATTTCTCACCATCTTTTTCTCTTTTTTAAAATCTATTCCAGCAATTATTTTTGCAACATTATATATTAATTTTTGTTTTTCTGGTGTGCAATCTCTTAATACACTTTTTATTTCTTCCCAAAAATATGGTTCTAATCCTGTTTCTCCTGGGCTTGTACCTGATATTAATTCTCCTACATCTACTTGAAGTGTTTCTGCTATTATCAATAGTCTTTCTATGTTGACATTTTCTTTACCTCTTTCTATTCTACTTAAATATGCCATTGATATGTCCATTGTTTCTGCTAGCATTTCTTGTGTAATGTTTTTTTCTCTTCTTTTTTCTTTTATTCTTCTTCCTATTCCTGCATAGTCTAGGCTTGAACTTTTTGTGTCTGTTGGCATTCCCCCAACCCCTTTCTCTATATATCCTGCAATAAATCTTAACATATAAGACAATAGGTGTCAAAGCAATTATTGTCCTATATGTCAATATTTATTATAAAATTCTTTCAATTGCTCCTTTTTATTCTTTTATTCAAACTTTTTCATTTTTTATTTTGTCAGTTTTGCTCATTTACTGTCTTCCGCTTTTTATTTTGCTAATTATACATATTTACTGCTTTCAATTTCTATTTTGCTTGTTCTGCGTATTTGTTATTTACTATTTTGTCATATGGAGCACTTTGTTGTAATTCGCCTGCTTGTGTCATTACCTCTTGTAATCTATCAAATGCTTCCTTTTTTAGTACTGGTGTTTCGTTCCAAGCATCTATATCCATATAGCTTTGTACTGCTGTTGCTAGTTGGTCTACATCTGTACTTGGGAAGAAGCTTTTTATTGCTTCTGCAATTTCTTTACTTGAATGCTCTTTTACCCATTTTTGTCCTTTATATATTGCGTTTGTGAATTTTTGAATTGTGTCTTCATTGTTTGCTATATAACTTTTTTTAGCAAAATATGCTGTGTATGGAATTTCTCCTGATGCTTCTCCTACTGATGCTACTATATATCCTTTTCCTTGTTCTTCTGTTGCTGAAGCTGTTGGCTCAAATAGTGTTACATAATCTGCGCTTCCGCTTGAAAACGCACCTGCCATTAAGTCAAATTTTATACTATCATCTAGTACTAAATCTGTACTTGGGTTAAGTCCATTTTTTCTTAGTACATATTCAAATGTCATATATGGCACTCCACCTTTTCTTCCAGGTATTATTGTTTTTCCTTTTAGGTCTTGCCAACTAAAATTATCTGTATCGTTTCTTGCAACTAAGAAAGAACCGTCTTTTTTAGTCATCTGAGCAAATACTTGACAGTAGTCTTCTTTTCCTTCATTATATACATATATTGAAGCTTCTGGTCCTGCAAATCCTATGTCACATTGATTACTTAAAACAGCTGTCATAACTGCATCTGCTCCTTGACCTGTTGATAGTTCTATGTCTATACCATTTTCTTTAAAAAATCCTTGGTTTATCGCTACATATTGTGGAGCATAAAATACTGAACGAGTTACCTCGTTTACCTTTATTAATTTCGCTTCTTCTGTGGTTGTTTCATTTTTATTTGTTTTTACACTAATTATACCTATTACAACTAAGGCAATTACAACGATTGTAATTACACTTATAATTATTTTATTTTTCAAAATCTCTCCTCCTTTTATTTTACCAAGCGTTCTTTTGGTAATTTTAGGTTTATTTATATTTTTTTGATTTTAGGATAAATTTTTCAAGTAGTAATACTGCTAAATACATTAGGCCTGCTACAATTCCTAATATAATTACACTTGTCATAACTAAATCTAATTTGAACACCTGACCACCATATACAATTAAATATCCGAAGCCCTGCTTTTGATACTAAAAACTCTCCTGATATTACTCCTACTAATGAAAGACCTATATTTACTTTTAATGAATTTATAAATGTTGATAAATTTGCTGGTATGATAATTTTTCTTAAAATTTGAAATTTAGTTGCTTTAAATGTTCTTGCCATTTTTATTACTTCTTTATCAGTTTTTAAAAATCCATTTAAGTTTTCCAAAATTGTTACTATTAATGATATTGCGATTGCCATTACAATTATTGCTGGAGTTCCTGCTCCTACCCAAATTATTATAATCGGTCCGCAAAGCCACTTTTGGCAAACTATTCAATATAACTAGGTATGGTTCTGCAACATCTGACAAGAAATCTGACCACCATAGAATAATTGCAATTATTATTCCAATTAGTGTTCCCAATAAAAATCCTACTACTGTTTCATAAACTGTAACTCCTATGTGCATCATTAAGTCATTTGATTGTAAGTTCATAAATGTTTGTAAAATTCTACTTGGTTGGCTTGTTATAAAACTGTCTATTATTCCTTTGTTTGCCGCAATTTCCCATATCGCTAGAAATGCTACTAATATTAATATTTGCGCAAATAGTACAAGATATTTTCTGCTTTTTTTGCCTTTTAGGTATTTTCTTCTTTCTTCTGAAACAATTAACTTATTCATCTACTCCCAACTCCTTCCATAAGGTATTGAAATACTTACTAAATTTGGGATTTTCTCTTGTGTTAATTGGTGTTCTGTTTTCTGTTTCAAAATCAATTTTGCAAATATCTTTTACTGTTCCTGGTCTTTTGCTTAGAACTACTACTCTATCAGACATACTTATTGCTTCTGATATATCGTGTGTTACTATTAGCGCTGTTATTTTTTCTTTTCTTAGTATTTCGTAAATATCGTTTGTTACCATTATTCTTGTTTGATAGTCTAAGGCTGAAAATGCTTCATCTAATAATAGTAGTTTTGGCTTTACTGCAAGTGTTCTAATTAAGGCTACTCTTTGTCTCATTCCTCCTGATAGTTCAGATGGATATTTGTCTTTGAATTCATATAGGTTATATTTTTTTAGTAATTCTTCTACATATGCTTTGCTTTCTTTGTCTTTTTTCCCTTTCACTTCTAATCCAAACATTGTGTTACTTAGGATATTTCGCCATTCTAGCAAACAATCTCTTTGTAACATATATCCGATTTTAGAAGAAGGACCATCTACTTTTTCTCCGTCTATGTAGATTTCTCCTGTTGTCTTGTCTTCTAACCCTGCTATTATTGATAGTAGTGTTGATTTTCCACATCCACTTGGTCCTATGATGCTGACAAATTCACCTTGATTTACTCTGAAATTTACTCCGTCTAGTGCAATTACTTCGCCTTCTTTGTTTTGGTATTTTTTGCTGATGTTTTTTACTTCTAATACTTTTTCCATTGTTTTCCTCCTTGTCATTTATCCTACAATATCTTATGTAAAACAAATTAAAGAAGTTCTTTTTTATTTGTGGATTTTTATTTTATATCTAAAATTTATAACCTCACGTTTTATCCTCTTCTGGCTCTTCGCCCTCAGGTTCATCTGTCTCTATTACATTCAGCTGTATATCAATTTTATAATTTTCTAATACATTTGTACCTATTGTCTTTTCCCTATTTCTTTTTTGGGAATTCCATGGTTCTTGCCCTGTATATATAACTATTGGTACTACTCTTGGATAATTGGTTTTCGAATTAAATCTTTTTTCTTTGCTCCATTCATATATGATGTCAATACAATAATTTAAAATTTTGTAGTCGATTGTTCTGTCAATAAAATCTATATGTTCAATTAAAAAAAATGTTTCTGTGTTTTTGTGCCTGTATATAATTGGTAATTCAATATCTTTGTATTTTCTTTCTATGTATTTACTTTTATAAAGTTCTATGTCTTTTTCTTTTATTTTTTCTTTGGATTTTAGATATTTGTTAATAAATTCTGTTGCCTCGTGTTTATCTTCTAATATCATTTTTATTATTGATTTTTTCTTTGGTTCTTTTCCTATGTCATAACTCGCACTTTCTTCTGCAAGTTGAAAAATTGCATTTAGTCTTAGTTTGTGTATGCAATCGATATAATCTTTGTATGTAAAGACTTTCAATGTTTGCCTCCTTATTAAATTATTTTGTTTTGGATTTTTGTTTTCGAATTGAATTTCGAGTTAAATCTAGATTTGAATTAAAATTTTATTAATAAAACTATTTTTATTAAAACACAAAATGGAAGAAATTTCAATATATTTCTTCCATTTTTTTCAACTTTTCATCGCAAAATTCGACAAATTTCGACAAGCCTGCCATTGGGGACGGAACTTTTTGGCAGATTCCTGCCATTAAGAACCGTCCCTGTTGGCATATTTCTGCCAATAGGGACACATCTTATTTAAAGTAACTGCTTATTTCTTCTAAGTTCTCAAAATTCTTTTGTCTTAATACTTCAAATGCTACTATTGCAACTGAGTTTGATAGGTTTAGCGACCTTAATGTTTCTCTCATTGGAATTCTTATTGTTTGTCCTATATATTTTTGTAAGATATCTTCTGGCAAACCTTTTGTTTCTTTTCCGAATAGTATAAATACTTCGTCCATTTTGCTATAATCTGGCTCTGAGTATACGTGTTTTCCTTTTGTTGTTGCAAAATACATATTGTTTTCTTCTACTTTGTATTTTTCTAGGAATTCTTTGAATGATTGGTGTTCTTCTATTTCTACTTTGTCCCAGTAGTCTAGCCCTGCTCTTCTTATTGCTTTTTCTGTGATGTCAAATCCTAGTGGGTGTACTAGGTGTAGTTTTGCTCCTATTGCTGCACATGTTCTTGCTATGTTTCCTGTGTTTTGTGGTATTTCCGGTTCTACCATTACTATGTTTATTTTCATTTTTATCCTTCTTTCATTGATTGTTTATTTTTCCATTGCTCAATTGATTACTTTCTTTTCTTGATTGTATTACTAAAATTTGCCCTTTACCTTCTGCCTTACATATTCATACAAAATGATACCTGTCGCAACAGACGCATTCAAACTTTCTGTTTTTCCAAGCATAGGTATTTTAATTTTCTCATCTGCCATTTGCTGAATATGTGGCTCTACACCATTTGCTTCATTCCCAATTACTATCGCCTTTTTGTTGTATTTAATATCATATACACTATTTTCTGTTTGTAATGAAGATACAACAACTTTAAATCCATTTTCTTGTACTTCTTTCAGTGCTTTTGCCAAATCTTCACACTCTATTATCTTTATTCTGAATATTGCTCCCATTGTTGAACGCACCACTTTTGGGTTGTACACATCTGCTGTTCCTTTTGATACTAATATTTGTGTTACTCCAATACTATCAACTGTTCTTAGTATTGTTCCTAGGTTTCCTGGGTCTTGTACATCGTCTAATGCTACTATTATTTCTTCTTCATAATTGATTTTCTTGTTTTCATTGTTTTTCCCAACAATTGCTAGTATTCCTTGTGGTGCTTGTACTTCTGATATTAGCTTGAATATTTTGTTTGTTACATATATGCATTGGTATTTGGCTATTTCGTACATTAGCTCTTTGCTTATATTTTCTGCTTTTTCGCAGTCTTCACATATTATTATTTGCTTGATGTTTGCTTTTTCTTGAATTGCTTCTCCTACTAGTTTTATTCCTTCTATTATATATTCGTTGCTTTGGTCTCTGTATTTTTTGTCTTTTAGTTTTTTTATGTGTTTTACTAGTTCGTTGTCTTTACTTGATATTATTTGCATTTTTTTCAGCCCTTTCTTGCTTTTATGCTTATATTATATTCATTTTTTGCTTTATTATCAAGTATTTTAAAGAAATTATATAGTTTTTGTTCGAGAAGCTTTCATTACTTTATATAGAAAAAAATAAACCAAGTTATTAGATTTTCATCTCCTTTAACTTGGTTTATTTTTTAGTTATGCCATTTTTAGTTTTTCTAATTCTTTTTCTTCTATTTTAGTTATATCTATTATGTCTTCATCTTTCATTTGCTTTTGTAGCATTTCTTTTACTATTTGTGTTATTGCTTTGGTTATTCCTAATTTTTCACCACGTCTTTCTCCAATTCTTTCGCCTTCTTGCCTTCCTCTTAGCCATTGTTGTTCTCTGTCCTTTTTTATAACTTCAATTATCATTTCTTTATCACCTACTCTTTCCAATCTACTAATTATATTTTTTGTTTTTCCTTCTCCCAAAGTTTCACTATATATGTACTTAATAACTCGTATTAAAATATCTCTATTTATCTTTTCTATTTTCTTTTGAGTTA
>CATGLK010000009.1 GCA_949538735.1 uncultured Clostridia bacterium
ATCTAAAAAAATTAAATTAATATTTTTTTCTTTTTCTAGTATTTCTAAAATAGCTTCTCTATATTGTACACTTTTATAATTAATTTTTTCATAACTATTTATTTCTTTAATTAAATAATCATTATTCATAGCTATTATTATTTTTTTCATTTTGCTTTTCTCCTTCTAGTATATTTTTTTCTAATTCTGAACTTTCTATTTTTGTTAATATATGATCATCTCCTACAAACATTAAACACTCTCCCCTTTTTAAAGATTTTATTTCTACTTTCTCTTTTTCTGTCAAATTTGCAAATTCTGAAAGTATTTTTATATTCTCTTCTTCTAATGCAAAAAATGTTTTTATACTTGAATTATTTAAAATACTTCTTCCATATGTTCCATTTTCTAAACTGAATATATCAGAAATATCTTGTGTTATTGCAACTCCACTTCCACCATATTTTCTTATAGTTTTAAATATTTTATAAATAAATGCCGCTACTTCTTTGTTTGATGTTACTCCAATTAATCTCCAAATTTCATCTAAATATATTGCTTTTTTCTCATGTCTATTTTCTTTTATTTTATCCCAAAAAATATCTGTAAATAAATACATTCCATATTTTAAGTTTTCTTCTCCTAAATCATAAATGTCTGCAACAATTAAATCGTTGTTTAATTCTATATTTGTATATTCATTAAAAAACTTCATTGAACCTTTTACAAATGGAATTAATTTTGTTTTAAATTTTTTAGTTTTTTCATCATCACCTAACACATTATATAAATCTTCTAATAATGGCATTTGTTTAGCACTTTTAAATTCTTTTTTTATTTTATTATTAATTTTTATTTTATTAAATAAACTATCATCATCAAAATCTATATTTTTTATTTTATATGTTTTTATTAATTTCTCTTCAATTAATGCTTTCTCTTCTTCGTCTAATTCTCCAAAAATCAAATTAAAAAATCCTATTAATTTTCCTATCTTTGTTGCTAGGTATCCACTTTCTCCTTCTTCTAGACTTTCTTTTCTAATTTCTAGAATATTGATGTAGGTCTCAGAATTTGGCCCAATTTTTATTTGAACACCTTTCAAATTTTCACACAAATTATTATATTCTCTTTCTGGGTCAATAATATATTGTTTTATTCCTAATAATTTATATCTTAATATTAATAATTTTGTATAAAAAGATTTTCCAGCTCCACTAGTTCCAAATATGCACATATTAGCATTTTTATATTTTTTATTATATCTATCGATAAATACCAATGAATTATTATAAATATTTGTTCCAATAAAAATTCCGTCTTCATCAAATATTGTTGAAGATATAAATGGATATGTTGCAAGTAATCCCGAAGATAAAATATTTCTTTTTGCTGCATCTTTTATTTTTTCATTATTTTCCATTATCGGTAAGCAGGTTAAAAATAATTCTTCTTGTCTAAAATTTGCTCTTCGTGTTTGCATTCCTTTACTTTGTGTTATTCCTTCAACTTTATTTAAATAATATTCTAATTTATTTATATCTTCTGCATAAATATTGATATAAATATATAATAAATAAATATCCTCGTTGTTCACTTGTATCTCTTTTCTTATGTATTTGGCGTCATTATATGTAAAAGCTGCAATATCAATATCTTCTCTATTTTGATTTTTATCTTTTAATTCTACTCCCACATTTCCAATATGATATGTTAAATCTTTTATTGTTTTATATGAATTTTGTTTTTCATAAAAAATAGAAATATTCATATTAATATTTGTTTCAATTAAAGTTTTTAATAAAATATCAGTCTGTTCTCTATAATAATTTACGACAATTAATCCTGAATAATATAAATTATCAATTTCTATAAATTTTGGATTTTGCATATTTATATATGATGGAGATATTTTGTCTTTTTCATCTACACTACCGTCATAAAAATTTTCTTCATTTTTTTTAATTATTTTATTTTTTATTTTTTCTATAATTTCTTGTTTTATTTTTATTCCCCCATTTCTATTATTTTATTATTATTTTTTTTCGTATTTAATAAAGAAAAAAATAATTTTTCTATTTCTTTTTTATTTGATAATTCTATAACTGAATTTCCACATCGAGATAAACATTCTTTGATTTTAAAATATTTTTCTTTTAAATCATTTTTAATAATTTCTTCAGATTGTATTTTTTCTTTTTTCTTATTTATTTTATTAGATATAATAATATAAAAATTTTTTGATGATGATTTTTTACTTTGATTTAATTTATTAATAAAATCGATATAATTTTGCGATATATTTTCAAGATATTTATTTTCTTTTTTTAAAATATTTTTTTGAATATTAGAAATATTTTGAGTTAAATCGATTTTACTACTTTGAATAAAAATTTGAATATCAAAATTACAAGTTTTTAAAAAAATTTTATAAGAATTTAAAATAGCTTCTTTTTCTAAATCAGATTTTAAATTATAATTTATTGGAATTATTTTTAATATTTTTATATATTTATTTTTTAATTTAACAATTCCGTCATTATAAATTTCTTGTATCGGTAGCCATTGTTGTATTGTTTTATCTTTTATTTTATTCACCTCCTATTGTTTTTTTATTTTACTCTCAATATTTATATTTGTCAAGAAAAACTTTTCGACAAAATTCGACAATGCAGTTTATTCCCTTATCTCCCAAAGCATAGAATGTTTTTTCTATCTTCAAATTAACCGATGTTTTTGTGCTCCGTCTCCAAAAACATCAAAAATTTTTTTATTTTTTTGAATATTATTTTTATTTTTGAACATAATACTATTATAAGGTTGATGATAGTTGAGCGAAGAATATTAATAGATAACATTTTGTTTATTAATATTCGAGCAAAGATTTATTATAGTGTATTTTCATATATTATAATAAGTCGGCGATAAGAATTTATTATTTGTTTGTAGGCTGTATTTTTATTTAATTTATTTCTGAAATATTTTTTATATTTAATATATGGTCAAATGATAGGTAATAAATTCGAGCTAAGATTATTCTTATATCTAACAATTAAGAGTGGTTATTACTAGTCCCTTTGGGATGAATATAGTTACTTAGGGTGTATTAATGGTCGAGCGACTGATTAATATATGTGGTATTAGAGCTTATTTATGTAGCAATATATATTAGGTTTTAATATTAGATATATTAGTTTTAGTAGAGATTATTATTGGCTTTATAGATTAATGGCAGATAAGTATCATTCTTATCTGCCATTAAATTTTTATTCAAAATATAGATGTGTCCCAAATTGGACAAAATGTCCAAAAAGAAACGTCCCCAACTGTCCCAATGTCTCTATATATCCAAATTCTTTACATATTTAGCATTAGCTTGTATGAACTCTCTTCTAGGTTCAACTTCATCACCCATTAACAATGTAAATATTTCATCAGCTTTTATTGCATCATCCATTGTTACTTTTACTAATGTTCTTGTTTCTGGGTTCATTGTTGTATCCCATAATTGTTCAGGGTTCATCTCTCCTAAACCTTTGTATCTTTGTAATCCTAGTTGGTCTCTCGCAATTCCTTTTTCTTCTAATTCTTTATATGCTTTGTCTAAGTCTTCGTCTGTGTAGCAATATACGTCTTTCATTCCTTTTTTTGATAATTTATATAGTGGTGGTTGCGCTAAAAAAACATTTCCATTTTCTATTAATGGTCTCATATATCTAAAGAAAAATGTTAATAATAGTGTTCTAATGTGAGCTCCATCAACGTCGGCATCGGCCATTATTATTACTTTTCCATATCTTATTTTTGTAATGTCAAAGTCTGGTCCAATTCCTGCACCAACTGCTAATATTACTGGATTTAATTTATCATTTCCATAAATTTTATCAGCTCTTGCTTTTTCTACATTTAGCATTTTTCCCCATAGTGGTAATATTGCTTGGAATTTCCTGTCTCTTCCTTGTTTTGCACTTCCTCCAGCAGAGTCTCCTTCGACTATATAAACTTCGCATTCATCTGCTACTTTACTACTACAATCTGCTAATTTTCCTGGTAATGTTGATGTTTCTAATGAGTTTTTCTTTCTTACTAATTCTCTTGCTTTTCTTGCTGCTTCCCTAGCTCTTGACGCACTAATACACTTTTCTAATACAGCTTTTGCAACTTGTGGATTCTCTTCTAAAAATGTTGATAGTGCTTCGTTTACCATACTTTGTACAACACCTGTTACTTCGCTGTTTCCTAATTTTGTTTTAGTTTGTCCTTCAAATTGTGGTTCTTTTACTTTAACAGATACAACAGCTGTAATTCCTTCTCTTATATCTTCACCTTGTAAGTTGTTATCTTTTTCTTTTAATATATTGTGACTTCTTGCATAGTCGTTAAATACTTTTGTAAGTGATCTTTTGAAGCCTTCTAAGTGTGTTCCACCTTCAATTGTATTAATATTATTTACAAATGTATAAATATTTTCTGAATAACTTGATGTGTATTGAATTGCTATTTCTACTGGGATATCACCATTTTTTTCTATATATATTGGTGTTTTGTGTAATTTTTCTTTATTTTTATTTAGAAATTCTACAAATGATATCAATCCACCTTCAAAACAAAATTCTGCTTTTCTAGGTGTTTCTTCTCTTTTATCTTCTATTGATATTTTTAAACCTTTTGTTAAAAATGCCATTTCTCTAAATCTTTTTTCTAATGTTTCATATTCATAATCTAAACTTTCAAAAATTGTATCATCTGCTAAAAATCTTACCTTTGTACCAGTTCCCTTAGCATTTCCCACTTTTTCTAGTTTCTTTACAGTCTTTCCTTTTTCAAATGACATTTGATATAAACCGCCATCTCTTTTAATTGTAACTTCTGTCCAATTTGACAACGCATTTACAACAGATGCACCAACACCATGAAGTCCACCAGACACTTTGTATCCACTATCTCCACCAAATTTTCCACCAGCATGTAATACTGTATAAACTGTTTCCGCTGTTGAGATTCCTGTTTTTGGATGTATCTCGACTGGAATTCCTCTACCGTTATCTTCAACACTTATAATATTTCCTGGTTCAATTTCTACTTTTATTTCTGTACAATATCCTGCTAAAGCTTCATCAACACAGTTGTCTACAATTTCATAAACCATATGATGTAATCCTCTTACAGAAGTACTTCCTATATACATACCTGGTCTTTTTCTTACAGCTTCAAGACCTTCCAATACTTGAATTTGTTCTGCGCCATATTTATGCTCGTACTTTTCCATTTAATTTCCTCCTTTAAAAACGTTTCCGTCTTTTACATTATATATTAAAATATTTTTATTTTCAATATCTATTTTATCTGTACACGTAATAATAACTTGTGTATTATCAATTTTCTCTAAAAAATGATTTCTTCTTTTTTGGTCCAACTCAGACATAAAATCATCTAACAATAATATTGGATATTCTCCAATTTCTTCTTCAATAATATTTAATTCTGATAATTTCAGTGAAAGTATTGCTGTCCTGTGTTGCCCTTGTGACCCATAGATATCTAATCTCTTCTTATTAATATATATCACAAAATCATCTCTATGTACACCCTTTGTTGTAAAACCTTTTATTATATCTAATTTTCTTCTCGATTTTAATAAATTTAAAAAATTTTCTTTATTATCACATTCAGTAATATATTCAATTTCAATTTCTTCTTTATCATCTGTTATTTCATTATGAATTTTTTTTATTTTTTCTTGAATTTTTTCCATATATTCATTTCTATATTTAGAAATTGTAACTGCATATTCCGCTAATTTTTCATCCCAAATTTCTAATAAATTTTCATCTTTATTTTCTTCTCTTATTTGTCTTAAATAATTATTTCTTTGTTCTAAGGTTTTTAAATATAAATTTAAATTATGCATATAATTTGGTTTTAATTGACTAATCATAATATCTAAAAATTTTCTTCTATTTTGTGGTCCGCCTTTTAAAATATTAATATCATCTGGAGTAAAAATTACTACATTAATATTCCCTAATAATTCACTAAGCTTTTTTATTTTTATTCCATTAATATATACATTTTTTCTATTACCCAATTCTATTTTTATTTTTCCATCTCTATCTGTTTTTTGATATTCAATTTCTATAATTGCATTTTCTGAATTTAATTTTATCATTTCTTTATCTTTATTAGTTCTAAAAGACCTACCCATACTACATAAAAAAATTGATTCAATTATATTAGTTTTTCCTTGAGCATTTTCTCCATAAAAAACATTTATATTTTTTTCTAAATTAATTTCTTGCAAATTATAATTCCTAAAATTATTTATTTTAATTTTACTTATCCACATATTATTCTCCATTTGTGTATAATTTTTTCTTTTTTTATCTATTTTTTTCTAATTTATTCTCTTTTTTTCTATTTTTTACTATTTTTTTCGTATTTTTTATTATTTTTTAAATATAAAATTATATTAATTAAAAATTAAATCGGCTTATTTTTGATTTTCGCGCTTCGTTTTTTTTATTATTTTTATTTTTTTATATTATTTTCTAATTTATTCTAATTTTTTCTAATTTTTTTAATAATTATTATTTAATTAATTTATTTTTTATAATATTTTTTATTTAATTATTTTATTTTCATACATTTAATTTATTAATGTAATAATTATAAAAAATATAATAAATAAAATAACCAAAATACCTTTTACCCAAAAATCAAAATCTCTTTTTTTCTATTTTTTTCGATTTTATTCTAATTTATTCTAATTTTTTCATAATTATTTAATTAATTATTTTTATTATTTTTTAATAAAGTTATCCACAGTTTCAAAAATCGCCAAAATCTAATTTATTCTATTTTATTCTTTTTTTTTCGAATTTATTCTATTTTTTTCATTACAATATTTTTCCACATTCAATATTTATTATCCACAATTAATTTACAATTTGTGGATAATTTTTAATTTTTTCAAACTTTTTTTTAGGACAGGCCAAAAAAGTTTCACTCGCGGACGTTTTGGGCCTGTCCCAAAAAATCCATTTTAAAAATTTGAAAGGTAGAATTTATTTCTACCTTTCCCCTATTTTTTTATTCTTCTTTTAATCTGATTGGTAAAATCATATAAGTATAATCATTATTTTCTGTTGATTTTACTAAACAAGGTGAAATGCTTGAACCAAATTCTATATAAACTTCTTCATCATCAATTGCTTTTAAACTATCCAAGAAATACTTTGGATTAAATCCTGCTTCCAAATTTTTTCCTTCAGTTGAAACATATAATTCTTCTTTTGCATCTCCTGTTTGATTTGTACAAGAAATTACAACTTTACCTATATCAACTTGTACTTTTACAGGATATTTTTTTTCTTTTTCTACACTTGATGCTGATATCAAGCTAATTCTTTCAAAACTATTTTGTATACTATTTTTATTTACTTTAATTCTTGTCTCCCAATTATTTGGTATAACATTTTTATAATTTAAAAACTCACCATCTAAAATTCTTGTTACAATTTTGCAATTATCCATTTCGAATAATGCTTGATTTTTAGAAACTCCTATTTTTATTGGTTCAAAAGAATCTGATATTATTTTATTTACTTCATTCAATGTTTTTCCTGGTATTACTGCATTAAAATTATTTGTTTGTTTATTTAAATAAATACTTCTTAGTGCTAATCTAAATCCATCAACAGCAACTAAATTTAATTTATTATTTTCGATTTCGAATAAGCAACCTGTAAAAATTGGTCTACTTTCTTCTGAGCTTACTGCAAAAATTGTTTTTCTAATCATATTTTTTAAAACACTTTGATCTATTTCAATAGAATTTTCAACTTCTATTTTTGGAAGTTCTGGAAATTCATCTGGATTCATTGTTGCTAATTTGTATAATGAACCTTCACATTCAATTTCTAATAAATTTTTGTCATTTATAGAAATATGAATTTCTGTATCTGGTAATTTTCTAATGATTTCACTAAACATTATAGCATTAACAACTGTACTTCCTTGTTCTTTTACTTCACATTCCATTATATATTCAATACCTATTTCTAAATCATAGGTTGTTAATTTTATTTCATTGTCATTAGTTTGAATTAATATTCCTTCTAATATTGGCATTGTTGTCTTAGAAGCAACGCCTTTAACTACGGAATTGATAGCTTTAATGATTTTATCTTTATAGCAAACGATTTTCATTTTGCTTCCTCCTTTATAATAATATAATATTTTTTAGTAGTAGTAGTAATAGGTGCTGTGGAAACTGTGGAAAACTATGTGGAAACATACAACCCCTAACAAAAATGATGTTTATAACTCAGTGGATAACTCAAGTAACAATCCACAGGTTTCAACATGCCATGTGTAAAACTTGAGATATACACAGTTTATCAACAGGTTATTAACACCCCCCTGTGGATAACGAATGCATTGCTTCCGTAGGAACAGAAACAATTACATTTTTCGAACAATCATTTTTACAAACACAAATTTCAAAAAAAACTTGAAGTCGTTTTTGCTCTTATTGTTTTCCATCTATGATGATGTTTTTCACACTATCCACAATTAGCTTAGTATTATTTTTTTCTTTCACTTCTTTTTCAATTTTTTTACATCCATGCATAACAGTTGAATGATCTCTTCCCCCAAAGTCCACTCCTATCTGTGGATAAGACATATTTGCAATTTCTCTACAAAGGTACATTGCAATTTGTCTTGGAAAAGCGATATCATTTGACCTTTTATTTCCTGCTAAATCTTCTTTGCTAATACTGAAATATTTTGCAACAGTTTCTTTTATAAAGTCACAAGATATTACCTTTTCATTCTCATATTTAAATTCATTAATAATATTTTCAGCCAATTCAATAGTAATTGGACTATGTGTTAATGAAGCTCTAGCAACAATTTTATTAAATACACCTTCAAGTTCTCTTATGTTTGAATCAATCTTATTAGCAATATTTGAAAGTATAAAATCTTCAATGATTATATTTTCATCTTGAGCTTTTTTTCTTAAAATTGCTAAACGAGTTTCATAATCTGGGCAAGAAATATCAGCTAAAAGCCCCCATTCAAATCTAGATTTTAATCTGTCTTCTAAAAATTGAATATCTCTAGGTGGTTTATCACTAGATAGTATAATTTGCTTACCTTCTTCGTATAAAGCATTAAATGTGTGGAAAAATTCCTCTTGAACTCTTTCTTTTCCAGCAATAAATTGAATATCATCTATCAATAAAACATCGATATTTCTATATTTATTTCTAAAAAATTCATTTTTATTATCTTTTATTGCATTAATTAATTGGTTTGTAAATTTTTCAGAAGTAACATATAAAACATTTGCATTTCTGTTGTTTTCTAGAATTCTATTTCCAATTGCATGCATTAAGTGAGTTTTCCCCAAACCTACGCCTCCGTAAAGGAAAAGCGGATTATAGGAATTTGAAGGTTCATTTCCAACGGCTAAAGCAGCAGCATGTGCAAATCTATTGTTATTACCGACAACGAAGGTTTCAAAAGTATATTTTGGGTTCAAAGTAGATTTGTTAGATTCGATTTCTGCTGAAGAAATATTTGAATCATTTGTTATTACTTCGCTTTCTACGGCATTATTTTCTTTTGAAAGATCGACAACAGAGAAAGTCCATTCTTTGTTAGTAATAAAACGTAAAGTGTTAAAAACAAGACTTCTATATTTGTTCTCGATAAAATCTTGTTGAAATTCAGAATTAGCTGTAAAAACTATGTGATTACCTTCAATGCTTCGAATATCTAATGGCAAAATCCATGTTTCATATGATATTTGAGTTAATTCTGGCTTTAAGGCTTCTTTAATTTTTGCAATTAATTCTTCTTTTTCGATAGCCATTCATATCATCCTTTCTAAAAATAAGTTATCCACAAAGTTATCCACAACTGTTGATAACTTTGTAATAGTTTTGTAAAAAAGAAAAAACTTTATACGAACAAAAATTTAAGTATTACCAAGAAAAAGCTTAATTATTTTTTACTTTCACATAATAACAAATTTATACACAATAAGTCAATAAAATTGTGGAAAAAAATTTTTTTCTGTGGATAATTTTGAAAAAAACTGTGGAAAACTTAATAAATGTTACAATCATATTACAAAACAGTAAAAAAAATTTCCAAAAATTACTTGACATATATAGGTTTTTTGGAGTATAATCGATATACTTGTTATTTTGTAAAAAAATAATTTCCAAACAAAATGGAATTTTATAAATAAAATCAATAGGAGGTGCCAAAGAATGAAAAGAACATTCCAACCAAAAAACAGACAAGAAAAGAAAGAACACGGATTTATGAAAAGAATGAAAACAAGAGCAGGAAGAAACGTACTAAAAGCAAGAAGAGCAAAAGGTAGAAAAAAATTAAGTGCTTAATTAAATTATGTTTTATGAATAAAAAATTCGTAAAAAAGGGTCGCCATAAAAGCGAGCCTTTTAACGCATAATTTAACTTAAAACAACGTTTTTTCATTAAAAAGGCCTTAAAGAAGGGAAAAAGAATAATGAAAAAAACAAAAATGTTAAAGAAAAATTATGAATTTAAAAATGTGTTAACAAAAGGAAAATACTATTCAGGGGACTGTATAGAAGCATTCATACAAACAAATAAAAACAAAGAAATAAATCTTTTAGGAATTGCAATAGGTGTAAAAATAGCAAAAGCAACAAAAAGAAATAAAATAAAAAGACTAATAAGAGAAAACTATAAAAACTGCGAAAATTACACAAAAACAGGAAACAATATAGTATTTTTATGGAAAAAGAAAGTTGACACAAACCAAGCAACTTTCGAAAACATAAAAAAAGATATGAATAAAATCTTTAAAAAAGCAAAACTTTTTGTAGAGGAAGAATAATGAAAAAATTACTTATATGGCTAATTACACAATATCAAAAATACATTTCAAAATGGCTAAAAAGTAAAAACATAAATTGTAAATTCTATCCTAGTTGCTCAGAATACACTAAACAAGCAATAGAAAAGTATGGAGCAATAAAAGGGCTAACACTAGGAATATGTAGAATTATAAGATGTAATCCTTTTTCAAAAGGTGGATATGATCCATTAAAATAGAACAAGGAGGAAAATAAATGTTTCAACTATTTGCAAACATATTTGGTTATTTACTACAGCTAATGTATACACTAGTAAATAACTACGGATTAGCGATAATCATATTTACAGTAGTAATAAAAGTATTATTATTACCATTATCAATAAAACAGCAAAAAACAATGAAAAAAAGTGCTGAATTACAAGAAAAAATGAAAGTAATTCAATTCAAATATAAAAACGACCCAGAGAAAATGAACCAAGAAATAATGGAACTATACAAAACAGAAAAAATGAATCCATTTAGTGGATGTTTAACAGCAATTGTACAAATGTTGCTATTAATATCAATTTTCTATTTAGTAAGATGTCCATTAACATATATGGAAAAAATACCACAAGATAATATAAATACATATATACAACAACTAAAAGAAGCAGAAAAGCCAGTAAGTGAAGTATATCCAGAAATAGACTTAATAAGAGAATACGAATTTTTAAAAGAGAAAAATCCAGAAGACAGCAATGTAGAAAAAATTAATATTCAAATGAACTTATTTGGACTAGATTTAAGCAAAATACCACAACAAAACATGTCAGACTATACAGTATATATAATTCCTGTATTGTATATCTTATCATCATTTATCTCTATAAGACTAACAACAGCAATGCAAGCAAAACAACAAAATAAAGATAAAAAACAAGAAGAACCAATAATAGACGGTGAAACAGGAAAAGCACTAGTAGAAAAACCAGAAGAAAACGAATTAGATGCAGTTATGCAAACAAATAAAATGATGTCTTGGATGATGCCAATATTATCTATTTCAATAGCATTTGTTGCACCACTAGGACTAGCATTATATTGGTTAATGAATAATATATTAATGATAATTGAAAGATTAGTTCTAGATAAAGTAGTAAAATCCTAAGGAGGTGCCAGTTAATGGCAAAAAGTATTATTTCAGAAGGAAAAACAACAAACGAAGCAATAGAAAAAGGGCTAAAAGAATTAAAAGTTTCTAAAAAAATGGTAGATATAAAAGTCTTAGAAAACGAAGACAAGCGTAGTTTTTTCAGTATTTTAGCACCAAGAGTTGTAAAAGTAGAATTAACAGTAAAAGAAAATATAAAGGAAAAACAAAGAGAAATACCATCACCTAAAAAAGAAATCAATTTAACAGAGCAAGAACTAGAAAAAGCAGCAGAAAGAGTAGAAAAATTTATAAAAGAAATCAAAACAGAACTACCAGAAGATGTAACATACAACATAGAAAAAACATCAAAAGGACTTGAAGTAAGCATAAATAGTAAAGATTTAGGATATCTAATAGGATATAGGGGAGAAACCTTATATGCAATGCAAAGTATATTATCAGCAATTGCAAGCAAAGGAAATCAAAACAGAATTAGAGTAATATTGGACATTGAAGGTTACAAAGCAAAAAGGGAAAAAACATTAGAAGAATTGGCAGAAAAAGTTGCAAAAACAGTAATAAGAACAAGAAAACCTGTAAAATTAGAGCCAATGCAAGCATATGAAAGAAAAATAATACATAGCAAACTACAAGGAAACCCTAAAATAGAGACAATAAGTGAAGGTCAAGAACCACACAGAAGAATAGTAATATCACTAAAAAAATAATTTAATAAATAAAATCGGAGGTCAAAGGTCGGATTTTACAATAAAAATGTAAATTCTATCTTTGACTCTTTTTTTGTATAAAAGGAGGAGAAAAATGGAAAAAACAATCGCGTCAATCTCTACGGCACCTCGGAATTGGGGGAATTGGAATAATAAGAATGAGTGGAGAAAAATGTTTTGAAATATTAGAAAAAATATTTGAACAAAAGAATAAACAATCAATAGAAGATATCAAAGGATATAGCATAAAATACGGAAATATAGTGGAAAATGGAGTAGTTGTAGATGAAGTACTAGTATCATATTTTAAAGCTCCTAAAAGCTACACAACCGAGAATATGTGCGAAATAAACTCACATGGTGGAAATATAATAGTTAAAAAAATATTGGAATTATGCTTGAAAAATGGGGCAGAACTAGCAGAGCCAGGTGAATTTACAAAAAGAGCATTTTTAAATGGAAGAATTGACCTATTACAAGCAGAATCTGTAATAGATGTAATTAATGCTAAATCAGAAAGAGAAGCAAAAACTGGAATAAAGCAACTAGAAGGATATTTATCAAAAGAAATAGCAGATATTAAGCAAGAAATAATGAATGTAATGATAAATATAGAAGTTGCAATTGATTACCCAGAGTACGATGTAGACGATGTTACGATTAATCAAATTAAAGAAATGTTAGAGAACACAGAAATCAAATTGAAAAAGCTAGAAAAAAGCTTTGATAACGGAAAAATAATCAAAGAAGGCATAAAAACAGCTATTATAGGAAGACCAAATGCAGGAAAATCATCACTTTTAAATGCAATTTTAAAGGAAAATAGGGCAATAGTTACAGAATATGAAGGAACAACAAGAGATACAATTGAAGAATTCGTAAATATAAATGGAATTCCATTAAAATTAATAGATACAGCTGGAATAAGGGAAACATCAGATGAAGTGGAAAAAATAGGAGTTGCAAAATCAAGGGAAATAGCAGAAACAGCGGATTTAGTAATTGCAATATTCGATAGTTCAAAAGATTTAACAGAAGAAGATATGGAAATATTGGAACTGGCGAAAAGCAAGAAATCCGTAATAATATTAAACAAAATCGACTTAGAATCTAAAATAAACGAAGAAACACCTGAATTGAAAAGGGCAAGTGATTGTATAATTAAAATTTCAGCTTTAAATAAAATAGGAATTGAAAAATTGTATGACGAAATTACAAATTTATTTAATTTAAACCAAATAAATTTAGATAATGAAATTGTAATTACAAATATTAGGCATAAAAATTTAATAACAAAAGCGATAGAAAGTGTAAAAAAGACAAAAGAGACAATTGCAAATCAAATGCCATTAGATATTATAGCAATATTTATAAAAGACATTTTAGAAGCTTTAGGAAATATAACAGGAGAAGTTGTAACTGAAGATATAATAGATGAAATTTTTGCCAAGTTCTGTTTAGGAAAATAATACAAAATAGACGCACGAAAATCAAAAATAAGCAATTTTGATATAAAAGCAGTGTAATTTTATATTGGATGAACAAAAATGAGAATATGGCGAATTTGAAAACAAATATAAAACTATAATAAATTTCAAAATAAATGTAAAATATAGTTGTTTTTCAAAAATGAAACTAACTGTATTAGTTTTCTTAACCAAACATAAATACGCATTAACATAATTCAAAATTAACATAAATGTAATGTTCGCTTTTTCGACAAAATTCGACAAATGGACAAACACGTTGGTAGAGACGAAAGAGAGAGTAAAAAATAAAATGCAGAACAATCAACTAATTGGTATAGAAATACAACTAAGTAAGACAAACGTGATTTTCTTGTTTCATATGGAAGTGGAACAATTGCTGTGGAACATTAGAAAAATTTAAAATATGAAAATAAAATAAATAAAAAATATGTCAGGGAGGAGTGTCCCCATTGGCAATAAATTGCCAAAAAGGTCCGTCCCCGATGGCAATAAAAGGAGAAGAAAAATGGAGTTAAAAAAAGGTGAATATTTTGCAGGAGATTATGATGTGGCAGTTATTGGCGCTGGGCATGCTGGGTGTGAGGCTGGGCTTGCAGCGGCTAGGCTTGGTATGAAGACTTTGATTTTTTCTATAAGTTTAGAGGCTATAGCTAATATGCCATGTAATCCACATATTGGTGGAAGCTCAAAAGGTCATCTGGTTAGAGAGATTGATGCACTGGGTGGAGAGATGGGCAAGAATATTGATAAGACTATGATACAAATTAAAATGTTAAATACTTCGAAGGGACCAGCGGTGCATTCGTTGAGAGCGCAGGCTGATAGGAAGAGATATCAGGCGGAGATGAAACATACATTAGAGAAACAAGAAAATCTTGAAGTTAAACAGGGAGAAATTGTGGATATCTTTACCGAAAATGGACAAGTTAAGGCGATTAAAACAGATTTAGGGGCAATTTATAATGTAAAGGCTGTAATAGTTGCTACTGGAACTTATTTAAAAGGGAAGATTTTTATTGGTGAATATTCTAAGGAGAGTGGCCCAGATGGTGTTGCAGCAGCAAACCAATTATCAGAGGCGTTGAAAAGAATGGGAATAGAGCTTATAAGGTTTAAAACTGGTACTCCTGCTAGAATAAATAGAAGAAGTATTGATTTTAGTAAAATGGAGGTCCAAAAGGGAGATCAAGGCATAGAAGCGTTTTCTTTTGAGAATGAACCTAAGGATTTTGAACAAGTAGATTGCTATTTAACTTATACGAATGAAGAAACTCATAAAATTATTAGAGAAAATCTACAAAGGTCACCACTATATGCTGGAATGATTGAAGGTACAGGGCCTAGATATTGCCCATCAATAGAGGATAAAGTTGTAAGATTTAGCGATAAACCAAGACATCAAGCTTTTGTAGAGCCAGTTGGACTAGATACAGAGGAAATGTATATACAAGGAATAAGTTCTTCATTGCCAGAAGATGTGCAAATAGCTTTATATCATACAATTCCTGGGTTAGAAAAAGCTGAGTTTACAAGACCAGCATATGCAATAGAATATGATTGTATAGATCCTTCAAATTTGAAATTATCGCTAGAATATAAAGGAATAAATGGATTATTTATGGCTGGTCAAATAAATGGTACATCAGGATATGAAGAAGCAGCTTGTCAAGGCTTGATTGCAGGGATAAATAGTGCAAGAAAAATAAAAGGACAAGAACCTGTTATTTTAGATAGAACCCAAGGTTATATAGGTGTTTTAATTGATGATATTGTTACTAAAGGAACGAATGAACCATATAGAATGATGACTTCTAGGGCGGAATATAGGCTATTGCTAAGACAAGACAATGCAGATTTAAGGCTAACTCCAATAGGATATGAAGTTGGGCTAATATCAAAAGAAAGATATGAAAGGTTTGAAACTAAAAGGGCAAATATAGAAAAAGAAGTGAAAAGATTAAGAGAATTGACAGTAAAACCAACAAAAGAAGTTAATGAATTATTAAGTACTAATGATACATCAGAGCTTACAACAGGTACAAAAATGGCTGAATTGCTAAAAAGAACAGAGCTAACATACGATAAATTGGCACAAATAGATAGCCAAAGGCCAGAACTTACAAAACAAGAAAGAGAAGAAGTGGAAATACAAATAAAATATGAAGGATATATCAAACTACAAGAAGGTCAAGTTGAAAAATTTAAAAACTTAGAAACAAAGATGTTATCAGAAGAACTAGATTATGATAAAATAAAAGGAATTAGTTTAGAAGGAAGACAAAAACTAAACAAATTTAAACCACGTTCAATTGGCCAAGCGTCAAGAATATCAGGAGTTTCACCAGCTGATATATCAGTATTATTGGTATATTTAAAACAAATGAAAGGAAATACAAAATAATATGGAAATAGAAAAATTTGAAGAAATCCTTAATAAATATTTAAAAGAAATAAATATGGAGTTGAAAAAAGAACAAACAGAAAAATTCTACAAATATATGAACTTATTATTAGAATGGAATGAAAAAATAAATTTAACAGCAATTACAGAACCAGAAGAAGTAATTTTGAAGCATTTTGTAGATTCATTAACAATATCTAAATACATAGAAAAAGACTCAAAGCTAGTAGATATGGGAACTGGTGCGGGATTTCCAGGAATACCACTTAAAATTCTAAGAGATGATATTGAAATAACATTAGCAGATTCATTAAATAAAAGAATAAACTTTTTAAATGAAGTTATTAAAGAATTAAACCTAAAAAATATTCAAACAGTACACACAAGAGCAGAAGAGTTTGGAAAAAACAAAAAATACAGAGAAAGCTTTGATATTGCAACATCAAGAGCAGTAGCAAACCTTTCAACATTATCTGAATACTTAATACCACTAGTAAAACCAAGCGGAAAAACAATATGTATGAAAGGTTCAGAGATAAAAGAAGAAGTAGAAATGGCAAAAAAAGCAATAGAAATTCTTGGTGGAAAAATAGAACAAGAAGAAAGTTTTAACCTACCAAATAGTGATATGAAAAGGAATGTAATAATCATAAAAAAAGTAAAGAACACACCGGCTAAATACCCTAGAAAACCAGGTATGCCGGCAAAAGAACCAATTAGATAGAACGCAAAAAAAGCTAGAAAAAAAGTCAAAAAATTTCTCTAAATTTATTGACTTTTTTATTATATTTATATATTATAGAAGTAGAAATGAAAGCGACTAAGGGGTAAAAATTTACTATTGAATAAAATGGGAGGCAATTAAATTGGGAAAAATAATATCAGTAGCTAATCAAAAAGGTGGAGTAGGAAAAACTACAACAACAGTTAATTTAGGAACTATTCTAGCAAAAAAAGGGAAAAAAGTACTATTAATAGATGCAGACCCACAAGGTAATGCAACAAGTGGGCTAGGAGTAGAAAAAGAAGTAGAAAATACAACATATGACATACTAGTAAATGACGTAACAATGGAAGAAACAATACAAGACTCATCAATAAAAAACCTAAAAGTATGTCCAGCAAATATGAGCCTAGCAGGAGCAGAAGTAGAACTAGTTTCAATGATGTCAAGAGAACAAAGACTAAAAGAAAAATTAGAAGAAGTAAAAGATCAATTTGACTATATCCTAATAGATTGTCCACCATCATTAGGACTAATAACACTAAACTCATTTACAGCATCAAACAGTGTACTAATACCAGTACAATGTGAATACTTTGCGTTAGAAGGACTAGGACAACTACTAAACACAATAGAAAGAGTAAGAAAATACCTAAATAAAGAAATACAAATAGAAGGTGCATTGCTAACAATGTATGACGCAAGAACAAATCTTTCAAACCAAGTAGTAAAAGAAGTAAAAAAATACTTCAATGACAAAGTATACAAAACAGTAATACCAAGAAATGTAAGACTAAGCGAAGCTCCAAGCTATGGAATGCCAATAACAGAATATGATGCACGTTCAAAAGGAGCAAAAAGCTATGTAAAATTTGCAAGAGAATTTTTAAAAGCAAATGAAGAAGAAAGAAAAGCAAAACATATGGGATAAAACTGCAAACTGTGAAATAGGGAATTTTATAAAGATGAAAAAGAATAACAAAAATAAGATATAGGGGGAATAAAAATGGCAAAAATGACAGGACTAGGAAAAGGCCTAGACGCACTATTTGGTCCAGCACCAGTAGAAGAGCAACAACAAGAAAATGACATATTAAAAACATTAAAAATAACAGAAGTAGAACCAAACAGAGACCAACCAAGAAAAAGATTTGATCAAGAAGCATTAGAGGAACTAGCTCAATCAATATCAGAATATGGATTAATACAACCAATAGTAGTAACAAAAAAAGACGGGTATTACAGCATAATAGCAGGAGAAAGAAGATGGAGAGCATCTAAAATAGCTGGAAAAACAGAAATACCAGCAATAATAAGAGAAGATGACGAAAAAATAAACTCAGAAATATCATTAATAGAAAATATGCAAAGAGAAGACTTAAACCCAGTAGAAAAAGCAATGGGAATAAAAACACTAATTGACAACTATGGAATGTCACAAGAAGAAGTTGCAAAAAAATTAGGAAAGGGTAGAAGCACAGTAGCTAACTGGGTAAGAGTACTAAATTTGGAACCACGTGTATTAGAAATGGCAAAAGAGGGTAAAATAACAGAAGGACACTGCAAAGCGTTACTTGCAATAACAGACCCTGAAAAACAATATCAAACAGCAATACATATGTTAGAAAGAAATCAAACAGTAAGACAAATAGAGAAAAAATCAAAAATAAAACAAACAACTGAAGAAGAAAAAAGAAACCACGTACTATACAAAAGTATAGAAAACACATTCCAAGGATTTTTCGGGTCAAAAGTAAGATTAGACGCAGGAAGAAGACGTGGAAAAATAATAATAGAATATACATCAAATGACGACTTAGAAAGAATATTAGGCCTAATACAATAATTTAGAAGTAATAGGCTTGATATAACAACAAAATAAAAAGAAAAGAGTTGATTATATGGAAGAAATAATTAATACCATAGGAATGAACAATATCATAATTATATCAATTGCTATAAACTTCATACTACTAATAGCTTTTTTAGTGGTGTCTGCAAAGGTATCTAAATTAAACAAAAAATATAAAGAATTTATGCAAAAATTAGGAAACGGTAAAAATATAGAAGAAGACTTAGAAAATTATATGTATAGAGTTGAAAGAGTTGAAAAGCAAAATGGAGAGATAAATTCTGTTATAAAAGGTTTGGATAAGGATTTAAAGAAGTGTATTCAAAAAATAGGCATTGTTAGATATAATGCTTTTAAAGATGTGGGAAGCGATTTGAGCTTTACTCTTGCTTTGCTTGACGAGAATGATGATGGTGTTGTGCTTAATGGTATTTATTCAAGAGAAATGTCAAATATTTACGCTAAGCCTGTGGAGAAGGGAAAATCAAGTTATACTCTTTCAGAAGAAGAACAAGAAGCAATTAAAAAAGCTGTTGCAATAAATTAATTTTATAAAAAGGATCAAAATAACAGATTTGGAAAGGTATGATGAATAAGAGATGGTAAAAGATGAAAGATATTTAATTGATTTAATTCATTATTTGGTTAAATTTCCCAAAGAAACTGAATGGTTAGAGTTTAAAACAAATTATTTTCAAGCTGATGAAATTGGTAAATATGTTAGTGCATTATCAAATTCAGCGACTTTGTATGAAAAAAATTGCGGATATATGATTTGGGGAGTAGATGATGAAACTCACGAAATTGTTGGGACAAGTTTCGATTATGAAACTAAAAAAGTTGGAAATGAAGAATTTCAAAACTGGTTACATAGATTGCTAAAACCTAAAATTAATTTTGAATTTTACAAAGTAAAAATCGATGGCAAAGATATAATTATATTAGAAATACCAAAAGCTGAAAATGTTGTTACTAAATTTAAAAATGAAGCATACATAAGAGTTGGTACATCAAAAAAATCGCTAAACGAAGCCCCATTGAAGGAAAAAGCGTTATGGAAAATTTTAAATGCAACATCTTTTGAAGAAGGTATTGCTGTTGAGAATATTTCAGAAGATATAGTATTAGAAAAATTAGACACAGAGGCATATTTTACTTTATTAGATATTCCTATTCCAGATGATAAAGCAGGAGTTATTCATTATTTACAACAAGACAGATTGATTTTAAAAGAAGATACAGGTAATTGGAGTATTACAAATTTGGGGGCAATTTTATTAGCTAAAAATTTAGATGACTTTAATACTGTGAAAAGAAAAGGCATAAGAGTTATTCATTATAGAGGAAATAATAAATTAGAAACAATAAGAGAACAAGTTGGAACCAAAGGATATGCTATTGATTTTGAAAATATTATTGATATTGTGGATAATATTATTCCTAGAAATGAAGTAATAGGAAAAGCGTTAAGAAAAGAAGTTCCTATGTATCCAGAACTAGCAATACGTGAATTAATAGCTAATAGCGTTGTGCATCAGGATTTTTCAATTTCTGGAACAAGCCCTATGATTGAGATTTTTGATGATAGAATAGAAATTACAAATCCAGGAATTCCTTTAGTAGAAACAGATAGATTTTTAGATAATCCACCAAAGTCAAGAAATGAGCAATTAGCATCATTTTTGAGAAGAATTGGTGTATGTGAAGAAAGAGGAAGTGGATTTGATAAAGTCGTAGCTAAAACAGAAGATTTTCAGTTGCCAGCACCTAAAATAGATGTCTATAAAGAACATACTAAAGTAACATTGTTTGCACATATTCCATATTCAAAA
The DNA here is from genome assembly GCA_949538735.1 of uncultured Clostridia bacterium. Classification (GTDB taxonomy): domain Bacteria; phylum Bacillota; class Clostridia; order TANB77; family CAG-508; genus CAG-269. The sequence continues at coordinate 21,027 of CATGLK010000009.1, forward strand.
ATGGATAAAGAAGATAAATTAAGAGCTTGTTATTTACATGCTTGTTTAAAATATGTAAATAATGACTATTTAACAAACACAAGCTTGAGAGAAAGGTTTGGGATAGAGCAGAGAAATAATGCTATGGTTTCAAGAATTATAAAAAATGGAATTCAAGACAATCTGATTAAAGCATATAGTGAAGATACAGCACCAAGATACATGAAATATGTTCCATACTGGGCTTAATTTAACTTGATTGTAACTTGATTTTTAAATACAAAAGTTTTTTTAAAATTCAGGAATTCCTAATAAATCAAGGACTTTAAATCTTTATGTAAAATGATTTTAACTTGACGGTAACTTGATTGTAGATAAAATAAATGAAAAAAGTTAAAAATTACTATTGACAAATGTCTTTAAAAATGCTAATATAAATACTGTCGCTAGACATTTGTCTAAGATATGGAGAGGTGGTCGAGTTGGTTTATGGCACCAGTCTTGAAAATTGGCGTGCGTTAATAGCGTACCGTGGGTTCGAATCCCACCCTCTCCGCCAAACAATAAAGTTAGGTATTAACAATATTAAAATATCTAACTTTTATTTATAAATGGAGATGTACCCAAGTGGTGAAGGGGACTGTTTGCTAAACAGTTAGGTCGAGAAATCGGCGCGGAGGTTCGAACCCTCTCATCTCCGCCAATACAACGATTACTAAAAAACAGCAAAGTGTTTAAAACACGATGCTGTTTTCTTTTATAAAGAAGATTAACCAATAAAACAATTACCAATATTAAAATAAAGGCTAATGATGTTTTAAATAGAATTTCTCCAATGTAGTGAAGCAATGCTGTTAAAACAGTTAGCAAAACTAATGCAATTGTAAGTGCTAGACTTATTCGTAATAAAGATTTCATTTTCATAAAGTTTCTCCTATAATGTGGTTTTAATTTATTATATTGGCGCTATTAGTCTCCTCCCTATTTAAAATATTGTCTAAGTATAAAAAGATACCTACGAAAGGTATCTTGAACAAAGGAGATTAAAGCATAACAATGCCTACAAATAAGGTTGCAAAAATTAAAAATAGAAAACTTAAGGCTTTCAAAATCAATTTTCCTATAATTTCAAAAACTGGCAAAATTAATGCTATAAAAGCAAATATTATGCAGATCCATAGTAAATAGTTTATTATATTTTCTACTTCAAATATCCATAAAATGAATTGCGTAAATAAAAGTGAAAATATTAGTATAAGCCAAAAACCAGTATTGTTTGGTTCAATTGCAATAGCAAGAGCCCACCGCAAAAATGTAAAAGAAGCAATACCGATTAAAATGGAAACAGCAGTCAAAGCTAAAGATTTTAAGTTCATAAATTTTCCTCCTGTGAAGCTAGTAGCTTCAGATAAACAACAGTAGTAATAATCTCCTTTCTATTATAAGCGATTTAGTTTAATCACTTAAAAAAACTGTTGACAGAAATAGTTTAACATAATGTTTTAAAAATGTCAACTAAATAAGTGATGATTTTCAAGAAGTTTGGCGTTGTGTGGCAATAATAAATTGTATAATAATGAAAATATGTATAAAATTTGTACAAAAGTTTACAATAGTGGTAAAAATGTTGAAAAAAATATTAAAATAAGTTATAATAATAATGAAGGAACTATAAAATATATAGGAGAAAAAATATGAAAAGAAATATGTTAAAATTAATGTGTGCAATACTACTTATTATAATACTTAGCGTTTTATATATAACGCCATATTGTTATGCGGGACAAGGAGATATTAACACAAATAACTATAAACCGACTAAAGAAGGTGGAACAAGAGCAGCAGAAATAGGTAACAAAATAATAGGAATATTACAACAAATAGGAAGTATTGTTTCGGTAATTGCATTAGTAGGAATGGGAATAAAATATATGGTTGGTAGTACTGAAGAAAAAGCAGAATATAAAAAGACTATGATGCCGTATTTTATAGGTGCGATATTAGTATTTGCTACCACAAATGTACTAGCTATGATAAGCAATATATTTGAATAGGAGGTAGAACGAATGAAAGCAATACAAAAAATTGTGATAATATTAACAATAATAGTTATGATATTAATAATTTTCAGTAGCAGTATATATGCATTTGAAGTTGGAGATTTTAGTGGAACTCCAATTAATAATAAGGAATTGGATAATGCAGGAAATAAAATAATAACAGTAATTAGTACAATTGGATCTGTTGTTTCTGTAATTGTGCTAGTTGTGATAGGAATTAAATATATGATAGGAAGTGTAGAAGAAAAAGCAGAGTATAAAAGAACACTAATGCCATATGTAATTGGTGCAGGACTAGTGTTTGCAGCATCAGCAATAGCAGGAGCAATTTATAATATGGTAAAATAATAATATTATAGCGATGAAAAAGTTGAAAAATGTAAAAAAGTATGCTATAATATATTGTGTAAAATGTTTTTAAATGTTAAAATATAATTAAAAATAGAAAGGGAGGAATAGAAGATGAAAAAATTATCAAAAATATTAGCAATAGTTATGATTGTAACAATGTTATGTATGACAGTTGCAACTATATCAATGGCAGCAACAGCAGCACCAGATCCAAAACAATACACAGGTACAGATACAGATGTTGAAGGAATTACTAATATAGGAAATCAAGTTATTACTATTGTAAGTACAGTAGGATCAATAGCTTCTGTTATTGTATTGGTTATATTAGGTCTTAAATATATGATGGGTAGTGCAGAAGAAAAAGCAGAATACAAGAAAACATTAATGCCATACATAATTGGTGCGGCACTAGTATTTGCAGCATCAGCAATCTCAGGAATAATCTTCAGTTTTACACAAGGTTTAGGTGGATAATATCCTACAAAGGACAAGCTCATAGGGGCTTGTTTTTTTATGAAATAAACAGCATAAAATGTTGAAAAAAGTAGACTAATAAGTTATAATATAATAAAGGAGAAAATGGAGGAAAAAATATGAAGAAAATAATAAGTTGCTTAATTATAATAGTTATATTAGTGATTGGTTTTTTACCATGTTGTTATGCTGCAAATGGCGCGGATGATGCAATTAAAGATGGTGATAAATTTCTAGATGTAGGAAGACAGCATATAGAAGATAAGGGTTCACCAATAAGCGATGAAGGGTTAAAGAACCTTTCTAACTCTATGAGTAATATGTTACTCTTAATAGGGACAATAGTAGCAGTTGCAGTAGGAGTTGTATTAGGAATTAAATTCATGTTAGCAAGTGTAGAAGAAAAAGCAAAAGTAAAAGAAATGTTAACAATATATATTATAGGATGTGTAGTTTTATTTGGGGCTTTCACGATTTGGAAGATTTGTGTTGAATTATTTAGTAGTATTTAGAATATTACGATATAATTACGAAACATTTACATTTTTGTAAAATGAGGAAAAAAGCAATACATAAAGATAAAAAAATGTTATAATATAAGTAATATTATAATAGGAGGAAATTATGGGAACATATAACATACCAAGAAACCTAAAAGGAGAAGGAAGAATTTTATATGTATTTTCAACAAAAGCATTGGCATATACAGGAGCAGGTGCTGTAATAGGAGGATTATTTTATTTTATACTCAATGCAATTGGACTTACATTTTTAGGATTAATGTTTGTAGTTATTTTTGGATTTATAGGATTTTCAATAGCAACATTCAAAATTCCGAAAATAAAAACTATAAAATTTTTAAAGGACATTAGCGGAGAGAACATTGATGAGATAATAAAGCGATATATAAAATTCAAATCAAAAAAGAAGAATAGATATGCATTATATAAAACAAAGGAGGAAGTAATAGATGGAGAGTAATGAAATTACAAATTTATTAACAATAATTTTAGCAGTTTTTTTGTGTGTGTTAGTTATTCTTATAATAGTATATGTAATATTACTTGCTAAAAGCAAAAAAGGAAATTCAAATAAACAAAAATCAAGTAATGAAATAATTATTAATGATAATAAAAAGGCAAAGAAAGAAAAAGTAAAAATAGATACAACAGAAGATATAAGTAAATTTATGGAATTCGAAAAAGTGCAAGATAATATGATAATCCAGAAAGAAAGATCTAAGTACATAATGGTAGTAGAATGCCAAGGTGTAAATTATGACTTAATGTCAGAAGCAGAAAAAATAGGAGTAGAAGAGGGATTTCTACAATTTTTAAATACATTAAGGCATCCTGTTCAAATATATGTCCAAACAAGAACTGTAAATTTAGAAGAAAGTATAAGTAGATATAGAAGTAAATTTTCCCAAATAGAAAGTGAAATGTATAAAAAAAGGCAAGAATATATGACAATAAAAGATGACCTCAACTATACAAAAGAGCAGAGACAAAAAGCCCTATACGCATTTACCAAAGCTAGAAACTTATATGAATATGGAAGAGACATAATTGAAGATACCGAAAAAATGAGCTTAAATAAGAATATTTTAAATAAAAAGTATTATATTATTATTCCATATTATGCAGAAGATTTAAAAGACGGAAACTTTGAAATAGAAGAAATAAGAGGTCATGCATTTACAGAATTGTATACAAAATCACAAGCAATTATAAGAACACTAACTGCATGTGGTGTGAATGGAAAAATATTAAATACTAAAGAATTAATAGAGTTATTATATGTAGCTTATAATAGAGACCATGAAGAAGTATTTAACATTGATAAAATTATTGGAGCAGGATATGATAAATTATATTCTATGGCAGAAGATGTATATGCAAAGAAAATAAGAGCAATAGATAAACAAATAGAAGAAGAAGCTATAAATAAAGCAAAAGAGAATTTAAATATTGCAAAAACGGCGTTAGAACAGGAAGCTATAAGAAAAGATAAAGAAAGAGAAAGCATAATTGATGAATTAGCAAAAATGATATTGGAAGAAAATAGAGAATATGTAGATGAGAAATTAATAGACACTGCAATAGAGCAAATTGACGGGGAAAAGAAATCAAAGAAAACTAAAGAAAAGGAGGTAAATCAAGATGGCAAGAGAAAAACAACTAGAAGAACAACAAAACAATAAAGAAGAAAAAATTACATTGTTAAAAAATACCTCAATAAAAGAAATGATTGCACCTTCAGGAGTAGATGCTTCAAGTTTGGATCATTTAGAAATAGTATCAAATATTAAAAGATATGCTAGAAGCTTTGTAGTTTCAACATTGCCAAGAATGTGTAGTTTTCCAGAATTATTTAGAGATATGTACATGTTTGGAGATATAAACACATCAATATATATAAATCCAATTGCAGAATCAAGATCACAAAATGAGTTAAATAGAGTAATAAATGAATTAGAGACAGAAAGAATAGTAGCACAAGACAAAGGAAATATAAACAGAGAAAGTACTCTAGTTCAAAAACGTATAGAAGCAGAGCAGTTAAGAGATGAGATAGCAGCAGGGTTTAATAAATTATTTGAAGCATCAGTAATATCAACTCTATATGCCTATAACATGGAGGACTTAGATAAATTAACAAAACTATTAGAAACCGAAATGTCAAAAAACTTATTAGATATAAAAAGTGCTTGGGCAATGCAAGAGGAAGCATATCAAAGCAATGTACCATTAATGCAAGATAAAGTAAAGAAAATACATACTTTTGATAGAAGATCAATGGGAACAGTATTTCCTTTTACAACTTCTGATGTAGGACATCCATCAGGAGTACCAATAGGATTTAATAAACAAACAGGAGTGCCAATATTATTTGATAATTTCCATCCATCATTAACAAATTATAATATGGTTATATTTGCAAAATCTGGTGCTGGAAAATCAGTAACAATGAAAACATTGATATCTAGGTCATCTGTATTAATGGGGATAGAAAGTTTGGCATTAGATGCTGAAGGAGAGTATTCAATAGTTACAGAAAGTCTAGGTGGGATAAATGTTGTATTAAGTCCAAACTCAAAAACTATTATAAATGTTTTTGATATTGAACCAGAGAGAATAAAAGATGAAATTACAGGAAAAGAAAGAATTGTTCTAAATGTTGAAAATAAAATAGAAGACGTAACACAAGCTTTGTTAACAATGGCAAGAGGAAGTACGAGAAGTGATGAAGTAAATGAATTAACAAAACAAATTATAGCAGAGTCGGTTGCGGAAGAATATGCGGCATTAGGAATAACTAATGATCCTCAAAGCTTATTCCGTGAAAGTGGAACATTTGACAGAAACGATAAACTATACAGGGAAAAGAAAGAAATGCCTACTATAGGTAGTTGGTATAGAAGAATACAAAAGAAAGCTCAAGATAATGATAATAAAGATTATAGTTTTCATTATAGTTATTTATTAAAAGTTATGAAACAATACATAAGAGAGTATGACGGACAAATGGCCTACTTTGATGGACAATCAACTTTTGAATTATTAGACGGAGCACCATTTATAAATTTAGATATATCACAATTGGAAGAAAGATTTGCAAGACCTTTGGCACAGCAAATATTACTTTCTTGGATATGGGAAAAATACGTAAAGAAAAATAGTGAAGATAGAACAAAAGCTAAAAAGAAAAGAGTGTTGGTTGATGAGGCATGGATGCTATTACCATACCCAGAAGCTGTGGATTTCTTAAACACAATGGCAAGACGTGCTAGAAAGAGAAATGTATCGCTTGCTATTATATCTCAAAGATTTCAAGATTTTTATGAGAAACCTGAAGCACAAGCAGTATTAACATCTTCTGATACAAAGTTATTCTTAGCACAAGATAAATCAGAAATACAGTACTTAAAAGAAGTGTTTAAACTAAGTGAAGGTGAAGCTGGTTTCTTAGTAACTTGTTTAAAAGGAGAAGGACTATTAAAGGTAGGAGCAGATTCGGCAATTATTCAAGTAAGACCAACACAAAAGGAATTTGAGTTTGTGGAAACAAACTTAAATAAAATGGTAGAAATGAGAAGAAAAAATGAGGAGAATGAAGTGTATGAGGACAATTAAAAGTAAGTGGCAAAAGTTGGTAATTGCATTTTTGGTAGTTATAATGTTGTTTAATGTAGTGTTCCCTCCATACTCTAGAGCTGATTTTGGGGGAACCTTATTTGAACCAATAGCAGAATTTATATGTGGAGTAGGAGATGCAATAATGAATATCCTTCAAACAACGATGTTACCTGGGGCACCTAAAGCTGTTGAAACAAGAACGGTAGGAGATTTATTATCTGATGAATTGGTAGAGTCAGATAATTGGATAGACAAAGCGAAAGGATGGTTTATGAAGTTTGAAGGAGCGGTAGACAACATACCAGTTTTGGGAGATATTTATAGAGGTGGATCTAGTTTTTTGAAAGCATTTAATCCAATAGGGATGGTAAAGGGAACAGTTAAGAATGTAAAAGATATGGGACCGTTGGCACTTTTAGGAGGAGGAATTCTAGGAGGTTTTAGAGAAGCGAAGGATAATTATGAAGGGTATTATGAATTATATAGAGAAACAACAGTAGTACCATTAATGTTATATGGACCAGCAGCAATATTTTCTAATTTGGTACCAGCACTAGATGTCAATTTTATAAATCCACATGTAGGATATAAAGGAGGATCTATAACATTTAATCTAGAACATGGAAAATGGGAAAGAGGAGCGAAGACAGAAATAACATCAGTTTACACAGAAGATACTAATGCAGATGAATATGTAGGAAATATTGCACTGAAATTACAAGCTACTATTGCTAAATGGTATTTAGCCTTAAGAAATATTGCAGTTGTAATGATGTTATCTGTATTGGTATACGTAGGAATAAGGATTATATTATCAAGCACAGCAGGCGAAACGGCTAAGTATAAAACACTATTAAAAGATTGGCTTGTTGGGATGTGCTTATTATTTACATTACATTATATGATGGCTTTTATATTAAAAGGAGCAGAGATGGTAACAGATTTATTTTCATCATCTGAAATGATGATAATTGATGAAAAAGATGATGGAGTAATGATAGATCCGTTTTTGACATCTACTAGACTACTTGCAGTAGGTATGGATGATAATATAGACGATCAAACTCTAAATGAGATGAAATTTGATTTAGGTGATATGTTTGGGTATACAGTGATATATTGTCTATTAGTAGTTTACACTATAATATTTACATGGAAATATTTAAAGAGATTCGTGTATTTAGCATTTTTAACTATGATATCTCCATTAGTAGCATTTACATATCCTATAGATAAAATGAAAGATGGAAGTGCGCAAGCTTTTAATATGTGGATGAAAGAATATACATATAATGTACTAATTCAACCATTACACTTATTATTATATGCTATACTTATAAGTGCAGCTCAAGATTTTGCAGAAACAAATTTAATTTATACTGTTGTAGTGTTAGGATTCTTGTTGGAAGCAGAGAAAATATTCAAATCACTATTTGGATTTAATAAAGCTAGTGGAGGAGAATTATCAGCAGCAGTTACAGGAGGAGCATTATTTGGAACAGCGGCAGGATTTACAAAAAATATGTTCAAAAAACTACCTGGAGATAAAAATAATAAAAAAGATTCAGGTGGGTCTGATGGAACTGGAAGCAATAGTAAGATACGTATGGACAGAAAAGCGGATTCAGATAAAAAAGGAATAAATTTAGGAACAGCATTTGGTGGTGGAATATCTAATAGTAGTTCGTCAACAGGTGGTGCTACTATGTTAAGTAGTGGAACATCAGGAAATAGTTTGTCTAAAAATAATAATTTAAGTAATAGTTCATTAGGAAATACTGTTGCAGGAAATGGTAGTATGCCAGTGATTTTAGGAAGTGGTGCAGCAAAAGGAAAATATTCAGGAAAATTAGGAAAAACAACAGGAAAATTAGGTAAAAGCATTAATAATTCTAAATTCGGACAATCAAATATTGGAAGAAAAACAATTAGAGGTGTTAAAGGAGTAGGAAGAGTTGCAGGTACAGGTGCTAAAAAGGTATTTACTACGAAAAATGGTATTAGATTAGCTAAAGGAGCAGCTTCAGTAGCAGGAGCAGCAGCATTAGGAACAATGGGATTGGCAGCAGGACTAGCATCAGACAATCCAGAAGATGCAATCAAATATGCTACTGTTGGTGCAGGAGCAGGTGCACTTATAGGTAGTAAAACAGTGGGAGCTGTAGGAGCAGGCGGTAATGCTATAAAAAATGCTACAACAGGAATAAGAGATGAATTTGAGAAAGGTGCATACGGAAAAAAAGGTGCTCAAGAAAGAGCTAATAAGAGACTTGATGAAAAATGGAAGAAATCTTCAGAGACCGTACAGCATTATAAAGATGAGTACGGAGATAATTGGGAAGATGCAATGGATAATGCAATGGAACTAAGAAAACGTGGAATAGTAGATCAAAAAGAGTTAGATATGGCACAAAAAATGATGGACAGAAATCAAGGACAAATGAATTTAGACCAAACAGCAGCAATTATGAAAGCGTCGAGAGGATTAACATCTCAAAGTTTAAAAGAAAATAGAAAAGACATATTAGAGAGTATAATGGATGAAGTACAAGACTCTAATACAGCTAATAAGATTATAAACGAAATGCGACAAAATTTAGAATAGGAATATGATTTAATATGAATAAATTAATCAGAACATATAATCAAAACAGAAAAAAGATAAATATAGTTATACTTGCAATTATTTGCTTCTTTATACGGATTACAACTATTAAATAGTTTAAGTAAAAAACAAAAAAACATAGAAATAAATAATAATATAAGTTCTTCTACTAATACTATTGTTTCTGAAACTAATAAACAATATGAAGCTATTACAGGGCAGAAAAAAAATGAGAATACATATAAAACTCAGACAGAGGTAATTAAACAGTTTTTAGATAAGTGTAACGAAGGAGATACTCAAGGAGCATATGACTTGCTTTCAGATAATTGCAGGCAAGTCGAATATCCATCAATAAATGATTTTATTGATGGATATTATAATAGAAACTTTGATGAAAAAAAATCATACAATTATCAAGTTTGGAATGGAAATACATATAAAATAGAAATAAGACCAGATATCTTGTCTACTGGTATATATGATTCATCAGTATATTTAGAAGATTATTATACTTTAGAAAATAATAAATTAAATATAAATGGATATATAGCAAGAAAGAAAATAGAAAAAGAATTGGAAAAAGATAATATAAAGATAAAAGTAATGAGTATGGATTTTTTTAGAGATTATACAGTTTGCAACATTCAAGTATTTAATAAAACAGACAGTGAAATATTATTAGATACTAGAGATAAGGAAAACACAGTATATTTAACTGATAAAAAAGAAGTTAAATACAATTCATATATAAATGAACTTAACGAAGAAGAAATAAGAGTGTTATTAGGTGAGAAGAAAGACATAAAAATTAAATTTAATTGTATATATAGAGAAAACTTATCAATAAAAAAACTATCATTTGATAATATAATTATGAATTATGAAAATTATACTATCAACAATATTGAAGATAAGGATGCGATAAAAATAGAAATAGCAATATAGAAAGAGAGAAAAGAGGTGATATCTATTGGAATTTAAAGGAAAGGCAGATATATTAACAAAATTGAAAAAGGCAGTTATGCTAAAAATAAAGATAGTAGCTGTATCAATTATAATACCAATAATTATAGCTGTTATATTGATAACATCGTTAGTGAAAGAAAATAAAAGACAAATGTCAAAGTCAACACAAGCAAATATATATAAAGCATTAAACGATAATGAAACAGATTTATCACAATTAGTTGAGATAAAAGGTGACGATTCCAATGGATATTATCTTGAATTTGTAAGTGACATAGATCAAAGATTGCAAAAGGTCTTAAAAGCAGACAAAGAAACGTATAATGCTATGGGAATAAAAGATGTTAGTATATTAAAGAAATTTATAAAAGCTCAATTAGCTACAGAGTTTCCACATTTAGGAGCAAGAATGTCAGGTGGTGGAAGCGGAGCAAGTGGTAGCATTAATGGAGATCCAGACTTAAGTAATACAACATTTTATCCGCGAGACAGTCAAAATGGGTGGTGCCAATGGTATACAACAGGTCGTATTAGAGAAATATATGGTTTGGATATACCACCAGATGGAAATCCAGCAGTAGGGTCTGTAAGTGGGTTAAGATTTACATATAATATATTATATGATGAATGGTTATGTAATACATATCCAGATTATTTTGAAATGTCTACAGAACCAGCACCAGGTGCAGTATATTGTGCAACGGCATTTGATCATGTAAGTTTTATAAGGGCTGTGGATGTAGATGCAGGAACAATAACTGTAGAAGATGGAAATAGTGCTCCATTTGGATATGAGGGTGCAAGATTTATTAATTGGACTTCAGAATATGGAATAACCAATCGCCAAGGTGGAAGTGCTGGGTTAGCAATATATACAGAATCTATAGAATCTTTTAAATCAAGGACAAAAGCAAGATATTGTGTACCTACTGAAAAAGCTAAAGCTTTAATGAAAGGCGGAAATGTAACAGACAAGACATCAAATAAATCAAATATAGATAGTTTAGAGGGAGTTTTATTTATAGGAGATTCAATTACAAAAGGATTAGAGAATTACCACGTTATAACAGATAAAGGAGTACAGTTTAGAGGCGTAATTAGTGCAGCTCCTAGACATTGGCTAAATGATCAACCAGTAAATGGAGTTCCGACATTTAGTTCGTTGCCAAACGATAGTGATTCAATTACAGCCATATGCCTTATGCTAGGAACAAACGGGATAGATAATCCAGCTGGACAAGCTGACACAATGAAACAGGTAATAGAAAAAATACATGATAAATATCCGAACAAAACGATATATGTGCAAAAGATTTTACCAGTAAGAGAATATGAATCTCAAGTAGAAACATATAATACTAAACTAGAAGAAATATGTAGTTCATTAGGATATACAGTATGTATAAATTCTACAGCCAATGTTGAGTTGGAACCAGGAGATGGAGTGCATCCTACAGCGAATGGATCAAAAACATTAGCAGAAAATACAAGAGAACAAATTATAATGGGAGCACAATCAGGAGGAAAAGCAGTAACAAATCCAAATGCATTTCAAGGTTCTATAAGAATTAGGAGAATAGGACCAAACAAAGGGGTTGGAGAATATAAAGAGTTAGAACAAGGACAGATTATTGAAGAAGATATAAAAAATGAAGGTAAAACAGAAGAGGGACGAGGAAAAAAGGAAGAAATACCAGAAAATATAAAAAATAAAATTATAAAAAAGACAGTTCCAGAAGATAAAAAAGAGGTATTAGATAGTTTAGCATATTTGACTATTCCATATGTTGACTTTAAAGGTGCAGTAAAAAATGGTCATATGATAGTTAATAAAAATATTGCCGATGAAGTATTAGACTTATTTCAGGATTTATATAATATAAGATATCCTATAGAAAAGATGGAAATTGTAGAAGAGTATGAACAAGAAGAAGACACAGATAGTGGTATAGAGTATAAATCAATTGATGATAATAATACATATTCGTTTTATTATTTAAGTGATGGAGCACATTCAACAGGTAATGCAATAGCAATAAATCCAAAGATAAATCCAAAGGTAACAAATGGAAATCCGGGGCATGCAAATGCAATAAAATATAGCCATAGAGATGATAAAACTAGATGGAAAGACTATGAAAAGGAAGCATGTATAGAAAAAGATTCTGAAGCATATAAAGTTTTTGAAAAGTATGGTTGGATTTGGGGGGGAGACAATAGCGAAACTCCTAATTATATGCATTTTGAAAAAACAGTAATATCAGAAACAGAGACACAGAAAACAGTAGTTGATACGAGAATATACGATTTATCTTATGTTCCAGAAGAGACATTTAATAAATATGTGGAAGAAAATAACAGTAGAGCATTAAGAGTATATACATTAGATGATAAAAAGCAGTTAACAATAGCAACATGGTCATATAGTACAGACGGAGGATTAAAAATTTCAAAGGGAAAAACCATAAATTATAAAGCAGCATTATCTAAATATAGTATGCCAGTAGATTATTTATTAGCAATATTGATGCATTCAGAGGATAAGGTATTTGCAGAAGGTTTAGCAGATTTAGCAATAGATAGTGAATATATAATATCTGTACAAGATTCAGTAAATACAACTCAAACAGTTACTCAAGTACAAACAGATACATTACAAACAGAAGATATAACAGGAGCAACAGCTATAATAGGAACTTCAACCGAATCTAGTACAAAAGTTACAGAAAGTTCTTCACAACAAATAGAGGTAACATATGTAGATTGTTGGTTTGTAAAATATGCAAAAGATTTTAGTTTTCATGTAGATACATCAATAGGGAACATAGGAAATGAAGTTAATCTTTCTGGAAAAAAAGGTGAAAAGATTGGTGATTTCACAATAACAGCATATTGTCCATGTACGCAGTGTTCAGGAGGTTATGGCTCAGCTACAGCTACAGGAACTCAAACAAAGGCAGGGCTAACGATAGCTGTAGATCCAAATGTAATTCCATTAGGAAGTTATGTATCATTTAATGATCATATATATCATGCAGAAGATGTTGGTGGTGGAGTAAAAGGAAATCATATCGATTTATATATGGATAGTCACCAAGATGCTCTGAACTGGGGGAAAAAGACAATAGAGGTATATTGGGCAGAAGATGTAGATGGAAGTGAAGAAGAATCTGTAAGTAATACAACAAGTAAAAATTTGAATCCTATTACTACAACAGCCAAAATAATGGCTGACGTTAGTGGGACACAAAATACGACGAGTGATACTACAACAGTGGCTTTACAAGGACCATTGTTAAATAATAGTAATGGTAAAAAATATAGTATGTATAAAAGAACAATTACTAATGTTATAACAAAGAGTCTTTCTATCAAATATGACACAGGAAAAGAACATATATCAGGTAATGCACAAAAGTTTATAGATTTGTATAACAGGAAAGAGTGCAAAAAAGCAAGAAGAAATATATATGTACCATGGCTAATAGAAACATTAGAAGAAAATCAAAAGACAACATCTTTATGCGAAATAACAGAATACTTATTTGCGCAAGCAACAGGAAAACACTATAAAACAAGTACACTAAAATTTGAACAGTATAAACCAGGAGAATTTAAAGATTATAGTGGAGCTAGTGGGTTAAGCACATTTAAAGAATATTTGCATTCTTGGGAAGGGCATACAGGAATTTCAGAAGATGGAACAAAGTATATTGTTGGAGATGATGGAGCTGGACATCCAACAGTTGGATATGGAATAGATATATATAATAGTGGTTTTTTAAATAGATTTCAAGAAGCAGGTTATGATGTAAGTATAGGAGCACAAATAGATGTTACATTTGTAGATTCATTAGAAGATGAAGAAATACGAAATGCTTTACAGACAGTGGAAACCAATTGTTCAGGATTAAACTTAACACAATATCAGAAATATGCATTAGTTAGTAGAATCTATAACTGTGGAGTAGCAGGAGCTTTGACAATACCACGTAACGGAAAGAGTTTTGTGGAAGCATATAATTCATATTGGGATCAATCAAAAGATGATGAGTATAAAGTTACTACAAATGATGGTATGTTTAATCATCAATTATATACAACATTTATGAATCAACCAACTACTTCAGCAGGAATGTTTATGCAAGGACTTGAAAACAGAAGAAAATCAGAATGGATTTTATTTAAAACAGGATATTATGATAGAATTGATAAATGGTGTTCAAATTCATCTGGCGGAGAATTCTTAGATGTAGCAAGAGATGTATGGGCAAAAGTATGCGAACAACAACCTACTTATAGTATGGCTTTTGGTAAAACAGTACCACCAAGTGAGCCTCTTCAATATGTTGATTGTAGTCATTATGTATCTTGGGTATTATATGAGTATGGTTATAAGGAATTTGAAGGAGCTCAACAAAGTACATACTCTTTAATAGGTACAAACTGGACTGCCAAATATGGCTGGGAAGAAATTACAATTGGTAATGGAGACGTTTCAAGTCAATTACAACCAGGAGATATACTTGTAAGAGATGGTCATACATGTATAGTAGCAGATACATCAGGAGGAAAAATTATGGCCTATGACTGTGGTAGTGGAACAAATCAAACAGGTCCAACTACGTGGGCAGGAAGATGGTCAGAAGTTAAAGGCTCAGATTCTCCAGTAGATTCAACCTATTTTGCTACTGGAAACTATGGCGCTGGAAAGATCATAAGAGTTACAGCTCCATAATTCGACAAATAGAAAGGTAAAAAGGAGGTTTCTAATGGAAAGTAAAAAGCTACTGAAGAAATTGATGTTAGTTATATTAGTAATGATTATAATAGTTATACTTATATTATTAATAACAACAAGAAGCGGGGAAAAAAAATTAGAAGATGCTACATATAATCAAGTTGATCCTATAATAAATGAAAAGAATGAATATAAGGAAGAATCCTCACCAACAAGATTCTATACTGTTGAGGCGGCACTAAAAAGATATTTAGATATAGTACATTTAGATTATGAAAATCAATTAACAGAAGAAGAAATAGAGTCAGGAAAAAGTACGAATTCTGCAATATACAGAGTTTCAGATGAAAAGGAAAAGATTGAAAAAATAATAAGTCTGTTAGATGTTGACTTTATAAAGGAAAATAATATAAATAATGGCAACTTAAATAAATATATATCAATAGATAGTGATGAAATAAATAGTGCAAGAATAATAAAAATGAATGTATTAGAGAAAGAGCAATTTAAAACATATGGAGTAGAAGTGCAATATGTTACTAAATCTGAAAAAAATAATGTAGAATATTTTATTGTTACACTAGATGAATTTAATTCAACATATATGGTGAAGCCATTACGAAATATTGAAAATATAAGTCAGATAAAATTAGAGCCTAATAAAGAGTATGATAAGATAGAAAATAATGACGATGTTAATAAATACTCTTATGTAAGAGTTGATGATGCAGAAATGACAGCTAAGTATTTTAGAAACTATAAAGAACTGATGATAAAAGATACAGAAGAAGCATATGATTTGTTATCAAAAGAATATAGAGAAAAAAGATTTGGCGATTATGAACAGTTTAGACAATATGTTGATAAAAATAAACAAGAAATAAGTAGAGCAAATATTAAACAATATTTAGTAAACAAATTAACTGATAGTAAAGAATATATTTGCAAAGATAGCAACGAAAACATTTATATTTTTACAGCAGCTAGTATAACAGATTATAATGTTAAATTAGATACTTATACGATAGAGACAAAAGAATTTAAGGAAACTTATGATGTAGCGAATGAACAGAATAAAGTATCTATGAATATTGATAAGTGGATATCAATGATAAATAATAGGGATTACAAGGCAGCATATAATGTGCTAGATGAAACGTTTAGAAACGAAAATTTTGGTTCATTAGAACGTTTTGAAGAATATATGAGGGAAATGTATCCTAAGTATTACAATGTTGATATACAGGATGTAAAAAAGGAATCTAATGCATATGTAGCAGAAGTAGAGATACAAGAAAAGGATTATAGTATTGCTACAGGTGCAGGAACATATCAGAATAATATAATAATGCAATTGAAGGATAACAGAGAATTTGTAATGTCTTTCTATGTAAGAAGGCACTAAAATAAAAAAGCTAAGAATTGAAAATGAAATTCTTAGCTTTTTGTATTTAAGACATAAAAAGTGAAAAGGCAAATATTGCTCTTATCATAATATAAAAAAACATACAAGATATTATGAAAGAAAAGATATTTTTAATAAAGTTTTTAAGAAATGAATTTGATTGTTTACGGCTTGTATTAACAGGTGACTTATTATTGTTGTTATATCTATAGGTGTTTGCATTAGTCTGAAAATGTGAAGAATTGTTGTATGGAAGGCTATATGTTGTAGAATTTTGTATAATAGATTGTAGTTGCACAATTTGATTCTTTAAATGTTGGTTTTCAGTATATAGTGTTTTTAATTGATTTTCCAACAAACTATTTTCGGAAGTAATGATTAAGTTATAATTTTTCCTTTTTTCTTCATCCGATAAAGTTTCATAAGCTTCATTTATTAATTTGAGTTTTTCTTCATATAAATGCTTAACGTCATCATTTTGTAAATCAGGATGATATTTTTTGGCTAAAGTGTTATAGGCTTTTTTTATAATTTCTGGTGATGCATTTTTGTCTACTTCTAATATTTCATAATAATTTTGTTTCATAGGTTACTCCTTTAAAAATAATATAACATAAAAGAAAAATAAATTCAACTTTTTAAAACTTTTTGGGACAGACCAAAAAAGTTTCATTCACGGACGTTTTGGGACAGGCCAAAAAAGTTTCACTCGCGGACGTTTTGGGACAGGCCAAAAAAATTTTATTCGCAGATGTTTTGGGACTGTCCCAAAAAGTTTTAAAAAATCACAATAAAGAAATAAAAGAATAAAATAAATAAAAAAGGAAGGGCGGAGATAAAATGAAAAAAGGTTTATGTTTAGCAGGAGGAGGAGTGAAAGGAGCGGCGCACATAGGTGCGATAAAAGCGTTAGAAGAAGCAAGAATAAAATTTGACTATGTAGGAGGAACATCATCAGGAAGCATAGTAGCATGTTTATATGCATGTGGTTTTACAGCAGACGAGATGTATGATATCTTTAAAAAATATTGCAAAAAAATTAAATATGTAGACCCAATAAATATAATAAAATTAATTCTAGGGCTAATATTCACAAGAAAAATTACAATAGAAGGGCTAAACACAGGAAAACAAATTGAGAAATTAATAAATAAAGTTTGTAGAGAAAAGGGAATAAAAAATATATCAGACATAGAAATGCCACTAGCAATACCAAGTGTAAATTTAAAAAGTGGAGATGTAATATGTTTTACATCATGTGAATTCAGAAATAAAACAACAGACAATACAATATTTGTAAATGATATAGAAATAGGAAAAGCAGTAAGGGCAAGTTGTAGCTATCCAGTAGTATTTGCGCCATGTACATATAAAAATACGAAATTAGTAGATGGGGGAATTAGAGAAAATGTACCATGGAAAGAACTTAAATTTTTAGGAGCAGATGAAGTTTTAAGTATAATGTTTGAAGAAAAAAGTAATACTGTTCAAGATAAAAATTTAGTAGAAATTGCAAGTAGGTCAATTAGCTTAATTGGTAGGGAATTATCAAATTATGAAATGCAAGGTGAAGATAATATTATTAGAATTAAAAGTGGCAAAGTTGGACTTTTGGATATGAATAAAATTGATGAATTATATAAATTAGGTTATGAGCAAACTAAAAGATATATAAATAAAACTTTTTTTGGTCTGTCCCAAAATGTCTGTGAATAAAACTTTTTTGGCCTGTCCCAAAAAGTTTTGATGTTTTTGAAAAAGATGTGTCCCAAAATGGACAAAATGTCCAAAAGGAAACGTCCCCAATGGACATTTCCTTCTGTTTTTAATTAATTTTTAATTCTTCTTTTTTAGTATCAGATGTAGAATTTTCATCTTTCAAAGCCTTTTTCATATTATTTTTAGTTTTCAAATTATCCTTAGCAACAGTCATAAGAAGCTTAATTCTATTAGTTTGATTAGCCTCACTTGCACCTGGGTCATAATCAACAGGAGCAATATTTGCATCTGGGTAAGTACTTCTAATAGTTTTGATAACACCTTTACCAACAACGTGGTTTGGTAAGCAAGCAAAAGGTTGAACACAGATAATGTTTGGAATATCATGTTCGATATATTCAATCATTTCAGCTGTTAAGAACCAGCCTTCACCAGTTTGGTTTCCAATTGATAATACATCTTTTACTTTGCTTTCTAAGTGCCAAATATCGCAAGGTGGTAAATAGTTTTTCTTAGAGTTAGCCAAAGCAACTTTTACATCTTTTTCTAATAAATCGATTAGCTTAATTGCTGTTTTCATTAATTTAGAAGATGTTTTATTTGTGTTTAGTAATTTATTAAATGTAATTTTATGAGTACACATAAATTTTACAAATCCCATAAAGTCAGGCAAAATTACTTCTGCGCCTTCTTTTTCAAGAAGGTCTGCAACATAGTTATTTCCGAATGGGTGGTATTTTATTAGAACCTCTCCAACTATACCAACCCTAGGTTTTTCTACTGATGTGTCTAATTCTATTTTTTCAAAGTCGTTTACTATGTCATAAATGCTTTGCTTAAATTCCTTGGTTGTTGATTTTTTTAACAATTCTTTACATTTAATCATCCATTTATCAAACAGTGCTTTTGTTTCGCCTTTGTTTACTTCATATGCTCTATTTTTTGTTAGCATTTTTTGTAGTAAATCGCCATAAACAACCATTTTTAAAAGTCTTTCTGCTAAAGGTATTGTTATTTTAAATCCAGGCATTTTTTCCATTCCAACAATGTTGAATGAAATTACTGGGACGTGTCCAAATCCTGCATCTTTTAGGGCTTTTCTGATAAATCCTATATAGTTTGTTGCTCTACAACCACCACCTGTTTGAGACATTATTATAGCTGTTTTGTTTAAGTCATATTCTCCAGATTGAAGAGCTTCTATAAACTGTCCAGTTGTTAATATTGAAGGGTAACAAGCATCGTTGTTTACGTATTTTAATCCTGTTTCCACTGTTTTTTGAGTACATTCTCTTAATAATTTAACATTATAACCAGAGGCAGCTACTGCGGATTCTAGTAGTTCAAAGTGTATTGGTGCCATTTGTGGCATTAAAATTGTGTAATCTTTTCTCATTTCTTTTGTAAAGATATTTCTCTTTAAGCCGTAGTCACCGTCAGCTTTTTCTTGTATTTTATCTTGTTCACGTTTTTTCATACTTGCAATTAGTGAACGTATACGAATTCTAACAGCTCCTAAGTTATTTACCTCATCTATTTTTATTAATGTGTACATTTTGTTAAAGCTTGATAAGATTTCTTCAACTTGGTCTGTTGTAACAGCATCAACTCCACAACCGAAAGAGTTAAGTTGCACTAATTCTAAGCAATCGTGTTTTCCTACATAATCAGCTGCTGCGTAAAGTCTTGCGTGATATACCCATTGGTCAACAACTCTTATAGGACGTTTTGCTTCTGTTTTATCAGAAATGCTATCTTCTGTTAAAACAGCTAATCCCAAAGATGTTATTAAAGTGTCAATTCCGTGGTTTATTTCAGGGTCAATATGATATGGACGTCCTGCTAAGACAATTCCTTTTAAATTGTTTTCTTCTAGGTATCTAACAGTTTCTAACCCTTTTGCACGAATGTCATTTTTACATTTTTGATATTCTGCTTCTGCTTTGTCAGCAGCTTCTTCCAATTCTTTTTTTGTAAAGTTATATTGTTTGAATTCATCTAATTCTAGCAATTTTTTAACTAGATTTTTCTTTTCAAAAGGTAAGAATGGATTTAAGAATTTTATTGATGGGTCTTTTAATCCTTCTACATTATTTTTTAAAACTTCTGAATATGAGATTACAATTGGACAATTGTAACGGTTATCAGCTTTTTCATATTCTTTCCTAGAGTATGGCATACAAGGATAGAAAATTGTTTTAATTCCTTGTTCTAATAAGCTTTCTATATGTCCATGAGAAAGTTTTGCAGGATAGCAAACAGACTCAGAAGGCATAGATTCCATACCTTTTTCATATGTAGCACGGTTACTTTTTTCTGATATTATAACTCTAAATCCTAGACTAGTTAAGAATGTGAACCAGAATGGGTAATCTTCATACATATTCAAAACCCTAGGGATACCAATAGTTCCACGTATTGAATATTGTTCTTCTAATGGCTTATAATCAAATATTCTTTCATACTTATATTGTACTAAGTTTGGTAATTTCTTTGATTTTGTAACAATTCCAGCACCTTTTTCGCAACGGTTTCCTGAAACGTGAATTTGTCCATTGCTAAATTTATTAATTGTTAATTTGCAGTGGTTTTCACAGTTGTTGCAACGTGTATGTGTTACTTTTATTTGTAATTTATCTAATTCATCTAGTTTTAATATAGATGAATAATATTCCATATCTAGGTTTGCTTCATATTGTTCCTTAGAAAGTAGAGCCATACCATAAGCACCCATAAGTCCAGAGATATCTGGTCTTACAACATTTTTTCCAACTATTAATTCAAAAGCTCTTAAAACAGCATCATTGTAGAAAGTACCACCTTGTACAACAATATGTTTTCCAAGTGTTTCAACATCTCTAACTTTCATAACTTTTTGAATTGCATTTTTTATAACAGAATATGAAAGTCCACTTGAAATGTCTCCAACAGAATATCCTTCTTTCTGAGCTTGTTTTATTTTTGAATTCATAAACACTGTACATCTTGAACCCAAGTCAACTGGTGTTTTTGATTTTATAGCTTCTTTTACAAATTCAGAAATTTCTATATTTAAGCTTTTGGCAAATGTTTCAATAAATGAACCACAACCTGAAGAACAAGCTTCGTTTAGCATAATGTTATCAATAGAGCCATTTTTCATTCTGATATATTTCATATCTTGCCCACCAATGTCAACAATACTTGTAACATTTGGCTCGAATTTTTTTGCAGCTGTATAGTGTGCAATTGTTTCAATTTCATTTAAATCTACATTTAAAGCTGTTTGAATTAGCTTTTCACCATATCCTGTAACTCCACTATACCTAAGCTTTGCTGTATTTGGCAAAACAGCATAAAGTTTTTTAAGCATATTCATAACACTTTTTAGTGGATTTCCTTCATTGCTTCCATATAATGAATATAGTAAGTTTCCTTCTGTATCAATTAAAACTAATTTTGTGGTTGTTGAACCAGCATCTATTCCTAGGTAGCAGTCTCCTTCATAGCCTTCCAAATCTTTTTTATTAACAGTGTTTTTGTTATGTCTTTCTTTGAATTTTTCGTATTCATCTTCATTTTTAAATAGTGGGTCTAGTGGTTTTGATGTATTATCATGAGATGTTTTTAGTGTTTCTATTTTTTTAGATAACTCATCAGGTGTAATTTCTTCGCCATTTATAGAATCTAATGCAGCACCTTTAGCAACTAATAGGTGAGCTTCTTCTGGCACAATTATTTCATCATCAGTTAGTTCTAAAGTTTCGATAAATCTAGTACGTAGCTCAGATAGATAATTTAAAGGACCACCTAAAAATGCAACATTTCCTCTAATTGGTCTACCACAAGCAAGTCCACTGATAGTTTGATTTACAACTGCTTGGAAAATAGAAGCTGCAATATCTTCTTTTGCTGCACCTTCATTAATTAAAGGCTGAATATCAGTTTTAGCAAAAACTCCACAACGTGATGCAATTGGATAAATTGTTTTATAATTTTTTGCAAGTTCATTTAATCCATTTGTATCAGTATGTAGTAATGAAGCCATTTGGTCTAAAAATGCTCCAGTACCACCTGCACAAGTTCCATTCATACGTTGCTCGATTGATTGGTCAAAGTATATAATTTTTGCGTCTTCTCCACCAAGTTCTATAACTACGTCTGTTTTTGGTATATATTTTTCAACGGCACGTTTACAAGAAACAACTTCTTGAATAAAGTCAACGCCTAAAAATTTTGCTGCTGACATTGCTCCAGAACCTGTAAGTGCTAGTGTGAACGTATTTAGAGGATATTTTATTAGTAAGTCTTCTAATACGTTGCATACTGTGTTTTTTGTGTCTGAAAAGTGCCTTTGGTAGTTTTTGTATATTGTGTTTTTGTTTTTATCCATAACGATAATTTTAACTGTTGTTGAACCAACGTCTAGTCCAACGTGTAATATTTCATTCATGACAAATTCTCCTTTTTTGTACATTTAATTAATACGTCTAACACCCTAATTGTATACGGAAAAGAGGATTTTGTCAAATGGTAAAAATTGTTAAAAATATAGGCAAATAGTTCTAAAAAGGACAAACAAATAATAATATTGATAATAAATAAATCGAAATAAGGAGGAACATATGAAAAGCAAAAAAATAATCACAATATTTTCAATATTATTAATAGCAATAATAATAGGGGGATTTTTTGCAATAAAATACGCAAAAGAACAAAAGGAAAAACAAACAGAACAACAAGAATATACACCACAAGAAGAAATATCAGAAGAACAAGCAAAACAAACAATAGTAAGCCTATACTTCATAAATAAAGAAACAAAAGAATTAGTACCAGAAGCAAGACTTGTAAATATAAAAGAAATAGTAAATTCACCATACGATACATTAGTAAATCTATTAATAGAAGGTCCAAAAAATGAAAAACAAGAAAGAATAATTCCTGAAAATACAAAACTATTAAAAACTTTTATGGAAGCAGATACTATAACATTAGATTTTTCATCTGAATTTTTAAATTATAATAAAGAAGATGAAAAAGCAAAAGAAAATTTAATAAATAGCATAGTAAATACTTTAACTCAATTAACAGAAGTAAATAAAGTAAAAATATTAATTGATGGAAACCCAAACGAGGAATTTAATGAAACATACAACATATAAAAAGAGATGTTTATTCATCTCTTTTTATATTCAAAAATTAATACTATCTGCACATTTTTATATATTTTATATGCAGATAATAAATAGTATCTGCATTATTTAAAAAATTTATACAAATGCATATATCTATAAAACTTATTTAAATTATTCAAAAAAAACTCAACATCATTTAACGATTTTATAGTATTATCCTTGCAACACTTAAAATCAAATTTTTTGGGAGGTGTTTTTTTATCACCTCTATTATCATTTCTATTATAAATTAAATTATTATCCATAAAAAACCCTTACTTTGCTTTTTCACAAAATTTATTATATAATATGTAAGAAAAAACAAAAAGGAAATAGAAATGGAAAAAATATTAAAAGAAAATGAAAGAATAGACGACTTAGAATATAAAGGATTAAAAATAATACAAAACACAGAAGGGTTTTGTTTTGGAATAGACAGTGTACTATTATCTGACTTTGCAAAAGAAATAAAAGGAGGAAGCAACGTTTTAGATTTAGGAACAGGCACAGGAATTATTCCAGTTTTATTATGTGGAAAAACAAAATTAAAAAAAATAATAGGAATAGAAATTCAAGAAGAAGTTGCAGAAATGGCAAGTAGAACAATTAAATTAAATAATTTAGAAAATAGATTTGAGATATTAAATGAAAATATTTTAAATTTGAAAAATATTTATCAGAACCAAACTTTTGACGCAATAGTTACAAATCCACCATATAAAAAAATAGATACAGGAATAAAAAACGAAAGTGAAAAGAAAATAATTTCGAGACACGAAACGACAGCAACCCTAGAAGATTTTATAAAAATAGCAAGAGATTTATTAAAAGATAAAGGTGCTTTTTATATGGTACATCGACCAGAAAGATTGGTAGATATTTTAAGTTTAATGAGACAATATAAAATAGAACCAAAAGTTTTAAAATTTGTATCTTCAAATTTTAATAAAGAACCAAATTTAATTTTAATTAAAGGAATAAAAAATGCAAAACCATTTTTAAAAATAGAAAAAAATTTAAATATTTATGATTTAAATGGAAATTATACAGATGAAATATTAAAAATATATAATAAAATATAAATAAAAAAATAAATATGAAAAAAATAGAAAAAAATAGAATAAATTAGAATAAAATTGAAAAAAATAGGAAAACGAAGATTTTGCAAACCAAGAAATGAAAAAAATTCAAAAAAATAGAATAAATTAGAATAAAATCGAAAAAATTAGAAAAAGGGAGATTTTAAATAATGGAAAATGAAAAAGGAAAATTATATATAGTAGCAACACCAATAGGAAATTTAGAAGACATTACACTAAGAGCAATAAAAATATTAAAAGAAGTGGATTTAATTGCGGCAGAAGATACAAGGCATACATTAAAATTATTAAATCATTTGGAAATATCAAAACCAATGATAAGCTACCATAGACACAACGAAGAAATAAGATGTGACAATTTAATAAAAGAATTAGAGCAGGGAAAAAATATAGCAATAGTATCAGATGCAGGAACCCCAGGGATTTGTGACCCAGGGGAAGAAATAATAAAAAAATGCATAGAAGAAAATATAACAATAGTTCCAATACCAGGAGCATGCGCAATGATAAATGCATTAATATGTTCAGGAATAAATACAAAAGAATTTAATTTTTTAGGATTTTTACCATTAAATAAAAAATTAAGAAAAGAAAAATTAGAAGAAATAAAAAAATCAAATAAAACAATAATTATATATGAAGCACCACATAAACTAAAAACAACATTAAATGATTTAAAAGAAATTCTAGAAAAAAGAAAAATCGTTTTAGCAAGAGAACTTACAAAAATACATGAAGAATTTATTAGGGAAGATATAGAAAAATTAATAGAAAAATCAGAAGAATTAAAAGGAGAAATGGTAATAATTATTGAAGGCAGTACGCAAAAGGAAGAAAATGAATTAAATAATTTAAGTTTAGAAGAACATTTTGAATTTTATAAAAATCAAGGATTTGATAAAAAAGAAATAATTAAAAAAATTGCAAAAGATAGAAATGTAAATAAAAATGAAATTTATAAAAAATTTATTTAATGAAAATTAATAGCAAGCAAAAAGGAATGAATTCTAGACACAGAGTTCATTCCTAAATTATTTAATACCTAGTTAAAAATATTCGTTTTTTATTTAATACAAAATAAAATTTGTTTTATTTATTTTGGTTTAAATTGCCAATTTTGTCTGAACAAGATTCGCAAATTAATTTATCATTATATGTTAGTAAATTTTTTGTGTTACCACAAAAGATACAGTTAGATTCAAATTTCTTTAGGACGATTGCAGAACCATCCACATAAATTTCTATTGGATCTTTTTCTGCGATTTTAAATTGATTTCTTATTTCAATAGGAATAACAACACGTCCCAATTCATCCATTCTTCTTACAATCCCTGTTGATTTCATTGATATTACCTCCTATAAGTTAATATTTGTCACTATGTATACATAGAATATAACACAAAAAAACCGTACGGTCAATTAAAAAGTACTAAAAAAAGTAATTTTTGAATAAAATTATTCAGGTGATAAAGTGTGTTAAATATAGTTTGGCCAATTTTTATAATAATATCATTTACTTTTGCAATATTTTCTGGAAATTTAGAACAATTAAATACATCAATATTTGAAAGCACATCTGACGCAATAAATTTGGCAATTAGTTTATTAGGAACAATATGTCTTTGGAACGGAATAATGCAAATAGCAAGTGAAACAAGTGTAATAGAAAAATTAACAAAAATATTAAATCCTGTTGTAAATTTTTTATTTCCTAAACTAAAAAATAATACAAAAATAAAAAAAGAAATATCAATGAATATGATTGCAAACATATTAGGATTAGGAAATGCCGCAACTCCGTTAGGGCTAAAAGCAATGCAATCAATGCAAGAAGAAAATAGTACAAAAGATACATTAACAGACCCAATGATGATGTTTATAGTACTAAATACAGCATCAATTCAGCTTATACCAACAACAGTAATAGCAATAAGAAACTCATTAGGATCAGAAAATCCAACATCAATAGTATTTCCCGTTTGGATAGCAACAATTGCCGCAGCAATTGCAGGAATAACAGTAACTAAAATAATAATAAAAAGTACAAAAAATAATAATAAATAATATATGTGAAAAAGGAAAAGTCTAAATAACATCCAGAGAAATGGAAGTTTACTCATTCTAATTTATACCTTTAAGGAAGGAATAAGAATAAAAATGAAAATTATAAACTTTGCATCTAATCTAGCAATGCCAATGATTATTCTGCTAATAGTAGCATATGGGCTAAAAGAAAAAAATAAAGTTTTCGACACATTTCTAGTTGGAGCAAAAGAAGGAATAGAAACAACATTCAAAATATTCCCAACACTAATTGGACTATTTGTAGCAATAGGAGCATTAAGGTCATCAGGAATATTAGAATATATAACCCACATTGCAAGTCCAATACTAAACCTAATAAACTTTCCAGGAGAATTAATGCCACTTGCATTACTAAGACCAGTATCTGGTAGCGGATCTATGGCAATAGCAACAGACATAATGAAAAACTGTGGAGTAGACACTATGCTTGGAATAATGGCATCAACAATTATGGGGTCAACAGAAACAACATTATATACAATTGCCATATATACCAGTTGCATAAAAGTAAAGAAAACAAGGGGAATTTTAATAGCAGCATTAACAGCAGACATTGTTGGAATGCTTGTAAGCGTAATAGTTTGCAGATTATTGCCATAAGGGACGGACCTTTTTGGCAATTTTTTGCCAAAAAGGTCCGTCCCTGTTGGCAATCTTTTGTCACTGGGGATATTCCTTTGTCGAATTTTGTCGAAAAGTTTTTCTTGACAAATTATAAAATGCAATTTATAATGAAATAAATTATTTCAGAAAAGGACAGGTTAAGAATGACAAAAATAATTTTATTTATTTCAATATTTTTAATAATAAGAAAATTAATAATAAAAAAATTATCCAAAGAAATTTTAAAAATAAAAAATAAATGATTTATTAAAATTGCATAAATCATTTAAAATATAATATTCAATTTAAGTTTTTAATTTTGTAGAGATAAAAATATTTTTTAAAATCTTTAAAACTAGATGCCCCTATTTTAAAAGTTTTAGTAATCTCTACAAAACCAAATATAAATTTATCTATGATATGTTTCCCCATTAGATATTTTGAAAGCTCTAAAAATTTGCTCTAATAAAAATACTCTAATTAATTGATGCGGAAAAGTCATTTTAGAAAAACAAATTTTTAAATTGCAGTTATGTAATAAATTTTCAGTTAAACCCAAAGAACCGCCAATGATAAAAGTTAAATTGCTATTTTCCATTGATATACTATCTATTTTGCTAGAAAATTCTTCAGAAGAAAATTGAGTTCCTTTTAAGTCTAAGGCAACAACAAAGCTATCCTTTTTTATATGACTTAAAATTTTAGTACATTCTTTTTCTTTAATTTCATTTTCTAAACTAGAATTCAATTTATCAGGAATTTTTTCATCAGGTAATTCTGTAATTGTTAATTTGCAATATCTAGAAAGTCTTTTAGAATACTCATCAATAGCATCTTTTAGATATTTTTCTTTGATTTTTCCTACACATACAATATTAATATTTAACATTTTTTACTCCTTAATAGTTAAAAGAGATGTGTTCCAAAATGGACAAAATGTCCAAAAGGAAACGTCCCCAAATGTCCCAATGTTCTTAAAGTTTAATTATTTTGCTATGTACATCTCTTGATGCGACACTAAGTGATAAACTATTTTCATCATAATTGTTAGAAATTAATTCATCTAAAACAGTTTGATAAGCTAATTCTGGGAAATTGCTTTCTTTACTTAAATGACCAAGCATAGCTGTTTTTAAGCCAGATTTCAAAAGATGGGAAATTGTTTTCCCAGCCATTTCGTTTGGTAGATGTCCGAAGTTTCCAGCAATTCTAGATTTTAAGTGAAATGGATAACGTGAACATCTAAGCACTTCAGGGTCATAGTTAGATTCTAACATTACAAATAAGCTTTCTTCTAAGTTTCTTAGTATATCGTTTGTCATATGTCCAATATCTGTTGCGATGCTTAATTTCTTTTTATCGCTACAAATATTAAATCCGCAAGGATTTGCGGCGTCGTGTGGAATTGAAAAAGGATTAATTAATAAATCACCAATTTCAAATTTTTCACTTACTTTAAAAAGTTTTATGTTGTTTTCTGATATTTTATCTTTTTGTTTTGGCATAGCGTCTAAGGTTTCTTGATTAACGAATACAGGTAAATCAAATTTTTTTGAAAGTGTTCCAAGTGATTGTACATGGTCAATATGTTCATGTGTTACAAGTATTCCGGCTAATTCACTAGGGTTAACGTTAATATCAGTTAATGCAGATTCAATTTTTTTACAACTGACACCTGCATCAACTAACAATTTTGTATTATCTGTTTCTACAAAGAGACTATTTCCACTGCTACCACTGTAAAGACTACAAAAGTTTAACATGGTTATTTCTTCTTTCTTTGGTTTTAATATTATTCTGTTACTCTTTCGATTTTTGCTCCAAGTTTTCTGAATTTTTCTTCTATGTTCTCATAGCCTCTGTCTATGTGTTCTAGATTATAAATTTCAGTTGAGCCATTAGCTACTGTTCCTGCAATTACTAATGCAGCACCTGCTCTTAAATCTGTTGAATAAACTGGTGCACCAGATAGTTTTTTAACACCTTCGAAAAAGGCGGTTTTTCCTTGAGCTGTTATTTTAGCACCCATTTTGTTCAATTCGTCTGTATATTGAAATCTTGATTCCCATATACTTTCGTTTATTATGCTAGCACCGTCAGCAATAGATAAAACAACTCCCATTTGTGGTTGTAAGTCTGTTGGAAATCCAGGGTAAGGAAGAGTTTTTATATTTGCTTTTTGTGGTCTTTGGTTACACCATACTCTAATGCTATCTCCGTGATTTTCTACTTTTCCACCAACTTCAATTATTTTAGCTGTTATTGATTCCAAGTGCTTTGTTATACAATTTTTTAAAGTGATGTCTCCTCTTGTTGCAACTGCTGCTAACATAAAAGTACCAGCTTCAATTTGGTCAGGAACGACAGAATATGTAGCATTTCCGCTAAGTTTTTCAACACCATTTATTTTAATCATATCTGTTCCAGCACCTCTTATATCTGCACCCATAGTGTTTAAGAAGTTTGCAACGTCAACAATGTGTGGCTCTTTAGCGGCATTGTCTATTGTAGTAGTTCCTTTTGCTAAAACTGCTGAAAGCATAACATTAATTGTAGCACCAACAGAAACAATATCCATATATATAGAATTTCCTGTTAGCTTTTTAGCTTTTGCAGAGATTGTACCTTTTTCAACAGTTACAGTTGCTCCTAATCTTTCAAATCCTTTTATATGTTGGTCAATAGGTCTTGCACCTAATTTGCATCCACCAGGCATACCAACTTCAATTTCGCCTTTTCTACTTAACATTGCACCAATTAGATAGTAAGAAGCTCTGAATTTGCTTGTTAAATCTAATGGAGCTTTTGTTGTATTTATATTAGTAGTATCTATTGTAATACTATTTTTATTATTCCAAGTTATTTTTGCACCTAATTTTTCTAAGATCTCGCAAGATATTTTTATATCACTTATATTAGGTAAGTTTTCAATGGTACAAACGCCATCTATTAATAAAGTTGCGGGTAAAATTGCTACTGCTGCGTTTTTTGCTCCACTTATTGTTACTTCTCCTTTTAAAGGAGTAGGTCCTTTTACTACTAGTTTTTCCAATTATATTACCTCCAGTACTATAGTCATCTCACTCAATATAACATAAAGTTAAAATGTTTGCAACTATTTTTTTGCAGTAATTATACCATTTCCGGTAAAAAATTCTAATAACTTAAATTTAAATTGAATTTTTGGGTCTGAGTTTTCAGAAACTAAAGCAAATTCTTCTTCTGATAAGTTGTTTTCAAGCATTTCTTTTGACTCATCTGGAACTACACCTGAGCTGATATCAACAAAACACAAAGGTGGAAACATTACACACCACCAATTTCTTCCCTTAGCTTCTCCAATTTCTACCCTTAAAGCATCATAAAACCCAGCAGGTAAAGAAATATCGCCATATTCTTTTGTAGGAAATTCAAAATTACCAATATTCATATTTACATCATAAGAATAACCTTCAGCTCTAATAGTATCTAAAGCAATTTGCTTAAAATTATCTTGATATTCGTAAACTTTTGAAATTGCTTCTTGTTTAGTTGTACAATTTGCACAAATTTCGTTCATATATTTAAGTAAATTGTCACGAACTTTATATTTTAATGTTTGGTCTTCGTCACTATCACTGTTGGCTAAAACGTGTAATCTAAAAACGCTATTTGCAATATCAGTTGATACATTTTCCGCATAAGAAAAGGCACAAATACTTGTATATATAAATAGTAAGAAACTTAAAATTATAAACATTCTTACTTTGGAATTTTTAAATAAATTTAATATTTTTTTCATAAGTTACCTCCTAAAAACTTTTTTTCTAAAATATTCTTTAACTTAATTATTACCAATTTAGAGAATATTTATACAAAAATAGAAATGTTTGCGAAAAATGTCGATAAATTTTTTTGAAATATAATTGACATATTTGAAATAAAATGGTAAAATTTACCAGTAAGCCGAAGAGCGGAATTCTTCATTTCCGTATAGCTTATATATTAAAAAAGGGAGAAATTTCAAATGAATAAAGAACAAGAAACTAAAGAAAAAATATGTGCATTCTATGCAAGCGATTATCATTTTGAAATGATAAGTTTACCATATATAAATAAGCAAATAGAGGAAAATAAACAAGTAATAGTTTTAACAGAAAATAATTTAGAAGAAACAATAAATACAGTAATTTCAAAAATAAATTTAAAAGAAGAGAAAAAAGCAAAAATATTAGATATTAATTGGAAAAATGACGATTTAAGTAAAATAAAAAACGTAAAAAAAGCAGTGGAAGATAAAAAAGAAACAACAATATTTATAAAAGGAAAAGAAAATTATATAAAAAACATAAACGAAAATATAGAAAAATGGACAAAAGAAAATGAAAAAGTAAAATTAATTGATTGTTATGATTTAGAGGAAATTTCTGATAATTTGGACGAAATTATGGACAATTATAATGTTGTTTTAGGTACAACAGGAGAAAAACAAATACAAAAAATATAATTAAAAGGTTGATATTTTTGAATAAATAGTATATAAATAAGGTAAAACTAAAAAAGTAGCATTATAAAGAAGAAAAGGAGACTTTAAAAATGGAATTAGAAGAAATAAAAGCTATTTTGAAAAAATATGGACAAGAACACCTTTTAAATCACTATGAAAATTTAGATGATGCCCACAAAAAAGAATTATTAAAAGAAATAAAAAATATAGACTTTGAATTAATGCACAGTTTATACCAAAAAACAGAAAAAGCAGAAGAAAAAAATCAAAAAGATGAAATAACACCAATCGAATACCTAGACAAATATAAACTAAATGATCAATACAAATATTATGAAGCAATCGGAAAAAAAGAAATAAAAGCAGGAAAATTAGCGGTAGTGACAATGGCAGGAGGCCAAGGCACAAGATTAGGTCATGACGGGCCAAAAGGAACATATGATATCGGATTAGACTCACACAAATCATTATTTGAATTATTATGTGACGGAATTAAAGCAGAAGCAAAGAAATATGATGTAACAATACCATGGTTCATAATGACAAGCAGACAAAATAATGAAGAAACAGTAGAATTTTTCAAAAAGAACAAATTCTTTGGATATCAAAAAGACAGAAATATATTTTTCTTTAATCAAGGTGAACTTCCAATGATGGACACAGAGGGAAAAATACTAATAGGAGAAGACGGACTAATAAAACTTGCGGCAGACGGTCATGGTGGAACATACGAGGCTTTAGTAAAAAATGGTATGATTGACAAAATGAAAGAAATGGGTATAGAGTGGGTATTTATAGCAGGTGTAGATAATTGTTTAATAAAAATGGTAGACCCAGTACTTATGGGAATAGCAGAAGATAAAAAGGTAACAGTAGCTTGTAAATCAATAGTAAAAGCAAATCCAAAAGAAAAGGTTGGAGTATTTTGCAAGAAAAACGGAAAACCAAATGTAATAGAATATACAGAAATAACAGATGAAATGGCAAATGCAACAGACGAAAATGGGGAATTATTATATGGAGAATCTCATATATTAAGTAATCTATTTAATATAACAGCAATAGAAAGAATGGGAGCAAATCCATTACCATATCATTTAGCATATAAAAAAGCAACATATATGGACAAAGACGGAAATATAGTTGTGCCAGACTCACCAAATGCGTATAAATTTGAAGCATTTTTATTTGACGCATTCGGAGAAGTTGACGAAATGGCAGTTCTAAGAGTAAAAAGAGAAGAAGAATTTGCGCCTGTAAAAAATGCAGATTCTGCAGGAGTAGACTGCCCTAGAACAGCAAGAAAATTATATCAAGAATTTTATCACTTATACTAATATAATAAAAGTTTGTTAATATATTTTAATATTATAAAATAAAAAATGGAGCAAAAAGAGAATGTCTCAAATGCCCCAAAGAGAAATGAGGTATATATATGGAATATTTAAAAGAGTACAAAAAATGGTGTGAAAGTTCAGAATTTGACGAAGAAACAAGAAAAGAATTGTTAGAAATAAAAGACGATGAAAAAGAAATAGAAGACAGATTTTATAAAGAATTAGAATTTGGAACAGCAGGATTACGTGGAGTAATTGGAGCTGGAACAAACCGTATGAACAAATACACAGTAGGAAAAGCAACACAAGGATTAGCAAACTATATATTAGAACAAGGAACACAAGACCAAGGAGTAGCAATTAGTTATGACTCTAGAAGAATGTCAAAAGAATTCAGTGAGCAAACAGCATTAATACTAAATGCAAATGGAATAAAGACATATGTATTTGAAAGCCTAAGACCAGTGCCAGAATTATCATTTGCAGTAAGAGAGTTAGGCTGTACAGCAGGAGTTATGATAACAGCAAGTCATAATCCACCAAAATACAATGGATATAAAGCGTACTGGAATGACGGTGCACAAATAATAGCTCCAAGAGACAAAGAAATAATTGAAAAAGTAAAAACCATAACAAGCTATAATGAAATAAAAGAAATGACAAGAAAAGAAGCGGAAGAAAAAGGTTTATTTAATGTTATAAAAACAGATATGGACGATAAATACTTAGAAATATTAAAAAGCAAAGTATTAAATCCAGAAATAGTAAGAAAACAAGGAAAAGACTTAAAAGTTGTATATACACCATTACACGGAACAGGAAACACAATAGCAGAAAGACTTCTAAAAGAAATAGGATTAGCAAATGTATATGTAGTGCCAGAACAAAAAGAACCAGACGGAAACTTTCCAACAGTTGACTATCCAAATCCAGAAGACCCAAAAGCATTCAAACTAGCATTAGAACTAGCAAAAAAAGTAGATGCAGACGTAGTACTTGCAACAGACCCAGACGCAGACCGTTTAGGAATATTTGCAAAAGACACAAAAACTGGGGAATATATGGAATACTCAGGAAATATGTCAGCATTACTAATTGCAGAATATAGAATATCACAAATGAAAGAAAAAGGAATATTACCAAAAGACGGAATGCTTATAACAACAATAGTATCATCAGAATTAGCAAAAGCAATCAGCAAATACTATGAACTTGACTGCAAAGAAGTACTAACAGGATTCAAAAACATAGGAGCAGTTATGAGAAAAGCAGAAGAAACAAAAAGCAACACATATGTATTTGGATATGAAGAAAGTTATGGTTGCCTAATAGGAGATTACGCAAGAGACAAAGACGGAATTGCAGCAGTAATGGCACTTTGCGAAGCAGCATGTTACTATAAAGAACAAGGAAAAACACTATGGGACGCAATGCAAGACATATACAAAAAATATGGATACTATAAAGAAACACAAGTATCAATAGTATTAGAAGGTGCAGACGGAGCAAAGAAAATTCAAGAAATGATGACAAATATGAGAAACAATTTAGTAGAAGAAATAGGGGACTACAAAGTATTGACATTTAAAGATATAAAAGAAGACATTGTAAAAGATATGCAAACAGGAGAAATTACAAAAACAGGATTACCAACATCAAATGTGTTATACTATGCACTAGAAGATGATGCTTGGTGCTGTGTAAGACCTTCTGGAACAGAACCAAAAATCAAATTGTATATGGGTGTTAAAGGAACATCAAATGAAGATGCAACAGAAAAATTAGAAAAATTAAAACAAGCAATGGTAGCCATTGTGAAATAGAAAAATTGCCAAAAGGGACGGACCTTTTTGGCAATTTTTTTATTTCTCCCAGCCAGGAATATTGCGTTGGATAGCTCCAAATAAATTAGCACGTATCATAGGGATATCTTTTTGCCACAAAAATATTTGTTGTTTCATGCTTTCTCTCTTAGAAGTACCATCCATAGGACAAGCCTTAGGCATGACAGGAAGGTTGTGTCTTTTAATAAATCCCCTGGTATCTTTTTCAGTTGTATATATAAATGGACGAATTAAAGTAATTTTACTTCTATCCATATAACTAACAGGTGCAAAAGTATTTATGCTTCCAGTGTATAATAAATTCAACAAAAAAGTTTCTAATACATCATCTTGATTATGACCTAATGCAATTTTGTTGCAACCTTCTCTAATTGCCACAGAATTGATAATTCCCCTACGTAAGTTTGCACATAAAGAACATGGATTTTTTTCTTTTCTTATGTCAAAAACGATTTCTTGTGTATGACTTTGTTCTATAAACAATGGAATGCCTAAGTCATCACAGATTTCTTGTAAAAGTTTTGTATCAAAAAATTCAAATCCAGGGTCTATGCTTATTGCTATAATTTCGAATTTTTTAGGGTAAAATCTTTGTAATGCTTTAAATCCATGTAACATAGTGATAGAGTCTTTTCCTCCTGATAGGCATACTGCAATTTTGTCTCCTTCTTCTATCATTTTGTATTCTTCTATTGCTTTTCTCATATGACTTAGTATTTTTTGCATTTTTATTTGTTCCTTTCTTTGTTTGAGTTTAAATTTCTATATCTTATTATAACAGATGTGTCAAGTGTAGAGCACAAAAAAAGACTAATAACAATGAATTTGTTACTAGTCATAAGTTAGCTATTATACAGCATGTTTTAAAATCGATTTTTTTTGTAAAGGTACAACTCCTAGATAAACTATTAATAGCCCAATTTCTAAAACTATAAGATATGTAGTAAGTTCAGCTTTTGCTTCGTTAAGAGCTTTTTCTTTTTCTGCTTCGTATTGTGCTTTTTGGTTTTTACTATATAGAGAGTTTGCAAAGTGGTCATGTATTTGTAATTCTGCACTTGAACTAATAGCTTCGTCGAACTTTTTATTTGCATCATAAAAATTAAAAAATCCACTAACAATACAAACAATTACTGTGAAAATTAAAAGATTTCTAATTACTGTTGATACATCATTTCTGTCAATTGCTCTTTTTTTAAATGTGGTAGAAATACTACATCTCCATATACAAAATACAGCTAATCCTTGAAGGATAATTGCTATAAATGCTATTAGAAGTTTTGATGCTGATGGTAGTGCAAGTACTATAAATGAATATACTATATTATAAAGTATACCAAATAATATTCCATAAAGAAAAAATCCTCCAATTAATTCTCCAGTTATTTTTCTAACTGTTGCTATTTCTTTGTTTTCCATATTATTTTCCCCTCCTTTTTGATAAGAGTATCATACTAAACTATAAATCTTATGTCAATAGTTGATATGTTACAGAGTTGACAAAACTCCAAAAATAGAGTAATATATTTTTGGAGAAAGGCAATACATGCTCATAGCTCAGCAGGATAGAGCAGTCGCCTCCTAAGCGACCGATGGGGGTTCGAGTCCCTCTGGGCATACCATAAGGAAGGTGAAAAAAGGCTAGAGCCGCTAACTCTAGTCTTTTGCTTTTTCAAGAAAGGGATAAAACGTGGAAGAAAAATACATGAAAGAAGCTCTAAAAGAAGCAAAAAAAGCATATGACAAATTAGAAGTACCAGTAGGAGCAGTTATAGTAAAAGAAGGAAAAATAATAGCAAGAGCACACAACCTAAAAGAAACCAAATATGACACAACAAAACACGCAGAAATACTAGCAATACAAAAAGCAAGTAAAAAACTAAACAACTGGCGATTAATAGACTGCGATATGTATGTAACACTAGAACCATGTTCAATGTGTGCAGGAGCGATAATAAATTCAAGAATAAGAAAAGTATATATAGGAGCATTGGACGAAAAAACAGGAGCAGCAGGTTCTGTTTTAAACCTATTTGAAGATTATACTTTCAATCACAAAGTAGAAATAGAAAAAGGAATTATGCAAGAAGAATGTGAAACAATGCTTAAAAATTTTTTTAAAATGTTAAGAAAAATAAAGAAAAAATAATTCAAGGAGAAAATAAATGAAAGAAAAAATAAAACATATTGTAGGAAAAAAATCATTTCATACTTGTGTAATAATTATAATAGTAGCAACCATGCTATTTTTCTTGGGAATAACAGTACTAAAATACAGCGTAGAAGGCGAAACAAATATGCCATTCAACCTAAGCAAAATAATACTAATAAATTCAGCAGAAGGAACAGAAAAAGAAGCAGGAGAGAACAAATGGGCATTCAACATAAACCAAAATGCTGACATATACTTATATATAGAAAAAAATAAAAACTATAAAGAACAAGAAGCAATAAAAAGTATTTTAATTGATAACATCAAGATTGAAAAACAAGAAGAAAGCGGAACAATAAGTTTTTACAGACCAAATACAAACGAAAAAGGAACAACATTCAGCAACAGTGAAGAAAATTTAGTGGAAAACATAGAATATGAAGGAGCAATGGAGACAGATTTCAAAAATCTAAAAATAGGAAATCAAGGTGGAGTAATAATTTTCAGATGTGCTAATAATAATATAGCCGAATATGCTTCAAATGAAGAAGTTATTGACCATAGCCAGTTATTAAAAAATGCTCAAAAAACAGAAGAAAGCATGAAAGCAAAAATCACTTTTGATTTAAATATAAAAATACAATCAGGGAAAGAATATAAAGCATCAGTTGCAGTGGATATGCCAGTTGAAGGGATTATAGAAAATGGCAAATCAGCCATAGAAATTACAGATTTAAAAGACGTAATTTTTAAGAGAATTAAAAATATCTAAAAATTATATTTTTTACTTGATTAAATATAAAATTCATTATATAATACAAATGGTAAGTGCTTAATCTTTGTATGGAGAGTATACCAATAAAGACCTATGAATCTTGTCAGGTCCGGAAGGAAGCAGCAATAAGTAGTCTATCTTTATGTGGGATGCTTTCCATAGAGAGATTAAAGCATCTACCATTTTTTATAGTATAGGGATGTGATAAAATGGGGTACACAGCACTTTACAGAAAATTTAGACCACTAACATTTGAAGAAATAGTTGGGCAAGAACACATAACAAAAACACTAAGAAATCAAATAATAGCAGGAAGAGTAGGGCACGCATATTTACTAAACGGTGGAAGGGGAACCGGAAAGACATCAGCAGCAAAAGTGTTAGCAAGAGCAATAAACTGTTTAAATCCAAAAGATGGAGAACCATGTAATGAATGCGAAATCTGTAAAGGAGCAATAAATGGTTCACTTACAGATATAGTTGAAATGGACGCAGCTTCAAACAATAGTGTAGAAGATATTAGAGCTATTCGCGAAGAAGTAAACTTTTTGCCAACAAAAGCAAAATACAGAGTATATATCATAGACGAAGTTCATATGCTATCAACAGGAGCATTTAACGCGTTACTAAAAACACTAGAAGAGCCACCAGAACACGTTAAATTTATTTTAGCAACAACAGAACCACAGAAATTACCTGCAACAATTTTATCAAGATGTCAAAGGTTTGATTTTAAAAGATTATCAAATGCAAGTATAATAAAAAGGCTAGAAATTGTCTGCCAAAGAAGCGATATAGAAATCACAAAAGAAGCGATGAATATAATAGCAACACTAGCAGACGGAGCAATGAGAGACGCATTATCAATTTTAGAAAGATGTGTACAAGACGGAGAAAATAAAATTGACGAAGATAAAATAAAAGACTTAGTAGGAATTCCAAAAATAACATATATACACAATATAACAGAAGCAATTATAGACTACGATATAGACAAAGTATTGGAAAACTTAGATATAGTGCTAAACGAAGGAAAAGACATAGTAAATTTATTATGGGAAATGATAAAATACACAAAAGACATTTTAGTGTATAAAACATCAAAAAAACTTGATTTATATAGCCAAGACGAACTAAAACAAATAGAAGAAATTGCACAAAAAGCGTCAAAAGAAAAACTAATAGATATAATATACAAATTATCAAATTTAGAAAATGACATCAAGTTTTCAACACAAAAAACAATTATATTCCAGGCAGGAATAATAAAAATGTGTAATAAACAAGCAGAAACAGAAGATAATTTATCAGAAAGAATAGATAAAATAGAAAAATATTTGAAGAGTGGAAATCTTGCAGTAGGTGCAGGTGTGGCAGTACAAACAAGTGCGGTGCCACAAGCCCCAAGAGTTACACAACAACCACCACGAAACAATACAGGCAATAATGTTGTTGCAAGAGCAGCAAAGGCGCAAACACCTAAGAATTTTTCAAATAAATCAGAAGAGTACTGGCCACAAATTATAACAGATTTAAAGCAAAGTGGAAAAATAGTATTATATACTAATCTGCTTGGTACAAAAGCAAAGGAAATTAATGATATGACAGTTGGAATTGAATTTCCAAATGGAATGACTTCTTTTGGAAAGACAGTGCTAGAAAAACAAGAAAACATAAGGGAAATATCAAATTTAGTTTCAATTGCATGCGGAAAAGAAATGCAAATAAAATATATAGAAAAAAATAATCTGGTACATCAAATTTCACAAGAAGAAACATTGCAAAACTTAGCAAATCAATCTGATATACCATTTAATATTATATAATTAGTAAATTGCCTAAATGTGCGATTTGAATTATGCAAAAATACAATTTAATTTATAAAGGAGGAAAATAAAATGGCAAAAAGAGGTGGATTCCCAGGAGGTATGGGAGGATTTGGCGGAATGAATATAAACAGCTTAATGAAAGAAGCAAAAAAAATGCAAGCAGAAATGGAAAAATCACAAACAGAATTAGCAAGCAAAGAATTTGAAGCATCAGCAGGTGGCGGAGCAATAAGTGTAAAAGTTTCTGGAGAAAAAATGATAAAGGAAATAAAAATAAAACCAGAAGTAGTAGACCCAGAAGATGTAGAAATGTTAGAAGATTTAATGCTAACATGTGTAAATGAAGCATTAAGAAAAGTAGACTCTGCACAAGCAGATTCACTTGGAAAATTCAACATACCAGGACTTATGTAATAAATAGCTAGTTAGTTGCGGAGGAAGTAGAAATGTCATTATATTCACCATCAATAGAAAAATTAATAGAAAGCTTTGAAAGACTACCAAGCATAGGACACAAAACAGCAGCAAGACTAGCATTTCATATGCTAAATGCATCAGAAGAAGAAACAAACGAATTTATTTCTTCAATAGTAAATGCAAAAAAGAACCTAAAATATTGTAGCAAATGCTATAATATCTCAGACACAGACCCATGTATTATCTGCGGAAACCCTAAAAGAGACCAAAGCATAATATGTGTAGTAGAAGATGTAAGAGATGTTATCGCAATGGAAAAAACACACGAATTTAAAGGTGTATATCACGTATTGCATGGTTCAATATCTCCGATGAATGGAGTAGGACCAGACGATATAAAAATAAAAGAATTGCTTTCAAGACTAATGGACCAAGAAAATCCAGTAAAAGAAGTAATACTTGCAACAAACCCTAGGGTTGAAGGCGAAGCAACAGCTATGTATTTGTCTAAATTGATAAAACCATTGGGAGTATCTGTAACTAGAATAGCTCATGGAATTCCTGTTGGTGGGGATTTAGAGTATACAGATGAAATTACTTTGACTAAAGCATTAGAAGGAAGAAGAGAAATTTAAAAAACATGCCAAAGAGGACGGACCTTTTTGGCGAATTTTTTTATTTGTGGATTTTTTGGGACAGGTCAAAAAAATTTCGCTCGCAGACTTTTTTGACCTGTCCCAAAAAGTTTTATTTCAATAAAGTTTTGCAAATTTCATAAGTTGAATTAGGTCTAGCTAAAAGAGCGGTATTTTCTTTCATAGACGCAAGTTTTCCACTATCATTTAACAAATTGTGGATAACAGTTTTGCTATTATCGGATTTTTTAATCCAAATTGCAATTCCTTTACTTTCCAAAAATTCAGCATTTTCTTCTTCTTGACCAGGAATTGGATTAATAACAACCATAGGCAAGTGAGATGCTAAACTTTCAGATGTTGTAAGACCGCCAGGTTTAGTTACTACCAAGTCTGCTATGCTCATTAATTCAGGTACTTCGTTTGTATATTCTAGAATTTTAACAGAATTTTGTTTTCCGTTTTCGTTTACTATTTCCTGAAATCTTTCTTTCATTTTAGGATTTCTACCTGCAATTGCAACAATTTGAATATTGGCATTTTCTTGTACAAAGTTTTCGAAAATTTGTGCTGTTCTAGTTTTCCCTAAGCCAAATTCACCACCGCCAAAAAATAAAACTGTTTTTTTATTCTCAGATAATTCGTACCTTTCTAATATTTCTTTTCTATCATAATGTTTCAAAAACCTATCTGATATAGGTATTCCTGTTGCAAAGATTTTATTTTCACCAACGCCTTTACTAATCAAATAATCTTTCATTTTATTATGTGCAACAAAAAAATAATCAGTAAAATCATGTCCTACAAGCCACTGGTCGTGTGGAGCAAAGTCTGTCATTATTGTTGCAATTTTGCTTGTTATTTTGCCTTTTCTTTTCAAATAACTGCACATTTGACTACCAAAGGGATGTGTAGATATTATTAAATCTGCTTGTTTTTCTCGTAATAATTTTAACAACTTGATTGCCATAATTTTATTAGACCTAGATGATATATGTGCTAAAGGGCCTTTTTGTGAGTCAGAATAAATTCTTCCCCAAGCCCAAGGCATTTTTTTTGCCATTTCTCTATAAGCTGCTGTTGTAACTTTTTCGATAGTTTTATTTACATATTTCATACAATCAATTAGTTCAACATCTATATCTTTATAATTTTCTATAATGCAGTTTTGAATTGACTTCGCGGCATTTAAATGTCCACCGCCATAAGAAGCATAAAAAACTAAAACTTTCATATTAAATAAATTCCTTTCAATTAGAGATAAAATTAAGCTAAGCAAAATTTAAAATCTCTTTTTATAATTTCAAGCCTATTCTAACATATTATTAAAAAAAATTCAAAAAATGGAATATTTTTTTATAAAATAATACAAAATAAATAAAAAAAGAAAAAGGTGATAGTTTGAAAAATTTATTAAAAATATTATTTTTATTTACAATTTTAATTATAACAACAACAACTATAATAATTTTATGCAACACAGAAAGTAGTAATAACTCAAGTTATGCAGCAAGTGCTAAAACATCAGATATACAATTAATGGCAAGAGCAATAAACGGAGAAGCTAGAGGAGAGCCATATGAAGGGCAAGTGGCAGTTGGAGCTGTTATATTAAATAGGGTAAAAGATTCAAGATTTCCAAATTCAATTTCAGGAGTTATATATCAATCAGGAGCATTCACAGCAGTAGCTGATGGACAAATAAATCAGCCAATAGCAGAGGGATCAACAGTTTATAAAGCAGCGCAAGATGCCCAAAATGGTTGGGACCCAACAGGTGGATGCGTATACTATTTCAACCCTGCAACTGCAACTAATAAATGGATTTGGTCAAGGCCACTTGTAAAAACAATAGGAAAACACAGATTTTGTAAATAAATTTGAGGGTTTATAGGTGAAACCGATTTAAAAACCTAAATATATAAATAAGGAAACTAAAAATATGAATAAATTAATTGATTGGAAGAATAGATTAAAAAAAGGGCATATGCTAAGTGTAATATGTGTGTTACTAATAATAGTAGCAGCCTTAGGATTTATGTTATATCAAAAACAAAGAGAATATAGACAAGCATCAGAAAATAGTTACAATAGGTCATTTTATGAATTAGTAGACTATATTGAAGATGTAGAAACATACTTAGCAAAAGCGATGATATCATCAACACCAGAGCACGGAGCAGAAACATTAACACACTTATGGAGAGAAGCAAACTTAGCACAAAGCTATTTAAGTATGCTACCAATTGAAAGTCAAGAGCTAGAAAATACTGAAAAGTTCTTAAACCAAGTAAGTGATTATAGTTATAGTTTATCAAGAAAAAACATTTATAACGAAGAACTAACAGAAGAAGACTTCAAAAATCTAAAAGAACTACACACATACAGTGTAGAACTAGAAAATACACTAAATCAATTATCGGAAGACCTAAACTCAGGAAGATTTGAATGGGGAGAATTAACAAAAAAAGGAACAATAGCATTTGCACAACAAGTAGATAATATATCAAAAGAAAGCTTTTCTAACTTAGAAGAAAACTTCCACGAATATTCAGGATTAATATATGACGGTGCATTCTCAGAACACTTAACAGGTCAAGAGAAAAAAGGACTTACAGGAGAAGACATTGATGAAAATCAAGCGAGACAAAAAGCAGAGGAATTTGTAGGAAAAGACAACATAAAAGAAACATCAAACTTAGGATTTTCAGAAAATGCAACAATTCCTGTATACGATTTTTCAATTACAAATAAAAATGGCGAAACAATGAATATATCAATATCAAAAAAAGGTGGGCATATAGTATCTATGAACACGAACAGAGAAGTAAGTGCCGAAACAATTTCACAAGAAGAAGCGGATAAAAAAGCAAAAGAATTTTTAGAAAGCAAAGGCTTTCCTTCAATGAAAGAAACGTATTACCTAAAACAAGAGGGAGTAGTTACAATAAATTACGCATATTCACAAAATGACGTAATAATGTATCCAGATTTAATAAAAGTAAAAGTAGCACTAGATAATGGGGAAGTTCTAGGAATGGAAACAACAGGATATCTAAATAATCACACGCAAAGAGATACGAGCAAAGTGAAAATATCAGCAGAAAAAGCCAAATCTACTTTAAATAAAAACTTGGAGATAATGAGTGAAGGCTTGGCTGTAATTCCAACAGAGTGGAAAAGCGAAATTCTTTGCTATGAATTTAAAGGAAAAGTTGATGATAGAGAATTTTTGGTATATATAAATGCTGAAAATGGAAGAGAAGAAGATATATTAATGATTACTAACACACCAAATGGAACTTTAACAATGTAAATATGAAAAGGTGTTTTTGGGGACAGTCCTTAAAAACACCCTTTTAGCTATACAATAACATTTTATTAATTTTCTAAAAAGCAAGGGTGTTTTTAAGGTCTGTCCCCAAAAACACCCAAACTATTAATGTCTCTTATAAGTATCTTTTGATAATAATTCTCTGCCAACAACCACACCATTACGTTTTAAAATTTTATAAGCTTCGGCATATATAGCATTTGCAGTTTTTCCAGTTTGATAAGCAGAAATTTCCACTTGACAATCATCTTCTTGTTTCATACCAAATATTTGAACATTTGCAATGCCATTTGCAACAGAGCAAACTATTTTTATTGGATAATTTCTATTATTTTTAAATTGAAAATCAGTAAGCCCATAAACAACAGTAGCGTCTCTACTTGCTGGAACATAGCTTGGTATAAATTGATGATTTGTCCTTTGAACTATTTCCAAATTGGCGAAAACAACGGCATTGTATAAAGTACTTGTAACTTGGCAAATTCCGCCACCCAATCCATCAACTTCTTTACCATTTACATATATAGGAGCTTCTTTGTAGCCTGCTGCAATAGTTCTAGCTCCAACTACTTTATTGTAAGAAAATGTTTCTCCAGGCATTAAAACAGTTCCATTTATTTTATTTCCAGCCAACATTAAATTTGTACTTCTGTTTCTATTGCTTGCCACATATTTAGTAGAAAATGTTGATAGCAAGTCTGGAAAAGCTTC
Organism: uncultured Clostridia bacterium; assembly: GCA_949538735.1. GTDB lineage: Bacteria > Bacillota > Clostridia > TANB77 > CAG-508 > CAG-269. The sequence continues at coordinate 65,936 of CATGLK010000009.1, forward strand.
TGTTCCTATCATATTTGTTGTAACATTAGGTCTTATAATATTCAAAGGAATTGTATACTCACTTGAATTTTTAGCTCCCACCATTGCTTTTGCTTCATCAATTGAAATCTTGAAATCTATACCATTTTCAGACGGATAAATCGTGAAAGGTTCTCTTGTATAATAAGCGTCTTTTGGATCTTTTTTAACTTCATTATAAATACTATCTATGTCGATGTCTTTTGGCGATTGCGTTTTTACAACTAACTCAACAGGCCCGTTATTTGCGGAAAAGTCAGATATAGCAGTTTTAATAGCTTCTATGCTAGCTTCTACATCAACTACATTTCCGTCTTTACCAGCAGTGATAATTAAGTTGCTTCCTTCTATGTAATAGCTACTCTCAGTTACTGTATCAGGCAATTGAGCAGATATATCTTCTAAGTTTTTAGAAAGCTGATTTTTGTCAATTTTTAAAATAGGTTCAATATTGATTTCAGTTCCGAACATTGCAGAAAGTGCATAAAAATTATTTTCTAAAAAGTTACCATTTCTGCCTACTTTAAAAGCGCTGTTTGTAGCAGTCTTTGTATCAAATTTGGCATTTATTTGAGAAGTTGAAATAGTAGTTTCAAACTCTCCATGTTTAAGTGTAATTTCATCAGGTATTTGTGATGAAAAATAATTGTCCAATTGATATTGTGCATCTGATGTACTCAATCCAGAGACATCAAGGCCTTTTACGGAAACACCTGATAGTATATTTTGATTTATTGTGTTATAAACTACAAATATTAGTGTAACTGTAAGCAAAATTGTAATTATAATTCCTACTAAAATTGCTAAAAGTGACATAGATTTTTTATTTTCTTTATTATTATTTATTGGTACAAAATTTTTTGGTTGTTCAGCAATTAAACTAGTTGTTTCTTCTTGTTTTTCTTGTTCAACGCTAGTATTATCTTCTGGTGTGGCTAGTATGCTGTTTACTTTTTTCTTTTGTACTGTTGTTGTTTCTTTATCTTTTTCTTTGATGCTCATATAAACTCTCCTTTGTAAACTCTCCATTTTATTATATCATATTTTTTGTCGAAAAAAATAGAAAAAAGTAAAATAATCAGAAAATATTTGATGAATATATTGCCATTAATTTAATGTTATTCAAGAAACAAGAAATTAGTAATAAAATATGAAAGAATGTAAAAAACTCCTTAAAGTAATAAGGAGAAAAAATAGTCTTATTATATTGTAATAGCTTTTTTAGGAGAATGTACTGCTGTCTTAGGGTATGGTGCAATTTCGTCAGTTCTATATAATAAATAATCGACACTGGTGTGATAATAATCAGCCAAGTTAGATAATAATTCTAAAGGAATACTTCTTTTATTAAGCTCATAATAAGAATAAGCAACTTGAGAAATATGTAGAAATTGGCTTAATTGCTTTTGTGTAAGGTCGTGGTCTTCTCTTAAATTTTTTATACGAGTTTTCATATTTTTAAGTTCCTTTCTCATAAAAAGTATTAAATATGTAAACAATAACATAGATATAAGAAAAATTATAAAATAAAACAATATGTTATATTGAAACTTAAAACAAAATGTTTTATAATATTTATGAAACAAAAGATGGGAGGTTTTTATAAAATGAAACAAAATAAGCATAAAGGTATTACATTAATTGCACTAGTAATAACAATAATTGTACTCCTAATACTTGCAGGAGTGGCAATTAGTACACTAACAAGAGATAATGGAATACTAACAAAAGCAGTACAAGCAAAAAAAGATACAGAAAAAGCAATCGCAAAGGAAAGAATACAAATAGAAGTAATTGGAAGTTATGACCAAAGTGGGAAATTAGACGCAAGTACGCTAATTAGTAATCTTAATAAAAATATTCCAGAAGCGACAATAACAGGTGAGGATTTCCCAATAATAGTAACATTAGACGGAAATGTTTATAAAGTTGACAGTGAAGGAGTTGTAAAAGAAACAATAATTGCAGATAGAACGGGAATAAAAGTAGGAGACTATATTAATTATGAACCTGATTCTACGTCACAAACAACATATTCAAAAGATAATTTAGTAGAAGATATAACAGGGGAAACAAGCAATACAGCAGATATTACTAGAGATAGTTTAAAATGGCAAGTATTAAGAATATATGCTGACGGAAGTATGGATTTAATAGGAAGCCCAACAAGCCAAAGTATATATTTTAAAGATGCAACAGGATATAATAACGGAGTATATGTAATGCATGATGTATGCGAGAAATTATATAGTAGAAATGGAATAAAAGCAAGAAGTGTAACATTAGATGACATGGAGAGTTGGTTAACAGATGCAGGAAAAGCAGCAAAGAATAAGTATATAAGTGACCAAGTTTCAGGATTATCGGCAAATGACTATATAGAAAAAGTAAATGCAGATAATAATACAGTAACATATAAAAAAGATAGGTCATATTATCCAAATTTATATGCAAAAGAGAATGGCTCTGGAATAAATACTGAGGAAGTAAAGAAAGACGGAATAAAAGCTACAAATAAAGCAGAATTAGATAGAACAACAAGGACAACAACAGAAAAGTCATATAAACAAGCAGATAATTTAACAACAACACAAACATATTATAATATATCAATAGATGGTACAAATTATGGAGACGGAGCAAAAGCATTAAGTAATGATACCTATTATTTGGTGGCTTCGCGCTATGTTAATTGCTATTCGGCCAATGCGAGCTTCGGGTTGCGCTATGCTAACACGGACATGAACGGTGTCAATATATTCTATTCGAACAACGAGGATAGAAGCAGCAACCTTCGTCTGCGCCCTGTAGTTTCTCTAGGGTCTGATGTCCAAGTGACAGCAAGTTCAACAGCTGCAGAAGAAACAGGAACTCCACATACAATAACCCAATATTAAAATCTGATAACCGGACGAAATTAGTGAAAGTCAGCAGGGAGTAGAGAAACAC